>NZ_JBVUBB010000005.1:0-409083 GCF_055791185.1 Bradyrhizobium ingae
CCCCCCCCCCCCCCCCCCCCCCCCCCCCCCCCCCCCCCCCCCCCCCCCCCTTTTTGTCGGCAGCGTCAGATGTGTATAAGAGACAGAACCAGATCGGCGTCGAGGATGCGCTGCAACGCGCCTCGGTTCCCCTGCGCGGCTTCATGCAGAAGAACGTGCGCGAGAAGGATCTGAAACTCTTCATGGACCTCTCCGGCGAGCCGCCGCCGGCAACCCCCGACGAGCTCGCACTCCGCATCCTGATCCCCTCGTTCATGATCTCGGAGCTGAAGCGCGCCTTCGAGATCGGCTTCCTCCTGTTCCTGCCCTTCCTGATCATCGACTTGGTCGTCGCCTCCGTTCTGATGTCGATGGGCATGATGATGCTGCCGCCGGCCGTGGTGTCGCTGCCGTTCAAGCTGATCTTCTTCGTACTGGTGGACGGCTGGTCGCTGGTCGCGGGAAGTCTGGTGCAGAGTTACGGGGGATAGCTCCCGCAAGGGGCGCACTCCTTCGCCCGTCACTGCGAGGAGCGAAGCGACGAAGCAATCCAGACTGTCACCCGCGGAAAGATTCTGGATTGCTTCGCTGCGCTCGCAATGACGGAGTGGGAGGCGAGGTCGCGGGCCGCGCTTCGCGCGGAAGGGGGACACTCGCGATGGCGAGTCCCCTACCCCTTCACGTCATACTGCTTGCTGAGGTGATCGCCGATCTGCACGAGCATGGCGACGCATTCGGGGTAGCCGGGCTTGTCGATGGTGGACTGGTCGGATTCGTCGCGGAACTCCCAGCTATTGCCATCGCGGAGAACGATGATCTTCATGCCGTCCGAACAATCGGCATGGACCTTCAATTCGGCTTTCGCCATGGCGATCAGTTCGGCTTCGGTCTTGACCGGCTTGCTCATGTCCACGCTTCTCCCGGTATCGGCGCATGACTGGACCCGCCCCTTGGATCTCAAATTGCCGCCTTGGCAGGCGGCTGTCGAGAGGCCGAAAGCATAGCAGAAGAGCTAGCGCGTGATCTTGATCTGCCTCACGGGCGGGATCGCGGGCAGCGAGCCGGTGTGATCGGTCTCGTCCTTGGCCTGCGGCGGCATGGGCCCGCGGGCGGTGGCGTCGGGGAAGCGTTGCTTCATCTCGCGCAGGAAGCCGTCGAGCGTGTCGACGCTGGCAGCGAGCTTCGCGATGTCGGCGAATTCGGCGCTGGAGGCCGCCGCCGGCTTGCTCGCAACGTCGAAGGCAAGCCGATCGGAGCTCTCGCTCATCAAGGGCGCGTATTTCTCGCGGAAGCGCGACAGCCCGATCGCGTCGTCGGCGAGCGCGTAACCGACGGCGGCGCGGATCACGTCGCTCTTCTCGACCGCGTTGAGCGGCTTGAAATCGCGAAAACGCTCGCCGTAGTAGAGTTCGATCTGCTCGGCGGATTCACGCCATCGCCGCGCCGCCCAGAAGATGTCGGAGCGCAGGCGAACGGCCTCGCGGCCCGCGACGTTGGACACGATGTCGAGCGCGAGATCGTGCCGGCCGACATCGCTCTGCGCGCGCGCCTCCAGCAGCAGGCGCTGCTGGCGCAATTCACCGGAGAGATCGCTGATGCGGCTCGCGCGCAGCGCCGAAATGGCCATGTCGGGCTTGCGGTTGGCGAGATAGACCATGGCAAGGCGGGCAGCGACCTGCGCGCGCGCCGCGCCTTCCAGGCGATGGTCGACCTGGTATTGCAGGAGCTCGGCGGCCTGGTCCAGCAGGTCGATCGACGCCAGCCGATCGGCAAGCTTGCGGATCAGCTCGTCGCCGCGACGGCCGATCGGCGTCAGTTCGCGGAACTCGTAAAACATTCCGAGCGCCTCGATCGGCGGAAGATCGTCGCCCTTGGAGCTCAGGAAGATCTGCGCGAACAGCTCCTGCGCAAGGTCCTGCGCCTGGCGCGAGGCGTCCGCATTCGGCTGCAGCTTGGTCGCGGTGCGCGCCGCGGCGAGCGCATCCCGGTAGCGGCCCATGTCGGCATACATCCGCGCCAGCATTTGGAGCGTCTTCACCTCGACGGCATCGCCGCGCCAGGTCATCGCGAGCGTCTCGAGCTCCCGCAGCGCGTCCTCCTTGGTGATCTCGCCGCGCTTCTGCCGCAGCGCGACCTCGAGCTGCTTGGCCTCGGCGGCGGCTGGCCGATCGTCCGAGCCGACCGCGAACTTGTAGTCGTCGAGCGCGTCCTTGTCGTGACCGAGCGCTTCGGCGAGCCGGCCGCGCAGCACCGCGAAGGACGGCGCCATGTCCGGCGGCACGCCGACGACCTCGAGCTCGCTGCGCCGCTTGGAAGCGCCGGCATAGTCCTTCACCTCGAGCGAGGCCCGCATCGCATCCATCGTCACGATGCGCTGGACGTCGAGCGGCAGCGAGGCGATGGCGAACTCGACATTCTTGAATTTCTCACGCGCATCGGCCCACTTCCCTTGCCGTGCGTAGGCCAGCGCCTTCCAAAGCTGCGAATCGTGGCTGTTTCCGATCACGGGATTGGCGAGATCCTTCAACCCCTGCCCCGGCCGCCCGATCAGGATGCTCGATATCGCATGCATGATCAGCGCCGAAGATTCCTCCTTGTTGAGGGGATCGGCCAGCATGACGTCGGTCATTGCCTTGGCCTCGTGATACATGCCGCGCGACATGTAGAAGTGCGCGAGGTCGAGCCGCGGGATGGAGCGCTGCGCCGGCTCGACCGCCGCGATCGCGCCAACCAGCGCGCTCTGCCGGTTCATGAACAGCTCGGACTGTCCCTTGCGCCATTCCTCGATGTTGAAGACCGGCCGCACCGCGGTCGGCGCACGCTCGGCGGAGACGTCGACCGGCGACAGCGTCAGCCCGCCCTTCTTGCCCAGGATCACCTTGTCGGAGCCGACCTCGACGCCGACCTCGTCGGAGTTCGGACGAATGGCGATGCCGTGGGCGGATTCGAGCAGCGAGAGATCGACCAGGTCCTGCCGCTTGATGAAGCCGCGGACCGGCCGCGGCGCGGTGACGACGTAGAGCGTGTCGCCGGCGTCGGGATCAGTCAGCTTGTGCAGCATGCCCGGATTGGTGAAGGGGATGGCGATATTGGCGAGCGCTGGGTCGGTGATGTTGCGCATCATCATCAGCGGCAGCGGCGTTGCCTGGATCTTGTCGGCGAGCGTCAGGAGCCAATTGGTCTCCTTGCCGTTCTCCTCGGTCGACAGTGAGTAGACCAGCGGCCGGTTGAGGCGGATGCGGATGGCCTGGCCCTTGTCGAGCGGCGTGCGGCTGACCTCGCCGATCATCGCGCCGCCCTTGGCGCGGATCGGCTCGACGTCGATGGCTTTCTGCGTATCGAACAGCAGCCAGACGGTGTCGCCGCGGCGGAATGCGGCGGCGGGGGTTGCGACCGAGAGCGGGAACAGCACGCGCAGGCCGTCGCTGTCGCGGCGGGCATCGACGCTCGGCGCAGCGTCCTGCGCGACGGCCGGAGCCGGCGCCTCGACTGGTGCGGCTTTCGCCATATCCTTCGGCGCGTCCTTGACCGGCTCCTTCGCGGCCTCCTTCATCGGCTCCTTCGGCGCTTCGACGGCCACCGGTTTTGGCATGGCAACAGCGGGCGCTGCGACCTCTGCCGCCGGCGGCGCAGGTTTCGGCGCCTCGGCCGGATGCGCAGCGTCGGCAGCGACGGACTCGGGTGCGGCCTGCACCGGCGCGGGCGTCGGCGCTTCGGAAGCTGGCGGTGCGCTCGCGGCCTCAGGCTTCACCTCGATCCGGGCCTCCCGCGCGATGGTCTCGGAAGTCGGTGGCGTGGCCTCGCGCGGCATCTCCTTCTTTTCGGCCGCCGCGTGCGGTCCCTGCGCCGCGGCCGGCTTTGCTGGCGCCAGGACCTGCTCGGCCGTCGACGCAGCCTTGTTCTTGTCCGGCTGGAAGGCGACATCGACGACATAGTTCTTGTCGTCACGGAAGGAGTGCACGTCGGCCTCGCCGATCAGCGCGATCTCGACATTGGTCTGGTCGATGTCGGCCTTCTGCTTGATCGAGGCGACGTTCGGCGGGGCTGCCACGACCGCGTCGGCGAGATCGAAGTTGAGGTTGGCGTTGAAGGCGAGCGTCAGCTTCTGCTCGTTGAGCACCGAAGAGACGGCGACGCCATCGGGCATCTCGAAGACGAAACGCACGAAGGTCGGCTGCACCGAGGCGCGAACGCGGATCGGCGGGCGCTTCTTGGTCTCGGCAGCCGCGCGTTGGGCACGTAGCGCCCGCTCGGCGGCGCGCGCACGGTCGGCGAGTTCCTTCACGACGTCCAAAGGCAGGCTCGGCGAGGGGCCCTTCCAGCCCTCAGGCAAGAGGTCGATGAACGTTCGCTCGCCGGCATTCATGGTGCTGACCGTGACGCGGCGCGCCAGCGACAGCCGGATCGCCCCGCCGTCGGGATCCCGCCGTGCGGAGTTGACGTAGTCGGGTGCACCTTCCGGGATGCGGTCGACCGGTACATCGACCGGGCGCTCGAAGCGGATGATCAGGATCGAGCCGGCGGTCGTCACCTCGGAGGCAACGTCCTCGCCGAGCTTGATGACGAGGCGGGCAAAGCCGCCGCCGGCCGAAAACGTCGCCTCACCCCGCACCGGTTCGGCGCGCGCGGACGATACCAGTCCGATCAGCAGGCAGATGGCCAGCGTGGGAACGCAACCGGCATAGCGGCGCGCGCCCAGCGCCGAGGTCAGTACCAAGGCGCGGGCTCGCGACCAAAACCCAGCGGCAGCCTGTCGCGCCAATGGCGGCATTTCATCCGGTCCGACGATCCATGCCGGCAATGGGGCCGGCCCGTGCCATCGACTGTAAGGTTTCGCCAATTAAGGACTTGTTAATGCTGTCGGATTGATTTGACCTGCCCGCGCTGCGCCGCACCACTGTTCCGGAAAACAGCCTCCGGCCCGCGGGCGGTTCGCGGCATCGGTCGCCCGCCCACGAAGCGCCGCCCCGGCTGCCGTTCTGCTATAATACGGACATGACGATCGGGATCGCCGGACCCGGCCAGAAGGCGCCGCGGCGCAGTGCTGCGGCAGGGCTCATTGTCGCGGCCATCGCCACCGTCATTGGCCTGATCCTGCTCGCTCTCGTGAGCGACATCCTGGTCGACTGGATGTGGTTCGCCTCGGTCGGCTACACGCAAGTGTTCTGGACCACGATCGGCGCCAAAACCGCCGGCTTCCTCGCCGTGTTCGCAATGACGGCCACCGTCTTGTGGGTGAACGCGCGAATTGCGCTTGGTCTTGCCGGGCGGCGACCCAGGTTGCCTGCGGCCTTTGTCCCAACATTTGGGGCTGCCGCGGCTCAGCCTGATCCGCTCGAATTCCTGCGCGAACGACTGCCGTGGCGCGGCGTGATTGCCGCCAGCAGCGGCCTCTTGGCCTTGCTTGTCGCCTGGGGCGAAGTCGGCAACTGGAGCACGCTGCTCCGGTTCATCTATCAGGTGCCATACGGCAGCAATGATCCCCTCTATGGCAAGGATATCGGTTTCTACCTCTTCTCCCTGCCCGCGTTGGTCGCAGTCAAGAACTGGGCAATGCTGACGCTCGTCATGAGCGCACTGCTCGCTGGATTTGTCTATTGGGTGCATGGCGACATCGAGGACAGAGCCCAGCGCATGTCGCCGGCGGCAATCTCCCACGGTTCGGCTCTGCTCGGCTTTTTCTTCGGCCTCAAGGCGTGGTCCTACGGCCTCGACCGTTACCACCTGCTGTTCGGCGACAACGGCGTGGTGGTCGGCGCAGGCTATACCGACGTCAACGTCGAATTGCCGGTCCTATGGATCCTGATCGCGCTGTCGGTCGTCGCCGCCTTGGCGGCCTGGGCGAACCTGTGGGTCCGCACCTATCGCCTTCCCACCGCCGCGATTGCGTTGCTGTTCGGCGCCGCTTTCCTGCTATCGGGCATCATCCCCGCAGCCTTTCAGCGCTTCTACGTCAGGCCAAACGAGCTTGACTGGGAGCGTCCCTACATCGAACGCAACATCACGCTGACCCGCGAGGCCTACAATCTCAACCGGATCTCACCGAAGCCGTTTCCCGCGGAGCAGACCCTTACCTTCAGCACGCTCGAGGCCAACAAGGCCACGATCGAGAACATAAGGCTGTGGGATTGGCAGCCCCTGGCCGATACCTACGCGCAGTTGCAGGAGATCCGCACCTACTACAAGCTGCGCAATCTCGATGTCGATCGCTACTGGCTCGGCGGCACCTATCAGAGCGTGATGCTCTCGGCGCGCGAGCTGAATTCCGAGCTTCTGCCGCCCAACGCGCAGACCTGGGTCAACCGCCACATCCTGTTCACCCATGGCAATGGCGCCGTCATGAGTCCGGTCACGCAGAAGAGCGGCGAAGGGCTTCCGCTCCTCTACCTGCACGATGTTCCTCCGGTTGCGCAGGGAGGTCCCGACATTCGCGAGCCGCGCATCTATTACGGGCAGCAGACCGAGGACTACGTCATCGTCAAGGCGACCGTGCCGGAATTCGACTATCCCAAGGGAAAGGACAACGTCTACGCGGCCTATGACGGGGCCGGCGGCGTGCCGCTGTCGAGCATGGTACGGCGACTGATCTTCGCCCACTATTTCAACGACGTGAACCTGTTTCTTTCAGATTACATCAGCGACGGCAGCCGGATCATGATCCGGCGCAACATTCGGGAGCGGGTCGACGCGATTGCCCCGTTCCTCACTCTGGATCGCGACCCCTATCTCGTCGTCAGCGAAGGCCGGCTGTTCTGGATACAGGACGCCTACACGACCAGCGAATATTTTCCCTATGCGCAGCGCGCGTCCAGCCTCAATAGTCTCAACTACATCAGAAATTCGGTGAAGGTGGTCATCGATGCCTATAACGGCACTGTCGACTTCTATCTGATGGACCAGGCCGATGCGATCGCTGCGACCTATCGTCGAATCTTCCCGGCCCTCTTCAAGCCGTTCGCGACAATGCCTCCCGATCTGCAAAGGCACATTCGCTATCCCGAGGACCTCTTCCTGATCCAGGCTCGGCTTTTCCAGACCTATCACATGGAATCTGCCGATGTTTTCTACAACCGCGAGGACCTCTGGCAATTCCCGCGCCAGCCGGCCGGCGACGGCGTCTCTTCAATGGACGGCACGACCGCGATGGCGCCCTACTACATCATCATGCGGTTGCCCGGCGAAGCCCAGGCCGAGTTCTTTCTGATGATCCCGATGGTGCCGAGCCGGCGCGACAACATGATCGCGTGGCTTGCTGCGCGCTGCGACGAGCCCGGCTATGGCAAGCTGATCGTGTACGAATTTCCCAAGGAGAAGCTCGTCTACGGACCGTTCCAGATCGAGGCGCGCATTCATCAGAATACGGAAATCTCCCAGCAGATATCGCTGTGGAACCAGATGGGATCGCGGGTGATCAGGGGAAACCTGCTCGTGATTCCGATCGAGAACTCGATCCTCTATGTCTCGCCGCTGTATCTGCGGGCCGAGCAAGGGCATTTGCCGGAGCTGAAACGGGTGATTGCCGCCTATGGCGAGCACGTCGTCATGAAGGAAACGCTTGAAGATGCTTTGTCGGCGCTGTTCGTGAACAGCGGGGGGGCAAAGGCAGCGCCGGGTGCGAGCACGGAATCGCCCGGCGATGGGGCCGCGGCAGCGCGCGCACAAGAGGCGCTCGCTCATTACGGTCAGGCCATGGAGAAGTTGAAATCCGGCGATTGGGCAGGCTTCGGCAAGGAGATCGAGGCGATGCGCAGCCTGCTCGAAGACATCCGCCGGCAACCGGGCGGTCCGTGAAGGACCAGGCCCAGTGAAGTCCACCCTTCACCTCGGTTGCCGCGAACGAAGCAGTCCTCTCCGCAGCCAGTATTCTTAGGGCGGGAGGAATGCCGCGGTCTCTGCTCCTGACGGCCGCACGAACAGAAAGCGGGAGCGTACGGATATTTGTGCGTCGGCCCTGCCGTCCTGGCCGATGAGAATCAGTCCTGCCCCACCATTGGCCACTGTCAGAATGACCGGCTCGCCCATCCTCGTGGTGATCGGCTCCATTCCAATGATGAGAAATTCGCCAACCGGCTGATCAAAATATTGCAGCCTCAGTTGTGGTGCCACCTCTGCTGCCGCGAGCGCAAAACCGAGCTGCTGAGCACGGGCATAGATATCTCCCAGCGACGCCGTGTCCGCCTTGAAACCGAGCTCGGCTGCAGAGACTGCGAAGAGATCCGCGTTCGTTTTCGTGACGCTGAGGAAAAAGGCAGGACTGGCGAGCACGTCTCCTGCCAGATTTCCAACGCTACACCCGACCGCATCGAGGGCGCCCATGAGGCTGAGTCTATCTACGAATGTACCAATCGCGATCGCCCTCCATACCTGGACGTCAGCGGCGGCGCGAATTGGAATACGCGGCACGCCAGATATGGGAGCGCTCTTGAGCCGGAGCTGACTTTGCAGGACGTCTCGCGCTGAACACTGGGCTCTTGCTTCATGCGCTCCCAGCACGGCGTGTGCGAGACAAAACATCACGACGAGGAGAGCACCGCTACGGTGCCATCCTATCGGACTGTGCAACGTGGCTTGGCAACGGACTTCCTGGCCAGCGGTGCGGCCCACAGCAATGTCTCTTGAACAGAACCGGACGATGACTTCCGTATGGTGGGGTCACCAGTCGCGACCCACGGCCTGCTGAAAATAAGAGCCCGCCTCCCGAGTGTTGGGAAGAACGGAAAATCTAAAGAGCTGGAGGCGGGCCTTAAGGGAATGCCTACTCCAAAGTGGCAGGCGTAGTCCGTAAGCCTGCGCCTGTCACGTCGTCACGCAGGTGAAATCTAAGCACCATCGACCTTGCCTGAATACAGGATTTTAATACCTCGATATTCGCACTCGATGTTCGTGCATGCAGACCCGAGCATCTACGGAAGGCCATAGTGCGCGAAATCGTCTGCGATTCCAGGCTGAATCGTCGTTGCGGCCGAGAGATCAGCATCACCCCCTGCCTTGTCGCCTTGCTTGAGTCTAGCAAGCCCGCGACCATAGAGCGCACTCGCCAGCTTCGGCTCGAGCCGCAGCGCCGCACTATAGTCATCGATGGCCGCGGCGAGTTGGCCCATCTTCAACTGGAGCAGTGCACGCGAGTCGTAGGTTGCGGCATTGCTCGATCCCGATTGAAGCGCCTTGTTGCAGTCTTCGAGCGCGGCCTGCAGGGCGCCCAGCATGGTTCGCGCCCAACAGCGTCCGCTCCAGGCGCCCGTCATCTCCGGCCGCACACGGATGGCGTCATCGAAATCCTGCACCGCACGATCGTACGCGTTCTTTCGCAGGTTGGCCTCCGCACGGTTCGCGAAGGCCTCGCCGTAGTTGGGATTGAGCTTGATGGCCTCATCCAGAGACCCGATCGCGAGGTCGTATTCGCCTTTCCTCAGTTGGGCCACGCCGCGATTGTTGAAGGCCTTGGTGTAGGCCGGATTGAGCTCGATCGACTGATTGAAATCGTGGATGGCGCGGTCATAGTCCCCCGCTTCGGCATAAGCACTGCCACGATTGTTATAGGCAATGGCCAGGGCCTTCGTCGCACCTCCGTGCGCGTCGATGAACGCGGTGCAACCATCAATTCGCGCTTCGCGCGGTGTCTGAGCGACGCCGTTGCACAGCTCGATCGTCTTGAGATAGTCCCCCTGCTCCTTCGGCGCCTGCGCCGTCGCCGGCAGCTCGAGCAATAGCAGAATGAGACCGGACGCCATGCCACCGGTGATAATTCCTATCGCACTCGGCTTCATATCGGGATTCCCGATCGCGGATAGGGAAATTTCCATCCGTGGCTTCTAGCACCGTCGGCAAATATTCAAGTTGAGCTTGCGCTCGGCCTTCTGCTCGGATGGCCCGGTGGATGCACCGGATTTCTTTGTCGTCTTGCTCTTGCCCTCCTCGATGAGGGTCGAGAATTTCGCCGACCCGTTGTCGGAGATCTCGACATGGGGCGTGGTGCCTCGGATGCCCATCGTGGCGACCGGCGTGTCGATCTTCATGTCACCGGTTTTGGCGACTTTGCCGGCGACGAAGGTGAAGGTCCCCTTGGCGAGGCTGAAGAAGGTCGAATTGGACTTTCCGTTTGGATCGTAGACGTACTCGTCCAGGGTCATGTGCGCGTTGCTCGACAGATTGAAGGAGCTGCCATCGGTAAAGTTGATGCCAACCCGACCGTCAGCTCCCGTCCGCACCACGTCCGCGAGATAGACGAGATCGCCGACTTTCGCCTGATCGGCTTGGGCGGGCAGGTTGGCCTGAACAACGACCGCATTCGCATGCTCGATCGTGACGGAGCCCGTGGCTGTTACGACCTTCCCAATCGGCTTCGATGAAAAGTTCTGAAGAACGGGCTTGGCGGAATCAACTTGGGCACGCGCGGCATCGGGCAAAAAGCCGGCGAGCGTCAGAACGAAAGCGGCCACCAATCCAAATAGCGAATGTGCACGCATGACCTCCCCTTTCGTCGAGAAGATCTTCGCCTCCAAGCCCTCCTCCGATTTTTCCGAATTCGAAGGTAGGGCAGAGGATACTATAATTTAATTGTTGTTAAATCCACCCCATCGTCCTATTTTTGTCTTGCAGATCCGGAATGCCGCGAAATTGCACTACCTCTTATTTGGAAAAGCAGATCGCTTCGATGGAAGGGGCCGGATTATCAGCGAGACGAAAGCGGTTCACGGCGGTCTCGCGCTGACGCGTCTCTTTCTTGAATCGACTTGGGTCATCTCGATCGGGATTCAGCGGGCAAGCCTCGGGCTGCCGGCGCCATGATTTATTGACCACGTGGCGAGGGCAGACCAGAGCGAAAGAAAAAGCACTGCGCTGAGCCTGAGTTCGTCGGCTGGCGAGGTCGGAGACTATGTTAGTTGCGTACGGCGTTGAGGCCGGAGACGTGACCTCCATGGTCCCGCCTTCGAAGATGATCGGCACCGTTCGCACCGCGATCGGCTGCGGCATTCTCAGGCGTGTGAGCGGTGTCGCCACCGAAGTCATGGTTGGCGATTCACTCTACCCCGGTGACGTGATCGAGACCGGCGCCGACGGGCAGATCGGCATCCGCTTCATTGACGACACCATTTTCCAGCTCTCCAGCGACGCTCGCATGGAGCTCAGCGAGTTCGTCTACGATCTCGACGGCACCACGCCATCGGCCCTGTTCACGATATCCAGGGGCAAGTTTGCTTTCGTTGCCGGCCGGTCGGCTCAGAGCGGTGCCTTGACGCTCGACACACCTGTCGGGAGCATCCGCGGCCGGTTCCATATGGGCGGGTTCGGAGTGCTGACGCTCGGAGCATTGATGCTCTCGATGTTGAGGGGTGCCGAGGCCGCAGACGCGAACATCACGTTCCTGGACAATGACAGCATCACCTACAAGGACCTCGTGCACGGCGCGTTCGAGCTCGTGACCAAGGAGGCGATCCCTCGGCACATCATCGTCGAGGATCCCGGCGAGACGGTCGTACTCAACAAGGTCGGGTCTTCAGTCAGCGTCAACCAGGTCATCAACACTGCGGCTCGCATGGAGGAGCTCCAGGCGGCGGAACATGATGTGTGGGCCAATCTCTCGGGGGAGGCCGGGCCAAAAGGCTCCGGCACCACTCCCTTTCCGGAGACACTGCCACTGGAGCCGATCAATTTCATAGAGTCTGATGGCCCCGCGCAGCTACATTCGCTTCCCATCGTGCTGCCCAGCACCGTCGTCGTTCCCGACATTCCTCTCGTCCATCCGCCGCCGACGTTCAACATTCAGTCGGGACCTGTCGAGCTCGATACGGTGGTGTTTGACACCTTCACTGCAACCAGCGGCACGTTCAGCGCCAGCAGCAGCAGCGGCGCGCCACTGGTTTTCGGCATCAGCGGCGGCACCAGCGGCGATACGGTCCTGGGTGGAGTGACGTACGACGTGTCGAAAGGCAGCGCCTATGGCACGCTTTATGTGAACAGCGCCAGCGGCGCCTATACCTTCATACCGAACAGTGACGCGATCAACGCGCTGACGGCGCCCACAACGGACGATTTCGTCATCACGGTGTCGGACGGCAACCTCTCCACCGCCCAGACCTTCACAATCAGCATCGATGGCGTCAACGACGCCGCGATCATTTCCGGCGTCACGACCGGTTCGTCGGTCGAAGCGGGCGGCGTTGCCAACACGACGCCCGGCCCAACGAGCACGACCGGCACGCTGACCGACAAGGACGTCGACAATACGCCCAACACCTTCACGGCCGTGAGTTCGCCAAAGTCCAGCACGGGCGGCTACGGCACGTTCACGATGACGGCATCGGGCGTCTGGACCTACACGGTCGACAACGCCAACAGCAAGGTGCAGGCGCTCAATGTCGGCGACACCCTGACTGACACATTCACCGTGACGACCATCGACGGTACGCCGCAGGTGGTGACGATCACCATCCACGGCGCCAATGATGCCGCGATCGTCTCCGGGGACACGACCGGATCCGTGACCGAGGCGGCCGGCTGCAAGCCGGGAATTCCAACCGCGACAGGCACGCTGACCGACACCGACGTCGATAATACGCCCAACACCTTCGCGCCGATCAGCTCGCCCGAAGCGGGCGACTACGGCACCTTCACGATGACGGCATCGGGCGTCTGGACCTACACGCTCGACAACAGCAAGTGCGCGGTGCAGGCGCTCAATGTCGGCGATACGTTGACCGACAAGTTCACGGTGACCACGATCGACGGCACGCCCCAGGTGGTGACGGTCACCATCCATGGCGCCAACGACCCCGCCATCATCTGCGGCAAGACAACCGGATGCGTGATCGAGGCGGCCGGCTGCAAGCCGGGAGTGCCGACTGCGACCGGTACGCTGACCGACTGGGATGTCGACAATCCATCCAACACGTTCACCGCGGTGTGCCTACCCAAGGCCAGCGCGGGTGGCTACGGCACGTACACGATGACGGCATCGGGCGTCTGGACCTACACGCTAGACAACAGCAACAGCACGGTGCAGGCGCTCAATGTCTGCGACAAGCTCACCGACACCTTCACGGTGACCACGATCGACGGCACGCCGCAGGTGGTGACGATCACCATCCAGGGCGCCAACGATCCCGCCATCATCTGCGGTACCAAGACGGGCTCGGTGACCGAGCCCGTCTGCAAGACGCCGGAGCCACCGACGGCCACCGGCACACTCACCGACACCGATGTCGATAATCCTTCCAACATGTTCACGGCGGTTTGCGCGCCAAAGTGGAGCACGCACGGCTACGGCACCTTCACGATGACGGCCGCGGGCGTCTGGACCTATGCGCTCGACGAGGACAACTGCGCGGTCCAGGCGCTGAGAGCGTGCGACACGCTGACCGATACCTTCACCGTGACCACGATCGACGGCACTCCGCAGGTTGTGACGATCACCATCCACGGCGCAGGCTTCCACGACCTCGGCGGCCCGGCCACGGCAGCGCAAACGGATCCGCCGCCAACCGAGGGGACATCGAAACAAGACGACACAATGGGCGGAAGCGAGGCCAGCCAGACGCTTCATCCGGTAGCCAGTCCAGATTCAACGAACGAGGTCAGCCAAGCCGCCGTCGTGGTCGCCAGCAGTTCCAGCAGCCCGACGACAACCGGCACCAGCGGGGACGACATCGGCCAGGCTGACCCGACGCCTGAGACGATCAGCGGACCTAGTGCCAGCAATCTCGCCAACAGCGACCATTTTGTTTTTTCGTTCGCGGCCGATCTGGTCTTTGGCGCAAGAAGCGAGCTCGGTATCGCGGCCATTCAGTCCGCCGCGGATCATTCCGAATTGTCCGATCCCGCCCCATCGCCCCCGGACTTACATTCTTTCACAGTGCTCGGCGCTGAAGAGGCCTTTCGCTTCAAGCACGACGTTACCGGAGCCAAGGGCTCGGACGCCATTGCGCCCGCGGAACTGCCACTGGTCCATTCATCGGTCGATCAGGCTGCAAACACCGCACACCCGGCGGCTCCTGCAGTCCAGGCGGTTGAACCGTTTGTGCTTGGGCGGGATTTCGCTGACTCGCCCAATCCGGTCTCCGTTCACGAGCCAAGCGTCCAGTCCGCCTTTCACCACGAGTTGCTGGTCTGAAGAATTTCGACCAGAAGGCTACTGCGGCTCGGGTTCCAGCCGAAACAAAATTTGATCGCTGGGCTGAGGAAAACGTGAATATTCCCCAAAACTGACTTGATCTTTCCCATCTCTGATCAAGAGCGAATTTGTGGATGGGTAAGACATAATGACCGATCAACAATTGGCAATTCATGCGATCAGCGAAGCGCAATCAATTCTCGAAGAATACTTGCAACCTCGACCTCAGAGCACCGAGCGTGTTCTCGATAGACTGATCGAAATTCTCGAACGTCCCGATCTCGTCGTTGCTGTAAGTCGATTACAGCAGCGAAACGGCTCGTTTGCAGAATGAGGACCCGGCTCCGATCGATCCTCCTTGCCGCGTGCGCGGCCTGGCTTTTGCCAACCGGCATACCCGATGCCGTGGCGAAGCAACAATGCAGCAGCGCGAGACTTTCGACGACGCAGGGGCGCTGGTGGTCCTATCGTATCATCGACGGACGGAAGTGCTGGTACGAGGGTAAGCCTATGCTCGCTAAATCGGAGCTGGAGTGGCCGAAGCAGACTTCGGCACGGCGCGATCTGGATGCGAACGTAGCAAGCGCGGTGGCGGCAAGCAGCTCAACCAATCCATTAAACTCGCAAGCGTGGGCGGTGGATTACGACACTTTCGAAGCCCGTTGGCGCGCCCGGATCGGAAATCGCTGAGCCAACCAGACCGGGGCGCCGCATCAGGATCGTTCAACGCCTCCCAACGTCGCGGGCTGATCGCGACCTGCTTTTATGCCGCGAGGCTGCATCAGTGTCGCGTGCCGATCCAATCCGAGGCTGCGGAGCTCCGCTGACGGGAACAAGCGTCACCGTCGTTGTCGTCTTCCTCGGAGGACGGCAATGCATGCTGATGATTCAAGGTCGACGTCCAGGCGGACGTCATCGCCACGATCAGCAGGCGATTGATGGCTTCAATTGCGCGCTCCGCTATGGATGAGCAGTAGTTCATCGCTCCCTCCGCGCCGTTGATTAGCGAATGGTCTCACGCTAGTCCCGGTCTGCCCTGCGCAACTGTCGTCCATCTCACATTTCCTGCGCGTCAACTCATCGCACGTTCAGAACGTGAAGCGTCATCTCGCTGCATCTGCAACGCGAAGCAGACTCTTCGTCACTCACTTCACGAGCGAAAACGATCTGCTCGGTGAGGTTTGGCGAGTACCCTCACGCAACCGTTGAGAGGTTGCTACCGATGAGCGACTCAGAATGAGATAAGGTTGTGACGATCCGATTTCGATTGATCAGGCGGGGGCTCGATCGATGCGCGGGGAAGCCAATTGCATCATCTGCAGCAGGGCAAGAGCACTCATAGCGCTCGTTCCGGTCGCCAGAGGATTTGCCCTGAAAGTCTACGAGTGCTCTTGTTGCCACAGCACTCTGCATCTGGTGACACGAGTCACGAGGGCGGAGCTGATCAAGCAACGATGCGGGACGCCGCTTCCCGCCGAGAAGTGGTTCGACGCGACGACTGCCAGGATTGGAGGTCGCAGGCTGCACCAGCGGATCGCGAACTAGTCAGCGGGTCTGAACGCGCCGCCTTAGCCGAATGACCTCATGATCTGAGACAGCATCGCGCTTGCGCCTCGGGTATACCGGGCGCCGAATAATTGCTCATCCACGTAATGAAGCGCGAGGAGAGCAACAAGTGCGGCCATTGCAACTCTCATGCTGGGAAGCATGATCCGCAGAAGCTAATGGCGTCTTAATGCATTCTCACACCGACTGATGCTGCACTGCAAAGAGCGCATCGCGGCGGGAAGCAATGTGCTGGGCAAGTGGTCATCCGCGAACCAACAACGCCTCGGATTGGCCGCCAACGCGCCCGAATCACAGACGCAGATTGTCCTCGCCGGACGCTTCGCTTGAGTATTGAGGCTCGTCGGCTCCGCTCCACCGCGAACCTCAGCCCCCAGCCCCATCGCGGTGGAGCGGGAAGCCCGATGTCAATTCGGCTTCTGCGTCGGGCGCCCCTCGATCTTGGGCAGATCGGCTGTGTCCGCAGAGCGGTCTCCACCGCCACCGGCGCGGCGCGCCATCTCGACCGTCAGCCGCTCGGCGACCTCGGGCTGCATCACCCCCATAATGTCGGACATTTTGCGCGGCGCGATCTGCGTCGCGATCTCGATCAGCACGTCCATCTCCAGGCGATTGAACACCCGTGCGGCGTCCTTGGGCTTCATGCTCTCATACATGGTGACGATGCCCTTGAGGCGCTGAGCTTCGGCCGCCTTCTGCTCGGCCGCGGTGGTGGAGATGCGGGATTCCACCGCCTTCATCTCCTCGACCTTGGACTCGATGCGCTTCTCGGCCGACTTGAGCAGGCTCTCGCGAATGTCGATCTCGCGCTGGCGCGCCTCGAGCTCCTGGCGGCGGTTCTGCAGGCGCTCCAGGATCGCGCGCTCGGCGGGCGAAGTCTGGTCACGGGATTCTTCCGGCTTGATCACCTGGCCCTCCGGCTTGGTCTCGGGCGCGGCCGGTTTCGGCGCATCTTCCTTGGAAGCCTCCTTCGGTGCGCCATGCGTCGAGCCGGTGATGTCGGGGTCTTCGCGGCCGGTCGGGAAGTTGAGGTTCTCCTGGGCCCAGGATTTCTTGGTCGTGCTCGGCTGATAGTCGAACACATAGCCGCCATTGATCACGAGGCCCGCGACCTTCAGCGTGGCGAGGGCAGCGACCGCGACCAGGACGACGGGAATGACGCGGATGTTACGAAAGGATTTCATGCAGCGACTTTATGCAGCGATCCCGTTGGACCTTCTGCGCTCGGAGAACGCTTCGGCAGCTGCCGCCACCGCCCTGGCCGTCGAAGGCTTCGCGGCTGGTGCGGCTACGGCAGCTTCCGGATTCGTCGCGGGGCGCGCGGCGATGGCGATCTTGGACAGGCGCCGCACCACGTTGTCGGCCTCGCCGAGCTGGCGATAGAGCTGGTCTGACATCTGCGTTGCGGCGGCGAGCTGGGTGCCGAGATTCTCGTTGACGTCGCGTACAGCGAGCTTCAGCCCGCCGATCGCGCGCTCGGCGATTTCGGTCGCGGTGATCAGCTCGGCGATCACGGCCTTGAGCGAATGCTCGTCCGCCTTCAGCCGCGTGAGCCGCTTGTTGAGCAGGATGCAGTAGCCGATCGTCAGCATCAGGAGGATCGCGACCAGCATCTCGATCGCCATGCCTAAGGAGTGGTTCATGGTGCCTCCATCATCTTGTTCTGCTCGTCGACCTTCTCGAACATCGCAAGTGTCGTACCTGGCTTGCGCAGGGGTTTCGTCACGCGGATCGCGACGCGGTCGCCGACGCGTCCCATCCGCCCTTCGGTCAGCGTGACGCTGCCGCAGCGTACGGTCACGTTGGCATCCGCGCGCATGTCCAACGGCAGCGTGTCGCCGACCTTGAGCCGCATCAACTGCTTGAGCGGAATGTCGGCCTCGTAGAGCACAGCGTCGACCGCGATCTCGGCCTGCGCGATCTCGGTGGCGAAATGCCCCTCCCAGATCGTGTCGCGGCCGAACTTTTCGCCCATGAACATCTGCAGCAGCACGCCGCGGATCGGTTCGATGGTCGCGTAAGGCAGCAGCAATTCGATGTTGCCGCCGCGGTCTTCCATGTCGATGCGCAGGCGCACCAGGATCGCGGCGTTGGCGGGACGGCTGATCGCGGCAAAGCGCGGATTGGTCTCGAGCCGGTCGATCGTGAAGGTCACGGGTGACAACGGCCGGAACGCCTGTTCGGCGTCTGCGAGCACCACCTCGACCAGCCGCTTGACGAGCTCGGTCTCGATCGTGGTGTAGGGCCGGCCCTCGATGCGGAGCTGGCTCGCACCGCGGCGGCCGCCGAGCAGCACGTCGATCATCGAGTAGATCAGGCTGGAGTCGACCACCGCCATGCCGAAGTTTTCCCACTCCTCGGCCTTGAACACCGAGAGCACGGCCGGCAGCGGGATCGAGTTCATGTAGTCGCCGAAACGCACCGAGGTGATACGGTCGAGCGAGACTTCGACGTTGTCGGAAGTGAAATTGCGCAAGGAAGTCGTCAGCAACCGCACCAGGCGGTCGAAGACGATTTCGAGCATCGGCAGACGCTCGTAGGAGACCATCGCCGAATCGATGATCGCGCGGATACCGGAGTGGTCGTCGAGCGTGACGTCGCCGACGGTGAAGCCGAGGAGATTGTCGATCTCCTCCTGCGACAGCACCCGCTCGCCCGAGTTCTTGCCGTTGCCGAGATCGCGGCTGCCGTCCTCGACCATGGCCGCCCATTGCAGGGCCATGGTCTCGGATAATTCATTTTCGGCGGCAGCCTTCGCGGCCTCCGCGGGATCCTCGGAATCGAGCGAGGCCTCCCATTGGGCGGCAATCGCATCCTGGTCCATTTGCTCGTTGCCGGCCATGGCGCTAGCCCATTACCCTCACTGCACCACGACTTCCTTGAACAGCACCGCGCTGACCTGGATCGGCGCGACCGCCGCGTTGACACGCTTGGTCAGCTCTTCCTTGAGGCGGAAGATGCCGGCGGAGCCGTTGAGGTCGGAGGGGCGAAGTTCCCGCACATAGGTCTGGAAGATGTCGGTGACGCGCGGCATCGTCGGCTTGATCGCCTCGATCTGCTTCTCTTCCTTCAATTCGAGCACGATCTTCAGCCGCAGATACTGCACGCGCTCGCCGGGCGCGCCGGCGAGGTTGACCATCATGTCGGGCACGTCGACGAAGGCCGGCGGCTTCGGCGGCGGCGCGGCCTCGGCGTGATGCTCGTCATCGCCATGACGGAAGAAGAAGAACCAGGTTGCCGCGCCACCGCCGAGAATGGCGAGGACGGCGACCGCGATGATGATGAGCTTGAGCTTGTTCTTCGGCGGAGCCGCCTCGGTGCCGTCAGTGGCTGCGCCGCCTTCCGCTTCGTTCTCTGCCATGGTCGCCGCGCTTGCTCACTATAAAGGGTCTTAAGAGAGCGAAGCCTGCTGGTCGGCCAGTGACGCGAAACAAATGCCCCGGCGCGCAACGCGCTCCTCATAGCTGCAAACGCTACGGTAATGATGGTTAACAGAACCTTTCGATTGCCCTGGCACTAGGAAAAATCTGCCGGGCAAACATGGTCAACAGAACCTTTCTGCCGCCCCTCGCGCACCCCTTCAAAACATCTAAGCGATTGTAAATACAACATTTTCTGCGTTGGCACGGCTTTCGCTCAGGAAAGGCCGAGACCGGATGGTTTGGGAGAGCCCGAAGGTCTCATCGACGGGTCGGCCAAGACGCTTGGGAGAGCGGCGAAGCAGGACCTCCACAGGGGAGAACCATCCGATGCAGAACGCGCTTCTGGTCGGTCTATCGCGGCAGATGACGTTGGAACGGCAGATGGATGTCATCGCCAACAACGTCGCGAATGCCAACACCAACGGCTTCAAGGCCGATCGCACGCTGTTTGAGGAATTCCTCAACTCCGGCGCGCATGAGGACAATTTCGTCGGCTCCGACCGCCGGGTCTCCTATGTGCAGGACCGCGGCACCTTCCGCGACGTCGGCCAGGGCCCGATGGAGGAGACCAAGAACCCGCTCGACCTCGCGGTCGACGGCAATGCCTATTTCGCGGTGCAGACCGCCGGCGGCGAGCGCTACACCCGCGACGGCAAGTTCTCGCTCAACAACCAGGGCCAGCTCGTCACCTCGGACGGTGATCTCGTGCTCGGCAATGCCGGCCCGATCACCTTCCAGCCGACCGACCACGACATCAACGTCGCGCCCGATGGCACGGTGACGGTGCTCGAGGGCACCGCCCGCGTCGACTCGATCCGCGCCAAGATCCGCACGGTCGCCTTCGACAATCCGCAGAAACTCGCCAAGCAGGGCGCCAATCTCTACGCCCAGGGCTCGGCGAACCAGCAGACCGACGCCAAGTCCACCGTGCGCCAGGGCTACATCGAGAAGTCGAACGTCAATGCGGTCGGCGAGATGAGCCGCATGGTCGAAGTGATGCGGATGTACACCCAGGTCGCCAACCTGCTGCAGCAGCAGAGCGACATGCACAAATCGGCGATCGAGAAGCTCGCCGACGTTCCAGCGTAACGCCATCAGGAGACGATTGACATGCAAGCGCTTCACACCGCTGCGACCGGAATGGCGGCACAGGAACTCAACGTGCAGGTCATTTCCAACAACATCGCGAACCTGCGCACCACCGGCTTCAAGAAGCAGACCGCGGCGTTCCAGGACCTGATCTACGAGCACATCCGCCGCGTCGGCGCGCAGTCATCGGACCAGGGCACCATCCTGCCGGTCGGCGTCGATATCGGCGGCGGCGTCAAGACGGTCGGCACGCCGCGCAGCATGACGCAAGGCACGCTGTCGCAGACCGGCAATGACCTCGATCTGGCGATCTCGGGCGAAGGCTTCTTCAAGATCCTGATGCCCGACGGCACCTACCAGTACACCCGCGACGGCACCTTCCAGATGGACAACCAGGGCCGCATCGTCACGGCCCAGGGCAACCCGGTGCAGCCGACCATCACGATTCCGAACAACGCCTCCGGTATCACGGTTAACGTCCAGGGCCAGGTCTCGGTAACGCTGCCGGGCCAAACCAGCTCGTCCATCATCGGCCAGCTCAACGTGACCCGCTTCATCAACAAGGCGGGCCTCCAGCCGGTCGGCAACAACCAGTTCACCGAAACACCCTCCTCCGGCGCGCCGCAGGACGGCACGGCGAGCTCGGAAGGCTACGGCACGATCACGCAAGGCAGCCTCGAACAGGCCAATGTCGACGTCGTCTCGGAGATGAGCGACCTGATCGCCGCCCAGCGCGCCTACGAGATGAACGCCAAGGTGATCAGTGCCGCCGACCAGATGATGCAATCCACCACGGCGCTGTTCCGGTAAGGCCATGACGATGATGCGCAACACCATCACCACCCTCGCCGCCCTGCTCGCGCTCTCCGCGCCGGCGCGCGCCGCAGACGAGGGCGTCGCACCGCCGACGCTGCGCGCCAGCATCACCGTCACCTCCGACGTGGTGCGGGTCGGCGATCTCATCGACAATGCCGGCTCTGCCGCGCAGATCCCGGTCTATCGCTCGCCCGACCTCGGCACCACCGGCGCGCTGCCGGTCGCGAACGTCCTGAGCGTGCTGCGCGCAAAACAGGTGATCGGCGTGATGACCGGCGACCTCAAGGAGGTGACGGTCACGCGGCTCGCGCGCACGCTGGCCAACAAGGATCTCGAGCTTGCGGTCGCCTCGGCACTGGAGCGCCGCTTTGGCCTGGGCGATGCCGCCAACATCACCGTGACCTTCGATCGCGGCGTCTCCGACATGCGGCTGGATGCCTCCAACACCGGTGCGCTCCAGGCGAGCGCGACGCGCTACGATGCGCGAAGCGGCCGCTTCGACCTGACGTTCGAGATCAACAACGAGAACAGCTCGACGCCGACCAAGCTGCGCCTCACCGGCAGCGCGATCGAGACGGTGGAGGTCGCCGTGCTGACCCGCGATATCGACCGCACGGAGATGCTGAAATCGTCCGACGTCGCGTTCGAGCGCCGCCCCAAGGCGGAGGTTGCGGGCGAAGCGGCCACGCGCGACCGCGCAGTCGGCATGCAGCTCCGCCATCCGATGCGGGCCGGCACCCCGATCCGCATTGCCGACATCGCAAAGCCCGACCTCGTCCAGCGCGACCAGAACGTCACCATCATCTACCAGGTGCCGGGCCTCTACCTCACCACCCGCGGCAAGGCGGTCGACAACGGCTCCGAGGGCGACACCGTCTCCGTTCTCAACATGCAGTCCAAGCGCACGCTGCAAGGCATCGTCACCGGCCGCGGCCAAATTACGGTGCAGGGCGCGAGCCAGTCCGCGCCGGCCGCCCCCGCGGTCGAGCAGACCTCATCGCTCAAACGCGAGGAGACGCCCGCGGCGGCCGCTCTCGCCCAAAGCCTGATCCAAACCCCGGTTTCGCCAACCCAGATCGCGCAAGCACAAGCCAAGTCAGAGTAAGTCATGTCCAGGTTCAGTTCCGCGGCCCGTCTTCGTCGTATCGCCCTCTCCGGCACGCTGCTCGCAACCTTCGCCTTTGCGAGCGGGTGCTCCTCGATCGACCGCCTGTCGCAGATCGGCGAGCAGCCGAAACTGTCGGCAATCGACAATCCGACGACGCAGCCCGGCTACAAGCCGGTGCAGTTGCCGATGCCGAAGCCGGAGGTCGCCTCCTACAATCCGAACTCGCTGTGGCGCAACGGCAGTCGCGCCTTCTTCAAGGACCAGCGCGCCCACCAGGTCGGCGACCTCCTGACCGTGACCGTGAACATCACCGACAAGGCCAACCTCTCCAACGAGACCCAGCGCAGCCGTACCAACTCGGAAGACTCGGGGATAACCGATTTCATCGGCTCAAAGACGCTCGGCGTGCAGGCGCAGAAGGTGCTGCCCGGCCGCCTCCTCACCGCCGACTCCACCGCCTCCAGCGACGGCAAGGGAAGCGTGCAGCGCCAGGAAGCGTTGCAGACCAATGTCGCGGCGGTCGTGACGCAGGTGCTGCCGAACGGCAACCTCGTCGTCGAAGGCAAGCAGGAGATCCGCGTCAACTACGAAATCCGCGAGCTGATCGTCGCCGGCATCGTCCGCCCCGAAGACATCCAGAGCGACAACACCATCGATTCCACCAAGATCGCCCAGGCCCGTATCGCCTATGGCGGCCGCGGCCAGATCATGGACGTGCAACAGCCGCGCTACGGCCAGCAAGTGATGGACGTGCTGCTTCCCTTCTAAGAGTTTCTTCAAGAGCTCCCACATCTCGTTGTGAACCTAGGCGCAACGCGATGTTCTACGCGGCCTCCGGTAGCTCCCCTGCCGGAGGCCGCATGATTTTTGGTGGTGGCGCGCCCCGTGCTCAACTGTCATCGCCCGACTTGATCGGGCGATCCGGTACTCCGAGACAGCGGAGACTCAATCGATGGGCCGCGGCGTACTGGATTCTCCGCTTTCGCGGGGAATGACAACGGAGAGTGAGGCGCCACCACCTCACGTAAACTTCGCCTCTACCGTACCCAGCCCGTCCAGCTCCATCCGTACCTTGTCGCCGGCCTTCAGCCACACTGTCTTGACGAGGCTGCCCGTGAGCACGAGCTGGCCGGCATGCAGGCCCTTGCCTTCGGCGGCGAGGTGGTTGGCGAGCCAGGCAAGCGCGTTATGGGGATGGCCGAGCACGTCGGCGCCGGTGCCCTTGCCGGCCTCTTCGCCATTGACGAGGGCACGGCCGGCGACCGCCTTGAGGTCGGGCACGGACGAACGCGGGACAGTTTCGCCAAGCACGCAGCCGGCGGCGAAGAAATCATCCGCGATCAGCGTCGGCGCGCCCATCGTCTCCCATTTCACATAGCGGTCGTCGACGATCTCGATCGCGGGAGCATAGGCATCGACCGCCTCTCCCACCCACTCGGCCGTGAACGGCGCCTCGCCGGGGGAAAGGTCGCGCTTCAGCCGCACGGCGATCTCGCATTCGACGCCGACGCGGACATAGTCGGAGGCGGGCAGTTTTGCGCCGCTGTCATGCACGACCTTCTCGAACACGCCGCCGGCGCAGGGATGATCGATCTGCATGTAGTCCTGCATGACCTGGCTTGTGCAACCGATCTTGTAGCCGACCAGCGCGCCGACATGGGGCAGCAGCACGTCGTGCAAAGCGCGCTGGATCTTGTAACCCTCCGCCTCATCGCGCGGGGGAACCTCGAGCGGCGCGAGCGGGGCATGATTGCGGCGCGCAAGGGCGATCGCCTTTGCGGCTGCTAGAATTTTATCCATCGGTGCCGACTCCCACGCTACGCAACTGGAGGCGGCACTTCAGCATCCCCGCCCCCGCCTGACAAGCGCGGCGCGAGGAGCGCACGCGTCACACCTTGACCAGACCGAGCCGGATCAGGCTCTCGGCCGAGCTCAGGATCGCCTCGTCATTGGAGCGCGCCTGCCAGCCGAGCAGCCGCGCCGCCTTGGCGCTGGTCGACCGCCGCACCTTGCCGAGCATCGGCAAGGTATGGCGCAGCATGGGAACGCCGGTCGCAGCGAGGCGCACCAGCCAGTCCGGCGCCTGGAGGCGTGGAACCCGGCGCGCCGCAGGCCCAAGCTCCCGCCTCAGCACGTTGGCAATGTCGAGCAGCGACAGCGTCTCGCCGGCGACGGCGATGAAACGTTCGCCTTTGGCCTCGGGCGCGGTCATCGCCCGCAAATGAAGGTCGACCACGTCGCGCACGTCGACGAGACCAAAATAGATCCGCGGCACTGCCGGCATGGCGCCGTTGAGCAGCATTTGGACGATCTCGATCGAGCCGGAGAAATCCGCCCCCAGCACCGGACCGAAAATGCCGGCGGGGTTGACGACGGCAAGCTCCAGGCCGCCTCCCTCGCGGGCGACGAAATCCCAGGCCGCGCGCTCGGCCAGCGTCTTGGATTTGACGTAAGGCTGCACGTCGCCACCACCGAGATTGGTCCAATCGGTTTCGTCGAACGGCGTTGCACGCGGTGGATGGCCGTAGCCGATCGCGCCCAGCGACGAGGTGATGACCACGCGCTTGACGCCCGCTTCGCGCGCAGCGCGCAGCACCCGCAGCGTGCCGTCGCGGGCCGGGATGATCATCTCGTTCTCGTCCTTCGGAACGGTAGTCGAGAGTGGCGAAGCCACATGCAGGACGTAGTCGCAGCCCGCGACCGCCTCGCGCCAGCCCTCGTCCCGGGTCAGGTCGGCGGTAAAGAAGGCCAGCCGCTCGGCCGGATCGGCACCGCCCTCTCGCAGCATCGCCAGCACATCGGTCTGCCGGTCCGGCCTGCGGACCGTAGTCCGCACCTCGTAGCCGGCGGCCAGCAATTGCAGGACGGCATGGATACCGACGAAACCCGATCCACCCGTGACCAGAACAGTTTTGCTCATGTCGCAAACCCTTCGCTCGCGGGCCGGCAAATTTGTCCCACCGGCCCCTGCTGCCGGCCGCATCTGGTCACTATCTGCCGAAGGCACAAGTAGAATGAATTTCGAGACCGGTATGGAAAACCTGACCACGTCAGCGCACTGCGACGACGATTGCGACTGCGCCCCCGACCCCAGCCTGCTCGCCGACTTCAAGCGGGCCATCCACGCGGTCGGCGGCAAATGGAAGCTCGAGATCCTGTTCGCGCTGATGAACGGCGCGATGCGCTTCGGCGCCTTGCGGCGGTCGGTCACCGGCATCACCCAGCACATGCTGACCACGCAACTGCGCGAACTCGAGCAGGACGGCCTCGTCTCCCGGACCGCCTTCGCCGAAAAGCCGTTACGGGTGGAGTACGAGCTGACCGATGCTGCCTTTGGCCTGCTGCCGGCTTTTAAGGAGTTGTTGAGCTGGTCCAGGCTTTATGGCGGCGCGCGCTCCCTGCCCGGGCTCGCGGTGGATGCGTAACGACGGCGATATTCATCGCTGCCCGTCGCATCTTCAGAAGTCGAGTCGATCCCGTTGCTCCGACTCGCAAAAAACATCCTCACCTGAAGTGAAGGCTCTTTCTCATGCGAGCTCACGTGAGCATGAAGGAGTTGAATGTAGCCCTTTGATCGCGATTCACTTTTCGCGATTGTAACCGCGGACTTCAGTGCGCGCTCGCGATCTGCGCAAAAGCTCAGGCTGGCGCGACGCTACGCGCAAGATGCATCGTTCATGAGGAACCGCGAAAGTGCGGCTCAACTCCTATTCGTCGCGATAAACCTTCTCGCGCTTCTCGTGGCGCTCCTGCGCTTCCACCGACAGCGTTGCGATCGGGCGGGCTTCCAGCCGCTTCAACGAGATCGGCTCGCCGGTCTCTTCGCAATAGCCGTAGGTGTTGTCCTCGATACGCTGAAGCGCTGCATCGATCTTGGCGATCAACTTGCGCTGGCGGTCGCGAGCGCGGAGTTCGATGGCACGGTCCGTTTCGGACGAAGCCCGATCGGCGAGATCGGGGTGGTTCACGTTCTCCTCCTGCAGGGCTTGCAGGGTGAGCTTGGACTCTTTGAGGATCTCATCCTTCCAGGCGAGGAGCTTCAAACGGAAGTACTCCTTCTGCCGGTCGTTCATGAAAGGCTCTTTTTCGGTCGGTCGGTAATTTTTCAACTTTTCCAAGGGCGGCCTATTCTTTTTTTGGCAACGACTCGCGACGGACAGGGTCCGTTGAGCGGGGCTTATATAGCGGCCTCCTGTGACAGACAATATTTCCCTGATCTTGGCGTTACCGCCCCCAAGTCCTTGCACCGGCAGCTTTATCGGCAAGACCCTGGGGACGGTTATCCACTCAATAGCCGACCGTGAAACGCTTCCGCAGATGCGAAGGCCGCTCGATCTCGTCGGCAAGCGCAATGGCGTAATCGGCAAAGGTGATCCAGCTCTTTCCGTTCGCATCTGCGAGGAGCTGATCGGACCCAAGCCGGAACTTTCCGGTCCGCTCACCCTCCACGAACAGGGCCGAGGGCGAGATGAAGGTCCAGTTCAGCTCCTTGTCCTGCCGCAGCAGGTCGAGGAATTCGGAACCCTTCTCGGCTTCAGCCTTGTATTGGGCGGGAAAGCCGGGGGTTGTGACCAGTTTCACGCCCGGAGCCACCTCGAGGCTGCCCGCACCGCCGACCACGAGGTAACGGCCAACCTTCGAGTCCCTGGCAGCGCCGATCAGCTTGTGCGGGTCGCTGGCCAGGAAATGGACGGAACTGACGGCGACGTCATGCCCGGCCCATAGCTTGGCGAGCCCGGCCTGATCGAGCACATCGCCCTTGGTCGGAATGACGTTCGGCAGATGGGCGATCTTTTCCGGGTTCCGCGCGATGGCCGTGACGGCATGGCCGCGGCGGGACAGTTCCTTGGTGATCTCCGATCCGGCCCGGCCCGAGGCGCCAGCGACTGCGATTTTCATGGAAGGCTCCTTTGCTTCTGTGGTAACTATGGGTAACTAGATATCGCAGAGAACGCTGGTGTTAAGAGAGCACTTTCGGCCTACCTGCTTACGCAGGAGTAACCGGAACAGATTGCGAGGAACGAAGACATGAAGCCCGACGTCTACGCAGCCAATTGCCCAACACGCCAGATCCTCGATCGCGTCGGCGACAAATGGGCGGTGCTGATCCTGTTGCTGCTGCGCGAGGACGCGATGCGTTTCAATCAGTTGCGCCGGACGATTGAAGGCATTTCGCAGAAGATGTTGAGTCAGGTTCTCAAATCACTCGAACGCGACGGATTGATCAGGCGCCGCGCCATCGCAACCGTTCCGGTGACGGTCGAGTATTCGATCACGCAGCTTGGACTGACGTTGGCGGCCGCCGTCGATCCACTACGCGACTGGGCCGAGCAGAACCTGAAGGACGTCCTCGCCGCCCAGCGCCGCTACGACGCGCAGCAGAAGCAGGAAGCGGCGTAACCACCGCTCAAGGCGCGTAAATGGCCGCAGCCAAATTCCGCTGTCATGCGCCGTGGCGACGACGTGAGGATAGAGTCTTCAGAGCGAAGAACGAGTCCGCGGCTCAGCCCTGCCCGGCCTTCGCGAGCTCGACCTCGACGCGCAGCTCGATCTCGGAGAGCACGGCATCAAGGCCGGGATCACCCGAGGACGATTTGAGGTTCGCCGCCGCATCGCGCAGGCGCATGATCGTCGAGGCGTCGAGATTGCCCGATAACAGTCCCATCTTGAGATCGTCGAGCACATCGAGTGCAGTCTTGCCGCGGGCGACCGAGCGCTTGCGCCGCTCGACCGGATCTTCCTCGATGCCCTGCAGCGCCAGCAGCGCATCGATATTGGCGGCGGCCTTCGGTGCGGAAGCGGACTTGGTCTCCTGTGTCGAGGAGGTGTCGGGCAGCACGAAGGTGCCGGAGCTCGTCCGCCTGGTCTGGCCGGCGGGTGCTCCAAGCGTGGTGCCATTCGGTCCGTAGATGCGCATCGCAGGAATCCGCGTGATCGATGACGGCAGCTTCGCCGCATTATGGTTAATGGGGCGTAAACAGCCCGGCAAAATCTGCCGGCACACGGCAGTTTCGCTCCCTAAGGCGAACGCCGACTGGCGTCGATGTCGCTCAATTTAATCAACCTATTCAAGTGCCTAGCTGCCGCGACCCACGCTGGCACAGTGCTCGCATAGAGAGGCTCGGACCAGCTCGTCATGGGAGTGTCGAACAGGTCCGGGATCTAAGGAGCCTCGGGGAGCAGAGGATGCCAGGCGTGCGTTGGGCAAGGTTATTGGGAGTGGCATGCGTCGCGCTGTCAGCGCTGACGCTCGCGGCCGCGCCCGCAAGCGCGACCTCGCGCATCAAGGACCTCGCCAATATCGAAGGCGTCCGGCAGAATCAGCTCATCGGCTACGGCCTCGTCGTCGGCCTCAACGGCACCGGCGACACGCTCAACAACATCCCCTTCACCAAGCAGTCGTTGCAGGCGATGCTCGAGCGCATGGGCGTCAACATCCGCGGCGCCACCATCCGCACCGGCAACGTCGCCGCCGTCATGGTGACCGGCAATTTGCCGGCCTTCGCGACGCAGGGCACGCGCATGGACGTCACGGTGTCCGCGCTCGGCGATGCCAAGAATTTGCAGGGCGGCACACTGCTCGTCACCCCCCTGCTCGGTGCCGACGGCAACGTCTATGCGGTCGCCCAGGGCTCGCTCGCGATTTCCGGCTTCCAGGCCGAGGGCGAAGCCGCCAAGATCGTCCGCGGCGTGCCGACGGTGGGGCGCATCGCCAACGGCGCCATCATCGAGCGCGAGATCGAGTTCGCGCTGAACCGCCTGCCGAACGTGCGGCTGGCGCTGCGCAACGCCGACTTCACCACGGCTAAGCGCATCGCGGCAGCCATCAACGACTATCTCGGCGTCAAGAGCGCCGAGCCGCTCGATCCTTCCACGGTGCAGCTCGCGATTCCGCCGGAGTTCAAGGGCAACGTCGTCGCCTTCCTCACCGAGATCGAGCAACTCCAGGTCGATCCGGATCTCGCCGCGAAGATCATCATCGACGAACGAAGCGGCATCATCGTGATGGGGCGCGACGTCCGCGTTGCAACGGTTGCGGTCGCGCAAGGAAATCTCACCGTCACGATCTCCGAGAGCCCGCAAGTGAGCCAGCCCAATCCGCTGTCGCGCGGCCGCACCGTGGTTACCCCGCGCACCGGCGTCAGCGTCACCGAGGACGGCAAGAAGTTCGCCGTCGTCAAGGACGGCGTCTCGCTGCAGCAACTCGTCGACGGCCTCAACGGCCTTGGCATCGGTCCGCGCGACCTCATCAGCATTCTTCAGGCGATCAAGGCCGCCGGCGCGATCGAAGCCGACATCGAGGTGATGTGATGCAGACCGCCGCGATCAGCACGCCCGCCATCGCCTCCTCGGCCTTCTCGGTGCAGAGCCGCAACGGCCGGCCCGACTTCGAGCTCGCAAGCGCCCTGCAAAAAGTCTCGCCGCAGCAGCAGGCCAAGGCCCAGAAGACCGCGACCGACTTCGAGGGCATGTTCCTCAACGCGATGTTCTCGCAGATGACGTCGGGCCTGAAGGGCGAAGGCCCGTTCGGCGATACGGTCGGCACCGGCGTGTGGCGCTCGATGCTGACCGAGCAATATGCGAAGAATTTCGCCAATGCCGGCGGTGTCGGCGTGGCCAGCGAAGTCTACCGCACCCTCATCCTGCAGCAGGCGAAAACCGTCCGCACGGCATAAGGTCCAAACGACATGAACCACTTCAACGCGTCACGTCAGCCGATGCCCGCCCCTCGCGCTGCCGCTGCACCCGGCAGCGCGAGCGCGCCCGGCAGCGCAAGCGCGCCGGGCAGCGCCGAGGCCCGCAAGCTCGCCGAGGACCTGATGGATGCGATGAGCGCACTGCTCGGGCTGATCGAACGGGAGACTGAGCTGGTGCGCGCCGGCCGCCTGCGCGAAGCGCTGGCATTCGAATCGAAGAAGCAGGAATTGTCCCGCCGCTACGTCGGCGCCGTGAGCCAGCTCAAGGCGAGCCAAAATCAGCTTGCGAAATCCGCGCCCGAGCTGCTCTCGACCTTGCATCGCCATCACGATGCCTTCCGCGCGATGCTCCAGGTCAACCTCACCGTGCTCGCAACCGCGCACGCGGTGTCCGAAAGCGTGATCCGCGGCGTCAACGCCGAGATCCAGAAGCGCAACGTGCCGAACACCTACACCGCCGCCGGCCGGCGCGCGGCGCCGGGTCCGCGCCACATTACGCCGCTCTCGGTCAGCCGCTCGCTCTGATCGCGCCGATAGGGCCGATTTGACGAAAATCCGCACCACGAATCGGGGGCGCCGTTAGCCATATTTCGTAACCGGACCTTTAATGGTGGTTCCCCATAGTTGCGCGATTGGACGGGGTGGGATTTGACTCGGGGGCAAGGCCAGGAGGCTGCCGTGAGTACAGATTTCAGTATCAGGCCGGTGGGGATACCGGCGGCTACGTTGACTATATCGACGTCGAGCGCGGCGGCGAACGACGCTGTGCAAACCGATTTGCCGGCAAGCCAGACGGTCGCCGCAAGCGATGCGGGCGCGGCCGCGCGCAACGATCTGCAGGGCAATGAGAACGTCTCGCGCCAGGTCGTCTTCAACCAGGCCGCGGCCTCGTTCGTCTTCCAGGTCGTCAATGAAAAAACGGACGCAGTGGTAACGCAATTTCCCGACGACGCGATGCTGCGCCGTCGCGCCTATTTCCACGCCCTCGATCTGAGCAAGTCCGAGCTCGCGCGTCCGACCTCGACCGACCGCAGCGCTTAGGTGCTCAGAGTAGCCTGGGCCGTGTCGAGATAGCTCGAGCCCGTCACGGGATCGGTGACTACGTTCTTGATCTGCGCCTTGCCGGAACCGGTCAGCGTGAACTTCGTATTGCCGAAGCGAAACGAAGAGTCCTTGATCAGGACCTGCTGATATTGCGACGTGCCGCCGCTCTGATACCTGACCTGCGCGCGGAATCCGCTGACTTGCGAGATGGTGAGCGAGAACTTCTTGCCGTCGGAATATGTGCCGGACCAGGTGCCCTGGTAGAGCGTCGGGTCGACCGCGACGTACTTGGTCTTGCTCGGAACCGACATGCCGGCCGATTTATACGAGCTCGACAGGATGCTCATGACGTCGGCCATAAGGACCTCCTACGGCCGGCCGGACAGACCCGCGGCGATGTTACGGTTGATCTCTATCAGCGGACGGAAGTGATCGAACTGGGGGCTGGCCTGCAGCGCAGCGGTCTGGCTCAGCACGAACACGCTGATATTGGCGATCTTCTGCCGCACATCGAGCGGCTGCGGATTGGTGTCGCGCATCGCTTCGCTGAGGAAAATGGTCCAGAGCTTCCGGTTGAACATCAGCGCATGCATCGTCTGCTCGCTGAGCGGATCGGCGCTATTGATCGCGTCCTGCAGCTTGTTCGCGGCCTTCAGCAGCGTCTGCGCCTCGATGTCGCGAGGAGATGCAGTGGTCGTGGCGACACGCGCGTAGGCCGAAGCAGCAGAATTCGACATTGATCACCCTGGAGGCTTCCTAGCCCGTTGAACAGGCTTAAGGATTTCTTTCCCAACCCTAGGCAGCACCGCTTAAGATTTGCTTACGTGAAAGTGTGGAAGCACTCCGGACAAGTACGGGTCGCGGATTCTTCCCTCACGTCAAAGCTAAATGCGAGCGCATGCGCTGTAAATCACAGCACTTGTCATACACCGATCTCAGCTAATCGAGTCTTAGCGATCTCATTCAAATAGAACGGCGAGGCATCAGCCTCGCCGCGAAATCTCGAAGCAGGTCCGTCAGCTCCGCGACTACTTGAGCAATTGCAGCACGCTCTGCTGCGACTGGTTGGCGAGCGACAACGCGGAGACCGCGATCGACTGCCGCGTCGACAGCGCCTGGCTGTTCGCTGCCTCCTCGTTCGTATCGGCAAGCGTCAGGCTGGAGGAACCGGTCTGCAGCACGTTGATCAGGTTCTTGCTGAAATCCTGGCGGATCTGCACGATCGACAAATTCGAACCGAGCGTCGATGCTTCTGCACGAAGCGTCGTGCTTGCCGAATTGAGCGACGTAAGGACGGCGTTCGCCGAATTGGTGTCGAGGAAATCAACGCTCTGGGTCAGTGGCGCAAGGCTGAGACCGGCATAGTTGAACGTTACGCCCTGAATGGTCAGCGTGGATCTTCCCGTTTCGTTGAACACCAGCTTCAGCGTATCGCCATTCAGCAGGTTCACACCATTGTAGGAGGAGTCCTGGGCAGTCGTATTGATCTGTGCCAGCACGTTGTTGTACTGCGAGACTAGATTCGCACGAGTGGCCTGCGAATCCGGGTCGGCGACAGGGGCCGGCGCGATCAGGCCGTAGAAGGGCTGACCACTCGCCGCAGCCGTGCCGCCGATCGTGCCGATCGTCGAGGACGCCGCATCGTTGGACGTCACGATGTTGAGGTGACCCGTGGTGTCGATCGTTGCTTGCAGGTTATTCGCCGCCAGCGCGGCATTGAGCTGATTGAGCGTCGAGATCTGCCCGGTGCCGGTGCCGAAGGTGATGTTGGTCTGGGTACCGCCACCGGTCGCATTGATCTGCAACGTCTTGCCGCTCAGCGGGGGCGGGACGCGGGCGGTGGCGCCGGCACTGAGGCCGAGCGCCGTGAGCACGTTGCCTGAGCCGGAGATCGTCAGATCCTGCGTCGTGCCGGTGCTCAGCACAAGCTGACCAGAACCGTTGACGGTCGAAGCCGTCGCGGTGCCGGTGATGCTGTCGATCGCGGACAGCACGGTCTGCACCGTCAAGTTACTGCCAGAGCCGATGCCGATGGTGACGTTGCCAAAGGAATCGGTGGTTGAGGTGGTCTGCGAGGTCGAGAAGGTGATAGTCTTGTTGTCGATGGTCAGGACCGAGCCGTTGGCGATGGCTGTGCCGAGGTCGTCGGAACCCGCGGCGGCGGTGCCGACAAGCTTGGTCGCAGCCGTGATGTTCTGTGCGCCACTCGAGTTGTCGTTCTGAATGGTGGTGCCGGTGACCGTGTTGTTGGTGTAGGCCGAGCCGAGCAGGTTGTTGGGGGTTGCACCGGTAATCGCGGCCGACGTGACGTTGGACTTGGGTGAATAGCCCGTCGGGCTTTGAAGCACCTGGCTCGCGATCGACTTGGCGCTGTCGACCAGCTTCTGCAGCGAGGTGATGCCGGTGTTGGCCGCCTGCAGCACCTGAACGCCGTTGCTGATGCCGTCGAGGAGATTGCTGATGTCGCTGGCGCGGTTGTCGAGCCCCTGCGCAGTGAAGAAGTTGGTGGGGTTGTCGAGCGCGGTGTTCACCTTCTTTCCGGTCGCAAGGCGCTCCTGCGTCGTCGCGAGCAGGTCTGCCGTCGACTGAAGCGACAACAGGTTCTGGCGAACTGATGCCGAAAGAACGATGTTGGACATTGGCGGATCTTCCTGTTGGGACGCGAAACCGGTACGAATCGGGGCTCGCCGATTGGAGAATTGGCTTTTGTCCAGTTTTAGGGGGTGTCCTTTAAATTAAGGTTAATGGCGGCTTAAGCCGCAAGGTTAACGATCGGTTAACGCCAGGGTCCGCAAACGCCCGGCCCGCCGTATCGCGAGACGAAAAAAAGCGGCGGGGCAAATGCCCCGCCGCGATGTTTTGGTTAGCGATTTTCGCCGCGTATCAGCGGAGCAGCTGCAACACGCTCTGCTGCGACTGGTTGGCCAGCGACAGCGCCGAGACAGCGATCGACTGGCGGGTCGACAGCGCTTGGCTGTTGGCCGCTTCCTCGTTGGTGTCGGCCAACGTCAGGTTGGACGAGCCAGTCTGCAGGACGTCGATCAGGTTCTTGTTGAAGTCCTGGCGGATCTGCACGACCGACAGGTTCGAACCGAGCGTCGACGCTTCCGAACGCAGCGTGCTGCTGGCCGCATTGAGCACGGTCAGCTCCTTGTTTGCCGAAGCGTTGTCCAGGAAGTCGGTACCCGAGCTCAGGCTCGACAGACCGAGGCCGCCGGTGTTGAAGGTAACGCCGGTGATGCTCAGCGTCGACTTGCCGGTTTCGTTGAACGTCAGCTTCAGCGTATCGCCATTCAACAGGTTGACGCCGTTGAAGGACGCGTCCTGCGCCGTGGTGTCGATTTGCGCGAGCACGTTGTTGTACTGCGCAACCAGGCTGGCACGCTGGGCCTGCGAGGTCGGATCGGCGACCGGAGCCGCCACGGTGGAGCTGTGGAACGGGCCGGCGCTGGTAATGGCCGAGCCGCTGAGCGCGCCGATCGTCGAGGACGCCGCGTCGTTGGTGGTCGTGATGGAGATCACGCCGGTTGAGTCGATCGAGGCCTGCAGGTTGTTGGCCGACAGCGCCGCATTGAGCCCGTTCAGCGTCGAGACCTGGCCGGTACCGGTGCCGAAGGTGATGCTGGTGCCAGCGCCGCCGCCGGTGGCAGCGATCGTCAGCGTCTGGCCGGAGATAGCGGGCGGGGTGCGCGCGGTGGTACCGGCCGACAGGCCGAGGGCTGTGAGCACGTTGCCCGAGCCGGAGATCGTGAGGTCCGAGGCAGTACCTGTGCTCAGCACGAGCTGACCAGAACCGTTGACGGTCGAAGCCGTCGCGGCGCCGGTAATGGTATCGATCGCGCTAAGCACCGTCCCCACCGTCAGGGTGCTACCCGATTTGATGCCGATGGTGAAGTTGCCCGAGGCGTCTTGGGTCGAGGTGGTCACGGTGTTGTCGAACGTGATGGTCTTGCCGTTGACCGTTAGGACAGAACCGGTGGTGATGGCCGTGGCAAGGTCGTCGGACGTACCACTGGAGGTACCAACCAGCTGGGTCGCGGCCGTGATGTCGACAGAAGTCGTGTTGTCGTTCTTAATAGTGGTGCCGGGGGTGGAAGTGGCGTTGGTGTAGCCCGTGCCCAGCAGGTTGCTGGCGGTCGCGCCGGTGATGGCGGTCGAGGTCACGGTCGACTTGGTCGAGTAGCCCGTCGGGCTCTGCAGCACCTGGTTGGCGATCGACTTGGCGCTGTCGACCAGCTTCTGCAGCGAGGTGATGCCAGTGTTGGCGGCCTGCAGCACCTGGACGCCGTTGCCGATGCCATCGAGCAGGTTGCCGATGTCGCTGGCGCGGTTGTCGAGGCCCTGCGCGGTGAAGTAGTTGGTGGGATTGTCGAGCGCCGAGTTCACCTTCCGGCCAGTCGACAGACGGGACTGGGTGGTGGCGAGGAGGTCGGCGGTGGACTGGAGGGAGAGCAGGTTCTGACGAACCGATGCGGAGAGAACGATACCGGACATACTGTTACCTTTCTGGTAGTAGCTACGCGTCCTGTTTGACCGAGATTGATCAAACGACCGGCGGACGGTGCGTCCAAGCCTCTAACAATCCGTGAAATGAAACCCGCGCTTTTGTCCGCCTCGGGCCGAAACGGTATCTCGCAACGGTTCAGGCCGGCTCCTTGTCATCCGCCAACATATTGAAATAATTCGCTTTTCGGCGATGCGCGCCGGTGTTTACGACGCGTTAACCACATTCAGCAAGGATCAGGCCCAATCGGAGCCGACAGCCGTCATTGACTGGGTGCGCCTGTCGCTCATTTACAAAAGCGTTGATGGAGAACAGGCATGGCTCTCAAAGTCGAGCTCAGACCGCACGAACGCATCATCGTCGGCAATTGCGTGATCACCAATACAGACCAGCGTGCCCGCCTCCTGATCGACGGCGAGAATGTACCGATCCTGCGCGAGCGCGACATCCTCACCCCCGATACCGCGAACAGCCCGGCAAAGCTCGTCTATCTGGCGGTGCAGTTGATGTATATCTCGCCGGATCCGCAGACCCAGCACGGCACCTATTTCAACCTGGTGCGCGACATCGTAACTGCCGTGCCGAGCGCATGGCCGATCATCGAAGGCATCAACAACAATATCATGAGCGGCGATCTCTATCGCGCGCTCAAAGAGGCCCGCAAGCTGATCGCCTATGAAGACAAGCTGCGGGACCAATACGAGGCCACGCATCCGAAGGACGACGTCAAGGGCAACGTGAGTTCGGCAGCCTAGACGCCTCGCAGAGATCTTCAAACGAAACCGCCCCGGACCTGGTCCGGGGCGGTTTCGTTTTCAGGACGCCCTCGAGGGACTACTGCGCCGCGAGCGGCGGCGCGTCGATCTCGATCAGGCCATCTCCCGATCGCCTCGCACCGAAATCCAGCACGGCGGCAACCAGCGCATCGATGTCGGTCACGTCCGTGCGGTGATTGACGATCGCCGCGCGGATCGCAAACTTGCCGTCCAGCGTCGTGCTCGAGGGCGCGGCGACGCCCGATACCTGGATGTCGGCCACGATCTCGCGATTGATCTCGTCGTCGGCACGATATCGGAAGCAGACGATGTTGAGATTGACCGGCGCCAGGAGTTCGAGCCGAGGCTCGGCAAGAACGCGCGTTTCGAGATATCTGGCGAGCGCGCAGGTGTGCGCGATCATGGCGCCCAGCCTGTCAGTGCCGAACGTCTTCAATGTGAACCAGGTTTTCAGTGCACGAAAACTACGCGACAGATCAGGGCCAAAATCACACGGCCAATGCGAGCCCGCAGCCAGCCCCCTCGCCTCGCGCCGCAGATACGCCGCAGGCTGCGCAAAAGCCTGCCGATGCTTCTCACCGTCGCGCACCATCAGGAAGCCGGCGTCATACGGCACCTGCCCCCATTTGTGGAAATCGAGCGCGATGGAATCGGCAAGCTCGATACCGGCAAGGCGCGGCGCCAGTTCAGATGAAAGAATCGCCAGTGCACCGAACGCACCGTCGACGTGGAACCAGATCCCTTCCTCGCTGCATAGTTGCGCAAGAGCGGCAAGATCATCGATCGCGCCGATATCGACGGTGCCTGCAGACGCGACCACGAGAAACGGCTTGAAACCGACGTCGCGATCGACGGCGATCTGCGCTCGCAGAGCGGCAATGTCGATGCGATGCTCCGCATCGACATCGATCTGGCGCAGCGCATCGGTGCCGAGTCCAGCCATGTCCATCGCCTTCGCGATGCAGCCATGCGCCGCCTTCGATGTGTAGGCGGTGAGCAGCGCGCCGTCATTGCCGATGCCGTGCTGACGTGCAAGCGTACCCAGCGCGTTCGTGCGGGCCACCAGCACCGCCATCAGGTTCGCCATCGACGTGCCCGTGACGAAGATGCCGCTGGCACCTTGCGGAAAGCCGAATAGCTCTCGCATCCATGCGGTGATCTGCCGCTCGACCTCGATCGGCATGTGATCGCGGCCACCGAGATTGGCGTTGAGCCCGGCCGCCAGCATCTCCGCGAGCATGCCGACCGCAGTACCGCCGCCATGCACCCAACCCATGAAACCGGGATGGACGTTGCCTGTCGCGTAAGGCGCGATCACATCGGCGAACTCGCGATAGACGTCGCCGAGATCGGTCGCCGCGCGCGGCACATCCGCCTTCATTTGCGCGCGAACACTGTCCGGCGCGGGCTGCCACACCGCCCGTTCGCGCACATTGGCAATGGAATCGATCGTCTCGTCCAGCATACGGTGAGCGAGCGCACGGAACGCACTCCAATCCTGCGGATCGAGCGAAGTGCTTGCGGGTGCGCTCTGGATATCGCCCCGGATGATCTCGTTCACGCCCTGCTCCCGTCCGCCTTCGCGTGTCGCGACAGCATCGACGTGAACGCGGCAAAGATCTTGCGCATCTGCGGCTGCTTGTACGGAAACACGTCCGGCGAGTCCATGTTGTGCACAACGGCCGTGTTGTCGGCCTCGAAGATCAAGAGCTCGCCGCGTTTGTTCTCGGCGCAGTCGATGGTGAAATAGTCCAGCCCCACGCGAGCGATCATCTCGTCGAGCGCCGCACTATGACGACTCGCGAAGGCAACATCGAAGTCGCGCATGAAGTCGGCTTCCTCCGCGCGCTTCTCTTCGCTGAAGGCCATGTAGGCGTTGAGGTACCAGATGTCCCAGCGGTCGGCGATCGCCATGTGACAGGCGTACGGCCTGCCGTCGACGATGGCGAGCCGATATTTGCGGAAGAGTCCGTCGGCGCTGGAATAGTCGACGAAGCGTGCGACGAAGAATTCCTGCTCCTGCCGCCCGGCCAGATACTCGCTGAGCGCCGCGGCATCATCGACCTTTGCCAGTCCCACGCCCGCATGCGTGCCGCGCGGCCGCACGATCATCGGGAAGCGCAATTCGCCCGTGATGTCCTCGCAGCGGGTCCGCGCTTGCGACAGACCCGACAATTGCGCGCGCGTCGCGCAGACCGTCGCGGGAATGTCGAGGCCCGCCGTACCGGCGAGCAGGCGATGCAGCTTGTCGCGATCGAGGTTGGCGATGCGATCCGGACGGTTGAGCAACGGCCTTGGCCAGCTCGCGGCGGCATTGCCGATCGCAGCTAACGGCTCGCGGCATTCTTCGGAATCGGATGCGACGACGATGGCGACGTCGTGATCCGGCAGCGGCTCCGGCAGGCCGACGCCCTTGACGACGTAGAGTGTCAACAGCTCGATGTCCGAGCTTTCGAGCAGGAATTCGATCGGGGTGTTGCCGCCCATGTCGATGGCCGCAGCGAGCGCGAGCACGCGCAACGCCGGCTTTGCGACGGCGCAAGGCGAGCGGAACAATTGATGGAAGGCGAGCACCTCGGCCTGGATCGCAAGGCCCGCCTCCTTGTCGCCGAGAAGCTGCGCGATCAGCGACAGGTCGAGCCCCTCGCCGGCCTGCGCGGTGCCATCGGCGATCTTGCTCACGAGCTGATCACGCAGCGGCCGCAGATCGACGCCGACGAACGCCTGATGCGTCAACCGCGCAAAGCCGATACGATCGGCAACTTGCGCCGCGCTGACGCCAAGCGGATACGAAACTTCGGACTGCATGTCAGGCTCCGGATGCAGATGTCGCGCTGTTGGTGCGGCCAAGCAGCAGCTCGATCTTCGCCAGCACGTGGGCGATGCGCTCGAGAACTTGCTGAAGATTTCTTTGCCCTTGCGCCGCGTCCGCCGACCACGCCCCGGTCACGAGCTGCGCGCCCACGCAGAGCCGCAGCAGCGCTTGCGTGCCGTCCGGCCGCTGCAGCCGCACCGGCTGGCCGACGAGACAGCGCTGCGCGGCCACCTGCCGGTCCGCGGCGCTACCGACGTCGACGTCGCTCACGTCGCGTGCGAGCGCACGATAGATCGCGTTGGTATCGGCAGTCGTGGCCGGGCGGCCGTCGCGCAGAAGCATGACGGGAAAGATCGTGTCGTGAACGAATTCCTCGTCGTCCACGCTGCTCCGGCGCGAGGTGGACGTGATCGCGCGGAGCGTAGGCGTCAAGGCGATCATGTCGTCGATGCCGGCCCTGAGCTCGCCGAGCGCCTTGGCGCGGAAGGCACCGGGCAGCGCGTAGTAGCTGGCGATCTCCGCCAGTGCCGCTTCCCAGCGCAGCCACTGACCGAAGTTCGGCCGGCGCTCGAAACGCGATCGCAGGCCGCTCCAGCCCTTCGGCCAGTCGAAGCGGCTGGCGTAGTCGAGGAAGCCGGGCGCAATCTCGTTCAGGCGATCGAGAGCGCGGGCAAATCCCTTGGGCACCAGGAGCGCGCCGCTGAAGGCGGGCCCGCCGAAGAATTTCGAGCCGCTGACCAGCACCATGTAGCCGCGATCCAGATAGAAGCGCAGCCGACGCCGCCCGAGCCGCATCTGGCAGGCATCGACCGCAATCTGAACTCTGCCTGGCCAGCGTTTTGCGATCTCGTCGAGACAGGCCTCGCTCGGCGCGCGCCAGCCGAGCTTCGAGGAGTCCATGATCTGAAGCAACACGGGCGCGCCCTGGGCGACCACCATGGTGATTGCGCGAAGCACCGCGGAGTCGGCGTCCGCCTCATCCATCAGCGACAGCGCAACACTGTCGCTGCCGAGACCTGCGATCGGACCATCCTTGCGGACCGACACGCCGCTCGCCGTCACCGAGCTGAAATGACGCCCGCGCGCGGTGAACGCTGTTCCGCTTCCAGTCTGGTCGGAGCCGACGACGATGGTGACCGGCGGCGCACCGAGCACGGCGCGCGCCAGGAACAGCGCGTGAAGCTGCGCATCGGTGCCGGACGGCGAGAACACGACATCCACCCGCGGCGAGAGCTGGAGATGGGTGCGCAGTTCGTCGCGCATGTCCTCGATGCGGGCGTCGAAAGCGACCTCAACCTCGTCGAACAGCGATTTGTGCACGAGTTCCTCGCGCGCGAGCGCAGCGCGCTCATAGGCCGCTTGCGAGATCGAGGATGCGGTCGAGGATGCAAAATTCCAGATCTCGGGCGTCGGCTGCGGCGCGCAGGCGTAGGCGTTGAGACCATCGCGCGGATCGAGCGCCAGGCGCTGGTCGCCACCGGAGGCAAGCAGCGTCTCCAGCGGCGTGAAGAGGTCGCGCAGCCCGTATCGCGGGCCGTCTTCAGCTCGCAGGCGGGGTGCGCCGAGGCTCATCCCGAAAGCTCACGCGGCGTCTGCTGCGGCGGCGGGTGCCGGCGCGAATTGCGAGGTGATGTCGCCGTGGAACACCGACGGGCCGACATGATCGAGCGAGCTCTGGAGGTCGGCCCAGATCTCGCCGCCGATATCGGTCCAGCGCTTGCAGAAGGCGAAATCCTCGGAGAGATAGGTGCCGGTCGCCGGGTCGATCATGCATTCGAACAGCGCGAAGCGGTTCTGGCTCGCAGCCAGCGTGTCGTGGGAATGCTCGCGGAAGAACTGCAAGCTCGCATAGTTCGGGTGCCGGCACATCGCCTCCAGCACGTGACGGCGAATCATGAGGAATCCGGTGCCTGCGTAACGCACGCGGGTAAATCCGTTGACGACGACGATGCGGTCGGGATCCTCGATCTCGAGCACGTAATCGAGCGAGGCCGCCGGCACGTCGGTCCGGCCGGCCTGGATCGCCCGCCCGGCCTTGTCCCAGTTGACGCGCTTGATCGGATAGCAGCCGGCGACGACGTCGGCCCCGCATTCGATCAGCCGGAACACCTGTTCGGGCTTGAACCCGATGTCGGCGTCGATGAACAAGAAATGCGTCGCCTTGGGATCGTCGAGAAACATCGCGACCAGATTGGCCCGCGCCCGGGTGATCAGCGCGTCGCCGTCGCGCAGGAGCACCTTGAGCTCGAGATTGGACATGCCGTGCACGGCGCGCTGGAGCGCGAAGATCGAGCTCGCATAGATGCTCGACACCTGGCCGCCGAAACACGGCGTCGCCACCACAAGCTGCATCCGATCCGACATCAATTGCCCCGCGCGCCCCAATTCCTCACCAAGAGGTAAACAGGCATGGTTAATGGAGCCTTAACGCTCCCTTACAGGAACTTGACGAGCGAGAGCTGCGCCAGGTTCGCCGTGGTCTGGTAGGACGCCTGGAGCGCGTTCTGGAGCGCCAGGATCTCGCTCGCGACCTGGTCGGGAGACGCCGACTCGGCCTGGTCGATGATGGACTGAAGCTGCGCCTTGGCCTGAGTCTGACGCGTGGTTGCGTCCTTCATCGTGTTCTGGGCCATCGCGATATCGGTCTGGATGTCCTCGATCTTCTGTTGCCCGGGCTGCGGCGTCAGCGCCTGCGTCGTGCGCAGGCTCAGCGCCGCGACCTGGGCCCCGGAATATTGCCCGGTCGGCGAGGTCGAGAACGTGCCGAACACGGCGATCGCCTGCAACTGGGTGCGGATCGCATCCTCGTCGGCCTGGGCGCCATATTGCACCGTGATGGAATCGTCGACCCGCGCGACCGCGGTCGAGCGCGGTGAGCCGGGCCCGTCATTGCCAGTGTACCATTTCACCGTATTGGCGGAGCCGTTCACCAGCGTCGTCGCAGAGCTCGCCGGCGAAGAGCCCACGCGCAGCGGTGGTTGCGTGGCGGTGATCGGGGACGAGCTGAACCCCAGCGTGTTCAGCGCGGCCGTGGCGCCCGGAGTCGAGCCCGAGATGTTCAGGCTCGCCGCATCGTCGGTGTTGATCGTGACTACGCCGCCATGGATCGTCGACGGCTTCGAGGTGCCCGTGATCGAATCGATCTTGCTGAGCAGGGTCTGGATGCTGTCGGTGACGTTGAGCTGATTGCCGGTCGCACCCGAGCCGACGAAGCTCAGCGTGGTGCCGTTGACGGTGATGGAATCGCCGACCGAGAAGCCGGGTGATATCGAGTCCGAGGGAGCCGTGCCGGACAGCGCTGTCGCGCCCGTGGCCGTGGTCGAAGCCGGCGGCGCGGCCTGATTGGAGACTGCCGCCGTTCCCGTCGCCGAGCTCGCGGTGTTGAAGAAATTGTCGCCGGCGGTGACGGCGGATGCCGCCACCAGCGAAGTGTTGGCAAGCTTCTGGATCGCGGTGTTCAGCGCGGCGTTGAGATTCGTAGCGGTGTTGCCCGGAGTGGTCGTATCGATCGCAAAGCTGCCGGTCGGCGTCGGCGTGGCGGTCGACGCGGTCAGGTCGATCTGCTCGGTCGTGCCGTCCGGAAGCGTGAACTGGACGCTGAGCTTGTCGCCATTGTTTGGATTGGTGCCGTTGAGGTCCACCGAAAACGACACCGGCGAGCCGCTCGGACCCGTGACCGTCGCGCCCGTCAACGTCGAGGAAACGGCCGCGATCTTCAACCCGAAGGGCGATCCCGCGGCGTCCTCGGACACTTGCACAGAGCTCGGCGTCGGCTGCGTCTGCACCAGCCGGCCCATGCCGTTGGCGCCGAGATCGGCCGCCTGGCGCTCCGCCATGACGGTCTTCAGGCCGGCCTGCGTCGTCGTCCCGTTGATGATGTCGTCGGCATTGGCGACGGACTGCGTGTTGAAGGCGGTCCCGGAGAACAGATAGCGGTTGCCTGACTGCGTGTTGAGGACGCCGACCATCGAGCCGAACTGGGCGGCGGCGGTGTTCTGCGCGATCGTCTGGCCGTTGACGTTGAGATCCTGGGCGGTGCTGGCGGAGCCAGTCTGTACCGTGTTGCGGATCGTCGTCAGCGACTGGAGCGCGGTGTTGGCGAGGTTGATGTTGACGTTCACGTTGGTGATCGTGTCGGTGTAGGCGGCGATGTTGGAAAGTTGCGCGCGCCCGGCGATCGCAAAACCTTCGTTGGTCCCCATGCCGGAATAAGTCTGCGACAGCTTGCCGGTCGAGAGCTGTGTCGACAGATCGGTGAGCTGCTGATTGATGTTGCGGATCTGCGCGCCGAGGACCGACGAAGAATAGTTGATGCTGCTGATCGACATCTTTCAGAGCCCTGTACTGGTTACACTTGAGCCTGGAGCAATGTGTTCATCATGCTCTGCACCACCGACATGACATGGGCATTGGCGGCATAGGCATTCTGGAGCTGAATCAGGTTCGACATCTCCGAGTCCAGATTGACGCTGGAGGTCGAGTTGAACTTCGCCTGGAGGGTCGAGACGACCACGCTCTGGCCCTGCTGGAGCGCCGTCGCCTGGGTCGAGGCGTTGCTCTGGATGCTCAGAAACTGCTGCAGATAGCTCGAGACCGTGCCGCTGAATGGCTGGCTCGACGAGCCCAGACCTGTCGTCGGCGAATAGGAGAACACCGAGCTGGTAAGCTGCGTGTAGAGAAAGTCCGATCGCGTGGTATCGCCCGCGGGCGTCACCGGCGAGGTGTTGTAGACCGAGATCTTGCTCGGGTCGCTCACGACCGCCGCGTTCACCCCGATACGTCCGGCAAGTCCAGTCATCTGCGACCCCGACGAGGTGATCGCGCCGGTGTAGAGCGCGCTGCCGTCAGTGAACAACGGCAATTGCGCGTTGCCCGACTGGAGCGCGGAGATCGTCTTGGTCACCGAGGCCGACTTGACCGTGCTCGCACCGGTGCCGTCGTCCGTGATCTGGAGCGTGGTGCCGGAGCCCGCAAACGACAGATGGGTTGTGCCGGCGAGCGCGGTGTTGAGCGTGGACAGGATCGTGGCCATCGGCGCGGAGAAGTCGACGCCGACCTTGAGCGGATTGGCATTGGTGGCGTTTTGCAACGGCAGCGCCGCCGGATCCGTCACGTTGACGATCGTGATCTGGCGCTGGGTGTTGGTCGCGGCGTCGGTGTAGGCCAGGTTGACCGAATTGCCAGGCGCCGTATTGGAGATGTCGACCGTGAAGCCGGACGGCGGGCCGGCCACGGCCGTTCCGGCCGTGGTCTTGTCGGACATGGCGCTCGCCATCGTCGCGGCGAGCTGGTCGACCTGGGTCTGCGCCTGCACCAGCGTCTGGTCGCGCAGCTTGAGGTCGGCCGCGATCTGTCCCGACGACACCACGTTGTTGGCGACGACGTCGATCGACGAGCCGTTCGGCAGCGAGATGTTGAATGCGCCGACGCCGGATTTGGCCGGATTGCTGTCATAGAGCGAATTCGCCGTCAGCGCGCCAGCGGACGAGAAGGTGAACTTCGAGGCCAGCCCCGCGCCGACGAGCTGGATGCCCGTGCTGGTATAGACGTTGGCCTGGTTGGAGCCGTCGGTAACGACGCGGACGTCGACATATTTCGACAGCGTGTTGATGGCCTGGTCGCGCTGATCCATCAGCGTCGCCGCCGACGGATCGCTCGAGCTCAGGCCTTGCAGCTTGGTATTGATGTCGGCGATCTGCTGCATCGCCGCGTTGGCCTGCTGCGCCGAGGTGCTCAGATCCTGCTCGGCATTGCTGCGCAGCGACTGGATGCCCTTGGTAGTGAGGTTGAGCTGCTGCGCCAGCGACTGCGCCGCAGCGACCGCGACGGTCTGCGCAGACGACGCGCCTGCGCTCGTCGACAATGCCTGCAACGCACTTGTGAAATCGTTCAGCGCGGTTTCGAGCGTGCCGCTGCCGCCGGGGTTGCCGTAGACATTCTGAAGCTGCTTCAGAATGTTGGCCATCTGGTCGGCGTAGCCGCCGCCGCCGATCTCGGTGCGGAGCTGGCCCTGCACATAGGCATCGAGGTCGCGGCTGACGCCGGTGGTCGTCACCGTCGAACCGAAGTCGCCGGTGGTGACCTCGATCTGGTTCGGCGACTGCGCAACGTAACCCGGCGTCTGCGAATTGGCGACGTTCGAGGAGACGATCGAAAGCGCGGCCTGGTTGGCGCGCAGGCCGCTCATTGCGCTGGCGAGGGATGAACTCAAACCCATGTTACTGCCCGCCTCTGGTTACGCTGCGTCGGCGCTGATCAGCGCAACACGTTCAGGAGATCCTGCACCATCGAGTTCGCCGTCGTGATGACCTTGGTGTTGGCCGAATAGGCCTGCTGGGTCACGATCAGCTTGGTGAATTCGTCGGCGATGTCGGTGTTCGATCCCTCAAGCGACGAGCCGCTGATGCTGCCGGAAGCGCCGTCGATCGCCGGGCCCGACTGGTCGGTCACGGCATAGGCGCCGCCGTCCATCGCCTTCAGATAGTTGGTGCCGTTGAAGTGCGAGAGCGTCACCGCAGCGAGATCGAGGTTCTGGCCGTTGGAGAAGGTGCCGACCACGATGCCGTTGTTGTTGACGGCGACCGAGCGGAGCTGGCCGGCGGCGTAGCCGTTCTGCGTGATGGTGTTGATGGTGACGGCGCCGCTGGTGCTGGCATATTGCGTCAGTCCGCCGGAGGAGATGTTGAAGGCCACCGAGCCCAGCGACTGGCCGCCGACGGTGACGTTGGGGATGGTGATGCCTGAACCGCTCGGGGAACTGAGCGAGCCGTCGCTGGCAAAGGTGAAATTAGTGCCGGTGTTGATCCAAGCCGTCTGGGTGCCGGTCGCATCGGCGTTCGACTGATAGAACAGGTTCCAGGTGTCGGAGTGCCCGGTCCCGAGTGAGGAGCTGTCGACCTTGGCCCAGCGCAATTGCAGGTTCACCGGCGTGCCGGAAGCATTAAACGCAGTCACTGCGCCGCCGCTGATGGACTCCTTGGTGAAGGTCGAAACGTCGTTGCTAGTCACGACGCTGTTGCCGGTGCCGCGGGCCTGCGATACCGGGCTCGTGAAACCGAGCGCGGAAAAGGCGGACGACGCACTCGTGATGGTAAGGTCCTTCATGGCGCCGGTGTGAAGCGTGATGGCGCCGCCGCTGATCGTCGGTGCCACGCCGGTGATGCCGCCGATCGCCGTGAGCAGATCGCCGACGGTATCGTCCGCGCGAACATGGGTAGAATCCTGCAGGCCGGTGCCGGCCGCGGTGATGGTGATGGTGGTGCCGTCGACCACGATAGTGTCGCCGGCGGCGAAGCTGGTCGTCAACGAGTCGCTGGGCGCGGTGCCCGACAGCGCCGTCGCTGAGGTGATAGGAGCAGGCGCGGAAGCCTGGTTGTTGACGGCCGTGCCGGTGACCGTCGCATCGACATACGGCAACGGACTCGACGCGAAATCGGACGGATTAAGGCCACCATAGGCCACGAGCGAGCCGCTCGCCGCCGTCGAGCTCGCCAACGTGTTCGGCTGGCTCGGCAGGTTCGCCGCATACTGGATCGCGGTGGTCGCCTGCGCCGGGACGAAGTTGTTCTGGAATTGCAGCACCGTCGGCACGTTGCCGAGCGCGTTGCCGGTCTTCGGGTCGACCGCGACGCCCATCAGGTAGTAGCCGGCGCCGTTGACGAGATTGCCGTTGGCGTTGACCTGGAAGTCGCCGCGGCGGGTGTAGTAGTTGACGCCGTCGAACACCGGCACGTTGTCGACGACGCCGCTCGCCTTCTGCACCGAGAAGAAGCCGTCGCCGGTGATCGCCATGTTGGTGGCGACGCTGGAGGATGAGATCGTGCCCTGGGTGGTGATGGTTGCCTGGGCATGCGCGGTGACGCCGCCGGCGACCTGCTTGCTCGGCACGGAGGCGTCCGGGATGAGATCCTCGAAGCTGGTTCCGATGCCCTTGTAGCCGGTGGTGGATGAGTTCGCGATGTTGCCGGAAATGTTCTGCAGCGCATAGGACTGCGCCTGCAGCCCCCCCACCGAGGTGTTCATTGCATCGAAGATACCCATAACTTTGTCTCCAAATCCGATCTCGGCGGCCGCCGGACCCATGGCCGCATTCGAAAGGAGACATCGCAAGGGCTATGCCAATGCGGGTATTCTCAGGAAATCAATGACTTAAATAGACATGCCCCGGCCGTGAGACCGGGGCACAATTGCCGAGCCGGCAACAATTGCCGGGCGCAAGGCTCAAGTCGCGGACGCCGCCGCCGGGTGGAAGACCAGCCCGAAACCGTCAATGCAGTAGCGCAATCCGGTGGGCTTCGGACCGTCGTCGAAGACGTGGCCGAGATGGCCGCCGCAGCGCCGGCAATGCACCTCGGTGCGGACCATGCCGTAGGTCCGGTCCTCGGTCTTGCCAACATTGCCTTCGATCGGCTGGTAGAAGCTCGGCCAACCGGTGCCGCTCTCGAACTTGGTGTCGGAGGCGAACAGCGGCAGGTCGCAGCCGGCGCAGGCGAAGATGCCCTTGCGATGCTCCTTCAGAAGCGGACTCGAGCCGGGCCGCTCGGTGCCGTGGTTGCGCAAAATCTCGTACTGCTGAGGCGTGAGCTGGGCGCGCCACTCGGCCTCCGTCTTCTCGACCTCGAATTTCTCCGCGGCCTTCTCTCCAGCCTTGGCCGGGGTCGCTCTCAACCAGCGGAACGCCGTCAGGCCGAAGAGGCCGGCAACGGACGTCAACAGGATGCGGCGGTCAAACATCTCTTTCTCCGTGCGAGGGACTTTTCACCTGTCCACGCGCTGAGATACGGGCTTCAACGCGCGACGTTACACCGTCAGGCGGAGTTTTTTCTCAAATTATTGCGAGACGCCCTGCTCCTCCGACACGGCCTCCTCGGCATGCGGCACCGGTTCCGGCCGCGGGGCGGGCCGAACCGGGCGCACGGCGCCGGGCGGAGTACGCCGCGGACCCGTGCCGGCGGCCCGATTGGCCTCAGCCAGCTTCGCCTCGCGCGCCCTCTCCCTGACCCGTGCCCGGTCGCGGTAACGCGCGAGCGCACCGGCGGCGGCCGAGCTCGCCCTGCCCCAGAGCCCGATCATCTGGCCGGCGGCGCGCCCGGTCATCCCGCCCGCCCAGACCAGTTCGAACGACGAGAACAGGCGCCAGCGGTCGTCGCCCCGGAAGATGCCGCGGGCGATGAGCTGCCCAGCCATGGCCGAGGTATTCATGCCCTGGCGGCCAAAACCGCTTGCCACCCACAGTCCTTTGCGGAGCTGCCCGATCTGCGGCATGCCGTGCACGGTCTGGCCGGTGGCCCCGCCAAACATCTCGGCGATCTCGACCTCGCCGAGATTCGGAAGGATCGTGCGGATCCGGCGCTTGATGGCGCCCGCGAAGCGCTGCGGGCTCGCCGCCCATGTCGTCTCCGGGCTTTCCCACATCAAACGGTCGCGGTCGACGACGCGGAAATGATCGATGCCGTCGGTATCCATCACCGATCCCTTGAAGGCGAGGATCTCGGAGAGGCGCTCGCCGAGCGGCGCGGTGACGCCTGCGTAGCGCCAGACCGGCAGCAATGTGTCCGACAGGCGCTTCAGCGGCGCGCCGAGATGGATGTTGCCGGCGAGCACGATATGCGTGGCGCGCAGGCGTGCCGACGGCGTCACGATACGCTTGCGGATGCCGGAATGATCGATGCTGACGACCGGCGTCTCCTCGAAGATGCGCGCGCCGGCCCGCCGCGCCAGGGCCGCGAGGCCGTGGACATATTTCCTGCCGTCGACGTGGAACGCCCTCGGGTAATAGACGCCATGGAAATAGCGGTCGGACTTGAGCACTGCGCGCACGCGATCAGCCTGCCAGCCCTCGGCCTCGGTATCGAAATCCTCGTTCAGCATCTGGAGCCGGCTGATCAGCCGGTCCCCGGCATCGATATTGGAAACCTCGAGCACGCCGTCGCCGAGGCCGATCCCCGGGATCGCCTCTTCGGTGGCGTTGGCGCGCACGAATTTGGCGCCCTCCTTCGAAAGCGCCCAGAGTTCGCGCGCGTCCTCGAAACCGATGCGCTCGATCAGATCGGCGAGCGGAAGCGCAAAGCCCGGCATCACGGTGCCGAGCTGGTTGCCGGACGCGTTCCAGCCGACATGCCGGCCCTCCAGCACCGCGACGCTGGCCCCGAGCCGAGCCGCCTCCAGCGCGATCGTGAGCCCGGCGAGCCCAGCGCCGATCACGCAGATATCGGCGTCGAGATCGAACGACAGCCGCTCGCGCTCGCGAAAGCCGACTTCTTCCTGGGACACGCTTGTGTAAGTCTCGCTCATGTCGTTTTCTTAAGGCACCGGTCAGGCGCTTGTCACCTTGTCCTGAACCGATGCCTGTGCCTGTACATTAATTACGACTGTAATGATTCGAGAATGCCATGCGCCGTTTGATGCTGCTGCGTCACGCCAAGACCGAGACTGACGCACCGAGCGGCCGTGACCAGGACCGCCGTCTCGACGACCGGGGCCATCGGGATGCAGCCCATATGGGCGACTGGGTCGCCCATCATCCGCCGTTCCCCAATACCGTGCTGGTTTCGCCCGCCGTGCGGGCCAGGCAGACCTGGGACATCGCCTGGGAAACCATGAAGAATCGTGTCGCGGAGCCCCAGGTCGAATTGCTGCCGGAACTCTATGGCGCCGGTCCCGCGCAGCTCCTGGAAATCATTCGCATCGCAACCGTTCCGGCCTCGCCGAAGAACCTGATGCTGGTCGGTCACAATCCGGGCATGCATGAAATTGCATTGATGCTGATGGGCAGCGGTGATGAAGCCGGCCGGAAGGCCCTCGCCCACAATCTGCCCACAGCGGGACTTGCGGTCTTCGACTTTGACGTCAAGGATTGGGGCGACGTGGCGTACCGCCGCGGGAAGCTGGTGCTGTTCGTCAGCCCCAAGTTGCTGAAGCAGGCATGAGGACACAGGGCGCCGTCCTCGGCCGTCGAAAGACAGGGAGGCGCAGATGTTCAAGTCCATTCTCGTGCCCATCGACCTTGCCGACACCGACCTCGCAAAACCTGCGATCGCAACGGCGGCGACGCTGTCGCAGACCTGGAACGGCACGGTGCGCCTGCTCAACGTGCTGCCGATGACGCCGGTCATGCTGGCCGAATATGTGCCGGCGGATTTCGACGAGCAGCAGCGCCAGACCTCGGAGGAAGCCCTCGCGATCGTCGCGCGCGAGTCCGGTATCGACGCCCCGCGCATCTCCAGCGTGGTGCGTCAGGGCGGCATCTATCACGAGATCCTCGAGGAAGCGGCGCACATGAAGGCCGAGCTCATCGTCATGACCTCGCACCGCCCGGCAATGCGGACCTATTTCCTGGGCTCGAACGCCGGCCACGTGGTGCGCTACGCCAAATGCTCGGTGCTGGTGGTCAGGCACTGACTTCGGAGCAATCGCATGCGGGACTGGTGGCGCAAATGGAGTTACGAAGTCCCGCTCGCGATCGGAGATGCGCTCTGGGAGGTGCTGGTCGTACAACTGGCGGCGCTGCTGGACAGGTTGACGGTACGGAAGGTCATCGCCTTCATCCCCGTCGTCATTCTGATCCTGGCCTACTACCACAGGATCCCGATCCCGCCCGAGCTGATGCTGGTCGGCGATCTCCTTGCCTATATCGACGTATTCTCGGTGTTGTTCCTGCTCGGCGTGCTGAGCCGCGTCACGACGATCCTGTACGTCGTCAAACAGGCGTCGGCACGGATAACGGCACTCGTCGACAACGTCGCCATGCATGCGCGACGTCTCGGCCTTCGACACCGGCGCGAACACGGCGCCGCGACGAGGCCGCGCCGCAAGCCCGATCGTTCCGACGACGATCGAGCCTTTGGCGCAGCATGGGGACAGGCCGCAATCGCCTGATCCCCGCGGTTGGCTACAGATACCGCGCCAGTTCGGCTTTCACCTGTCCGTAAACGGCATCCTCGATCTGCGAGCGCGTGATCCCGATGTCGCGCAGCGCGCGGTCGTCGAGCTCGTTCAGCGTTTTGACGGCGGTGCGGCGCTCCAGGAAGTCGAGCAGCGCCGAGGCGCCGTTGACGAGCGAGCGGAGGAATCCGCCTGATGAGGGTGGGCTGAGAGGCTGCCCGGCAGTTTGCGAGACGGTGGTCATGTTTCTTCTCCGGCCAATGTCCCGCGCGGCGAAAGCGATGCCGCCGGCACAGATGCTGATCGGCGTCTGCTCCTTCATTGCCCTCGGATTGCTCGCGCAGCCGGGGTTCAATCGCGGAACTTGATGGAACTTAAATGCTCCAGTACAATCCTCGGTGCAAGGAAAACATTGCTCTCGGTGCAATAATGTCCAAGTTCGAGTACGTGAAGCTGGCCGATGCCATTGCCGCCGATATCGCTAACGGCGCGTTAAGGCCGGGCGACCGCCTGCCGCCGCAGCGCAATTTCGCCTATGAGCGCGGCATTGCCGTCTCGACCGCGAGCCGGGTTTATACGGAGCTGCTGCGTCGCGGCCTCGTCGTCGGCGAGGTCGGCCGCGGCACGTTCATTTCCGGCGAGGCGCGACGCGGGATCCCGGCTCCCGCCGAGCCGCACGGCGCGCGCATCGACTTCGAGTTCAACTATCCGCTCCTGCCGCAGCAATCGGCGATGATCGCAAAGAGCCTCGCCGGTCTCGAGCGCCCCGAGGGGCTCGAGGCCGCGATGCGGCCCGCAACGAGCACCGGCACGCAGGCAGCTCGGAGCATTTCCTCATCATTCCTTGCGCGCAACGGCTGGACGCCTGCCGCCGATCATCTCGTCTTCACCTCCAACGGACGGCAATGCATCGCCGCCGCGCTTGCCGCGCTCGTGCCTGCGGGCGGGCGCTGCGGAGTCGAGGCGCTGACCTACCCCTTCATCAAGGGCATCGCCGCGCGGCTCGGCATCGCGCTGGTGCCGCTCGCGATGGACGAGCACGGCGTGCGCCCGGACGCGATCCAGAAGGCGCATCGCGAGGCGCATCTTGCCGCGCTCTATCTCCAGCCGACGATGCAGAATCCGCTCGGCATGACCATGCCGCTCGGCCGCCGCAACGACGTGCTGCGCGTCGCCGAGAAGCTCGACCTGCCGATCATCGAGGACACCGTCTATGGTTTTCTCACCGACGAGGTGCCCCTCGCCTCGCTCGCGCCGGACCGCTGCCTCGTGCTCGACAGCCTGTCGAAGAAGGTTGCGCCGGGGCTCGCGCTCGGCTTCATCGTCGCGCCGGCGCATTTGCGTGAGAGCGTGATGGCCTCGGTGCGCTCGGGCGGCTGGACCGCGTCGGGCTTTGCCTTTGCGGCGGGACAGCGCCTGATGATCGACGGCACTGCCGCCGAATTGTCGCGCCTCAAACGCATCGATGCGGGCAAGCGCCAGCATCTGGCCGCGCAGCGGCTCGCTGGCTTCGATATCCAGGCCGACCCGAAAGCCTATCATCTGTGGCTGTCGCTGCCGCCACATTGGCGCTCGCAGACACTGGTCGCCGCAGCCAGCCGCCGCGACATTGCACTGACGCCCTCGACAACGTTCGCGATCGCCAGTGGCCACGCCCCCAATGCGGTCCGCCTTGCGCTCGGCGCACCAACGTTCGAGCAGCTCGACACGGGCCTGCGCACACTCTCGGCGATGCTGCGCTCGAAGGAAGAGGATTTCGATTCGACGGAGTAACATGCCGGCCAGTAACGTGCCGACCTCTCACGCCGCCGGCCAGTCCGCGATGAAGCCCTTCGCCTTGTAAGGCTCGATCTTGTCCCATTCGTGCAGGACGCGCCGGCGAAACTCGGCATCGGTGTGCCAGAGCCCGCGTCGCGTTGCGAAACTGTCGACAGTGACGAGCATCTTGGCCGGCTCCGGCCAGTGGCGGTGCAGCGTCATGGGATAGCGACGCGCGGTCCAGGTATTGCCGAGGCAGATCACGCTGCGAATGTTTTGCAGCCCGAGCGCCGCATCGATGATCGGCAGCGAGAAGACGACGTTCTCCCCCGTATTCGTCGCCCGCTGCTCTTCGAGGATCCGATCCGCCGGAATGCCGGCTTCGACCATCGCTGCCTTGATCAGCTTGCACTCGGATTGCTCCGAACCCGGCGTCACGCCGCCGCTGACAATCGACCAGCGGAAATAGCCGTCCCGCCAAAGCCGGGCCGCGGTATCGGCGCGCAGCGCGACGTCCTCGCGGGTTCCAAACAGGAACAGCAGGTCAGCCGGCCAAAGCGGGGTTTCGATCAGATGCGTGGCATTGATCGCGGCGATCTCATCCGCCGTCGGCATTCGCTTGCTGCGCTCCATGACGATGAGGATGCGACACCGGCGCGCTGCGGCGAAGTCACGTTTGATGACCGCCGGTTGCAGCCGTCCCTATGGCAGCAGCGCCTCGGGCAGCCGGTCAAAGCTGTAGCTGCGCGGCTGATTGCGCCGGATGAAGCCGCCGATCTGCCAGGTGAACAATGCGGCGAAGCCGATGATGAACAGCGCGCCCGTGAATTCGGCGGTCACGACGGCGCGGACCAGGAGCCCGGCCATCGCCACCGCCAAAATCGCCAACAGCACGAGCGCGGCCGTGTAGGCGGCGCGCCCGAGGCCTGCGGTCAGCCTGGCACGGCTGCCCGCTTTCGCCATGCGAGCATGCAACAGGACGATGAAATCGCGAAAACCGCGATCCTGCGCGGCCATCAGCGCCGCGGTCTGCCAGGTCGTCGACAGGATCGAGATGCGGCGGCCATCCGCATGGCGAAGATCGGCGCGAAAGCGGTGCTGCTGCATCGAGACGGGCCGGTACGACAGCCTGATCGCCGAGATCTCGCCATAGCGCCACAGGCCGTAGCGGCCGGCGATTTGCCACGACAGGCCCTCATCCGTCAGTTCGAAGCGGTGCGCCGAGCCGATCAGCGACGCCTTGTAGGCGTAGCTCGTGACTTGCGCACTCGTGGCTTGCGCGCCGGCCTGCTGCACCTCGGACATCTCGATCGACCTTATCAACTTAGCGCGCGGCCCGATCGGCTTGCGCGACTGCCCTCGCCCATCCTACAAACGAGGCATGGCTGAGACGACCTTTTTCCCCCGTCACCTGATTCTCGGCGGCGCAATGATCGCGGGCATGCTGCTCGCGCTCGCGGTTCACATGCTGGGCGCGCGCTACGGACTCGACCTCGGCGGCCTTTGGCGCTTGGACACGCATGAGGTCATGCCGGCCGGTGCGGCGATCGCATGGTGGCTGATCGCCACTGTCGGCTTTTCGGGCGGCTACTTCACCGCAACGCTGATGCAGAGCGCCGTCTCGGGCCAAATCCCGCAACGGATGCGGCAGTTCCTGATCGCGGTCGGCGTGCTGCTGCTCGCGGGTGCCGGACAGGCAGCCTCCGCACCGAGCCCGATCCCGACCATCTCCGGCGTGCTGGCCGGCCTTGCCGCACTGGGCCTCGGCGCAGTGATGGCGTTCTGCGGTGCGCATTTCGCGCTCCGCAAGGGCTGACATTCAGGCAGAGGCCCGCAGGCGCGGCTTCGCCAGCATCATCGCAACTTCGGACGCCGGCCGCGGCGCGCTGAACAGATAGCCTTGCGCCTGGGTGCAGCCCTCGCGTCGCAAGAGCTCGAGCTGCGCATCGTTCTCCACGCCCTCAGCCGTAGTCACGATCCCGAGGCTTCGCCCGAGGCTGGTGACGGCGCGGACAATCGCCATCGAGTCGTCGCGCGTCGAGAGTTCGGACACGAACGAGCGGTCGATCTTGATCTTGTCGAAGGGGAAGCTGCGCAAGTAGCTGAGCGAGGAATAACCCGTGCCAAAATCGTCGAGCGATATCCGCACCCCTTGCGCGCGCAGCTCGTGCAGGATCGCAAGCGTCGCCTCGCTGTTCTGGAGCAGCACGGATTCAGTAATCTCGAGTTCCAGGCGCGCGGCGGCGAGCCCCGAGGCGGCCAGCGCCTCGGTCACCGAGGCGACCAGGTTCGGATTCTTGAACTGCACCGGCGAGAGGTTGACGGCAACGCCGATCTCCTCGGGCCAGGTGGCCGCATCGGCACAGGCGTTGCGCAGCACCTGTTCACCGAGCTGCACGATCAGGCCGGTTTCTTCGGCAAGCGGAATGAAGGCGACCGGCGGGATCAGGCCGCGTTCCGGGTGATTCCATCGGCTCAGCGCCTCAAAGCCCACGACGCGATCCCTGGCAACATCGCGGATCGGCTGGTAATGGACCTCGAACTCGTTCCTGCCCAGCGCGGCCCGCATGTCCATTTCGAGCAGCCGTCGTGCCTGCGCGCGGGCATCCATGCCGGTCTCGAAGAAGCGATAGGTGCCGCGGCCGTCGGCTTTGGCGCGGTACAGCGCAAGGTCGGCGTTCTTCAATAGCTCGTCCGGATTGCTGCCGTCCTGCGGCGACAGCGCGATGCCGATCGAGACGCCGATGATGATCTGATGGTCGGCGATCTCATAGGGCGCGGAAATCACCTCGACCAGGCGTCCGGCGAGCGCCGCGGCCGCGGCTTCCTCCTCCTTGCCGAGTTGGACAACGGCGAACTCGTCGCCCCCGAGCCGCGCCACGGTGTCTTTCTCGCCCACGCAGGCAGCCAACCTGCGGCCGACCTCCTTGAGCAGCGCGTCACCGATCGGATGCCCGAGCGAATCGTTGATGTCCTTGAAGTGATCGAGATCGAGGCACAGCATTGCGAGCTGGTCGCCGGACCTGGCGAGGCGCAGGCCCTGCTCGAGCTGCTCATGGAAGAGCACGCGGTTCGGCAGATTGGTCAGCGCGTCGTGACGCGCCATGTGGGAGATCTTGTCCTGCGCCGCCAGCCATTCGGTGATGTCCTCGAAGGTCGCGACCCAGCCGCCGCCCTGCATCGGCTGATTGACGACACGGATCGAACGGCCGAACCGGCGAACGATCGTTGTCGTGGTACGGCTGTCGCGAGCGTCGGCGACGACTTGCGCGAAGAACTCCTCCGGGTTGCCCTCCCACCTGCCCATCGCCTTCTGTTCCAGGAGCACATCGAGCAGTGTACGCCCGATCAACATCATGTCGGTCCGGCCCATCATCGCGGCATAGTGCTCGTTGAACAGCAGGATCCTGCCGTCCCTGTCGAACATGCAAAGGCCCTGCGACATGTTTTCGAGCGCGGTATCGAGCACGACCTGCTGGCGTCCCAATTCGCCCTTGGCGCGGCGATCGAGGATGGCGGCGACGAGCGCGATGGCGATGATGGCAGCCGCGGCGCTCGCGGTGAGCAAGGAGAGCGTCGCCGGCTCGATCGACAAGCCGTCGATGGCAAGCGTCGGATCCGGCGTCAGCACGACGGCGCCCATCGCCGTGAAGTGATGCGAGACGATGGCGAGCGTGAGCAGGCCGGTGGCGGTCATGGCATGCGAGAAATCGTCTCGCCGCGCGGCGACATGGACGGCAGCCGCACCGAACACGATTCCGAACAGGATCGAGGCGGCCACCGTGCTGCTCACCCAGCCGATATGCGCTGGCAGCTCCAGCGCCGCCATGCCGGTATAGTGCATGGCCGCGACGCCGCCCCCGACGATGGCACCGCCGAGAAGGACCCAGTGCGTGCGCTTGGACGATACCGCGATGCTCAGGCCCACGAAGGTTACCGAGATCGCGAAGATCAGCGACAGAACCGTCACCGGAATGCTGTAGGCGGCGCCGGCACCCGGCCCGTAAGCCAGCATCGCGATGAAATGCGTCGCCCAGATGCCGCAACCGCTGACGATGGCGTCGAGCGCAAGCCAGACCAGGCGCGCAGAGCCCAGTGTCGCGCGCGCCCGATGGAACAGGCTGATCGCTGCGGCGCTGGCGAGCAGGCAGACCGCGCCGCCCAGCGCGACCAGCTCCCAGTCATGCTGGTACGTCAGGCAATCAAGAACTTGGTACATATCGCAGGTCCATTTTCGGCACCTGCACTAAAGGGATGTAGTGGTGCACAGTCGGTAACTGGCTACATGCCGGCTCGGCGCATGGTGAACAAAGGCTGTGGGCGCAGGGCAGCATACTCGGGGTTAACCATCAGCTGGCGCGCTACGCCAGCTCGCGGTCGCGGCCAGCAGCGGGACCGCGGCGGCAATGACAACTGACGCGCGCTTCCGTTCGTCATCATGATCCGACCGCGATCGAAGCATCATCGCGGGGTGAATCGTCTCCTTCGATAAACAAGATCGAGAGATCCGGTCTGCTCGCCATGCAAGCCTCCCCATGCATGCGGCGTGGGAACGGTGCGGATTGTCTCGTGTTGGACGTCGGTGTTCTCCTCAAGGTAGCGAAGTCATGGCAAGAGTTGGCAACTACTCGGTTTCGTCAGGCGCGAGCTCGGAATTCGGCAAGACGGCAACGATCGTCGCGGTCGCCTGCATGATCGGCGCTTTGTTCGCCGGCAGCACGATCGCAACCCCGCTGTACATCGTCTACAAGCAGCAATTCGGCTTCTCCCAGATCACCTTGACCCTGATCTACGCCGTTTACGTCGTCGGAAACCTGACCGCGCTTCTGATGTTCGGCCGCATATCCGACGAAGTGGGGCGTCGGCGCACATCAGCCATTGCCATGGGCATCGCCATCCTGGGGGCGCTCGTATTCCTGTTCGCCCACGGCGTTGCGTCGCTTTATGTGGCACGGGTGCTGAGCGGCTTGGCGATCGGGATCGGCGCCGGAACGGGCACCGCGTGGCTTGCGGAACTGATCGCCGAACAAGACCGCTCCCGCGCCACCGTGATTGCGACCGTTGCAAATTTCACCGGTCTCGGTCTCGGCGCCTTGGTGGCTGGCCTGCTCGCCGAATATGTCGCGTTTCCGCTGCGAACACCGTTCATTGCATGTCTCGCAGTCTTGATCGCCGTCGCGACACTTCTTGCATTCGCTCGCGAGACCATGGAACGACCGCTGGGCGCATTCACCCGCGTGTCGGTGCGGCCCCGCGCGAGCGTGCCAGCGACCATCCGGGCCCGGTTCGTCGCACCCGCCGTCACCGGCTTCGGCGCCATGGCCCTCGTTGCCTTTTTCGCCGCGCTCGCTCCGAGCGTGCTTGCGAACCAGTTACATGAAACCAGTCATGCCGTCGCCGGCGCGATCTTCCTCGAGCTTGCCGCCGCCGTGGCGCTCGTCATCGGCCTCACCCGTGCGCTGTCGAGCCGGACCGCGATGCTGTGGTCGCTCGGCCTCATGCTGCCGAGCCTTGCCTTGCTGGTGATCGCGCAGTTCGTGCAGTCGCTGGGCGTCATGATCGCGGCCACTGCAATCTGCGGCGTGGCCGCGGGCCTTGGATATCGCGGGAGTCTACAGGTGGTGAACCAGATCGCGCCGGATGATCGCCGCGCCGAGGTAGTCTCGGCCTATTTCATATGCTGCTTCCTCGGCAATGCGCTTCCGGTGATCGGCATCGGTGTACTGTCGACCCTGATCAGCTCGACCGTGGCGAGCCTCGTCTTCTCCGTGACCATCGCCGCCTTCGCGGTGATTGCTCTCGTGTTTGGGCTAAGATACCAGGCCGGTTAAGTTGTGCCGCCAAGAGACGCAGAAGAGAAACACTTAATGGAAACGCCGCGCGTCATGCGCGCGGCGTTCCCTCGACGCGTTCCGCCTAGCTCGCCGCGCGCAGGTTCACCTTGGTTTCGGCGATCGAGGTCAGCTTCTTGTCGGTCGCCTTCTCCTCCTCGAGCGTCTTGGCGAGCACCGCCGCGCAGTCGGTGCGGCCGAGCTGCTTGGCCCAGGCGATCAGGCTGCCGTAGCGGACGATCTCGTAGTGCTCGGCGGCCTGCGCGGCGTTGATGAGGGCCGCATCGAGCACCGCCTTGTCGGCGACCTCGCCGGCGGTGTCGTCGGCTTCCTCGATGATCCCGTCGATCGCCGGGCAATCGACCGCCTTCACCTCGACGCCATGCATCTTGAACACCTCTTCCAGCCGCTTCACGTGCTGTTTGGTTTCATCGAGGTGCGTCAAAAAGCCCTGCTTCAACTGCGGATCGGTCGCCTTATTTGCCATTTTCGGCAATGCCTTGGTGAGCTGCTGCTCGGCGTAATAGATGTCCTGCAATTGATGCACGAACAGGTCGTTCATGGTCTTGATGTCCTTGGTGAACAGTCCCATCGTTCCAATCCTTGCACTTCGGGAACAGAGCAGCGGCGCCGGCCTGGGTGCAGGCGGCTGTCGCGCGATGTTCGGTTGCTGATATTCGGCTAACCGACACGCATGAGGGACGTTCCGAATGGATGGAAAACCTTGCGCTGGAACAAGGCGATGCGTGCGGTGATTTGGCAAAATGCAGGCAATGAAGCGGCAACGCCGCGACTCGTAATCCTTAACGCGCCGCAATGTGTAGGACGTATGACAAAAGGGGATGCCCGAGCGCAGAACCTTCCGTTGTCAAGGGCTGCACAAGGCGCTGTTTTTGCCTTAAGGAACTGGGATATGCCTCGCGATCGGTGCCAACCTTCAGGCTGCGATCGCACTCGATCGGCCCAGGCTCGATCGGGTAGGCTGTATGGTTAAGTGTGCCCCGCCGGGAGGATGAATGCAGGACGTGCTGCCCGCGCTGAAACGCGGCTTCAAGAGATGGATCGGCTGGCGTCGGCTCGGCATTGCCGCGAGCGTCATGATCATCGCCTTCGCGATCACAACGCTGGTACGCACCCTCAAGGGCATCGACACCGGCGTCATCCTGACCGCGTTAACCGAGATTCCCCGAGGCAATATCGGGCTTGCGGCGCTCTGCGTCTTCTTCGCCTTCTGTACGCTGACCTTCTACGACTTCTTCGCACTGCGAACGATCGGCAAGAAGCACGTCCCCTACCGCATCGCAGCGCTGTCCAGCTTCACGTCCTATTCCATCGGTCACAATATCGGCGCGACCGTCTTCACCGGTGGCGCGATCCGCTTCCGGATCTATTCAGATTACGGGCTGAATGCGATCGACGTTGCGAAGATCTGCTTCCTCTCCGGCCTCACCTTCTGGCTCGGTAACATCTTCGTGCTCTCGATCGGCATGGCGATCCACCCCGCCGCCGCCTCCGCCATGGATCAGCTCCCCTCCGCGATCAACCGCCTGATCGCCCTTGGGGGCCTTGCCTCGATCGCCGCCTATCTGGTCTGGCTGTCGATGGGCGAGAAGCGCCGCGAGCTCGGCCAGAAGGGTTGGAAGGTGGTGCTGCCGTCGGCGCCGCTCACACTCGTGCAGATCCTTATCGGCGTGGTCGACCTCGGCTTCTGCGCCATGGCGATGTACCTGCTGGTACCGTCCACCCCGCCGATCGATTTCATGTCGCTGGCGGTGGTATTCATCCTGGCGACCCTGCTGGGCTTCGCCAGCCATGCCCCCGGCAGCATCGGCGTGTTCGATGCCGCCATGCTGGTAGCGCTCCCCGAATTCGGCCGCGAGCAGCTCCTGGCAACCCTCCTGGTCTTCCGCATCCTCTATTTCATGATCCCGTTCGGCCTCGCCATTTCCATCATGGGCGCGCGCGAGCTCTGGATGAACGTCGTGGAGCCCTGGCAGGAACGTCGCAGGCTGGCGGAGGCCTGCGCGCAGGCCAACCTGCCCAAGCAGGTGACGCAGATGGAGCGCGAACGGTCGCTGCGGCAGGCCAGCAAGCGCTAAGCATCCCGCGCGGGCCGCTGGACGGCGGTCCGTAAACCGGTCAGACAACGTCGACGGCGGGTCGAGGAAGCCTCTCTTATTTCCGCCTCAACTTTGACGTTGAAAGCGCGGGCCATGATCCGAGCCAACCTCCGCACCTTCCTCGCCGGCGCCCTGCTTGTCGGGACACTCGGCGCTCTTCTGCCTGAACGCGCTGCCGCGCAAGACGGCAGCCTGCAGATCACCTGGGAGGTGCGCAACCGCTTCCGCCTGTTCCGCGAGGAGCGCGACTTCCTGCTCCATGTCGAGAACGCCCGCAATCGCAGCATTCTCGCCACCGAGCAGTCGCTGGAGATGCAAAGCGAGGGCCGCGGCTGGGCCCGCAACATGGTCAACCGGCTTTGCATCGACCTCCAGGGCCGGGTCAACCAGCCCTGCACCCGCGACAACGTCAAAGAGAACTACATCACCCCGGTCGACCATCCCGTCACCGTGCGCCTGACCGGCGCCGTGCCGGTCGGAGCCGTCTGCGCCTGGTCGTTCGATGATGGCGACGGGCCGCAGGCCTCGACCTTCGACTGCGCCGAGCCGGTGAACCTGCGCGTCCGTTATGGCAGGCAAACGGTGGCGACCGTCGACGTCTCGTCGGGCTCCGACCCGACCCAGCGTATCCAGACCGAGATCCAGGTCCGAGACATCTTCATTGCGGGCTTGGGCGACAGCATCGCCTCCGGCGAAGGCAATCCGGACCGGGCTATCGCGCTGTCCGACGACGGTTTCTGCTTCCGTTCCTATCTCGGCACTGCCGGCGGGCAATACTATCGGCCGAGCCGCGCCGGCTTCAAGGGTGGCCGGGCCTGCGAGGCGCCGGACACGCTCGCCAACTGGCAGCGCTACGGCGCGCTCTGGTTCAACGCCGCCTGCCATCGCTCGCTCTACAGTTACCAGACCCGCACCGCGCTCGCGCTCGCGGTCCGCTACCCCCACATCGCCGTCACCTATCTGCCGCTCGCCTGCACCGGCGCAAGCATCAGCGACGGGCTGCTCGGCTCGCAGCGAGCGCGCGAATGCCCGCCCGGCAAGAGCGGCACCTGCCAGACCAGCGTCAATGCACAAGTGGCCGAGCTGCGCGAGGCGCTCACTGCGGCGAGGAAACGCCAGCCGGACCGCAAGCTCGACCTCGTGCTGCTCTCGATCGGTGCCAACGACGTCTATTTCTCCGGTCTCGTCGCCGACGTGATCGTGGACACCGCGACCGAACGCGCACTGTTCACGCGCTCCGGCGTGATGGCAGGCGTCGACGATTCACGCGATGCTCTCGCGCGCGAGTTGCCCAGGAATTTCGTCAGGCTGCGCGAGGCCCTGAAGCCGCTGGTCGACGGCGACCTTTCGCATGTCGTCTATGTCTCCTACGCCAATCCGGCGCTCGCCGATGGCGGCGTGCCGTGCCGCGGCGGCCGCGCCGGCTTCGACATCCATCCCGCCTTCAACGCCGATCCGCAGCGGCTCGCCCGCGTCTCGACCTATGTCGACACCGAATTCCTGCCGCAGCTCAAGGGGCTCGCGACCTGCACGCAAGGCGCGCTGTGCCGCGATCCCGAATCCGAGCGCATGACCTTCGTCGATACGCATCAGGGCCTGTTCGCCGACCACGGCTTCTGCGCGCATTCGGGCTCCGATCCTGAATTCGACCGCGCCTGCTTTGCCGAGAACGGCCAGAGCTTCAACCCGGACATCGTCAGCGCCGCGAGCCAGCCGATGCTGTGCGGCCGCGGCGCCTCGGAATATCGCGCCTACCTGCCGCGCGCCCGCTGGATTCGCGACGCCAATGACAGCTATTTCGCCGCGATGACCTATCCGCAGGGATTGCCCGCCGCGAGCCAGCCGAACGACATTCACGACGCCACCTGGGGCGTGCTCTCCGCCGTCTATGGCGGCGCCGTGCATCCCTCCGCCGAGGGCCACGCCGCGATGGCGGACGCGGCCTTGCCGGCCGCAAGCACCGTGCTGGGCCTCGATGCCGTGCCGCCGGGCGTTACCCGCGGCCTGCTGGCGCCGCTCCTGCCAGGCGCGCGGCAGTAAGCCGCGCGAAGACCCCCTTTCGAGTCGTCCTGGCGTTCGCCAGGACGACGATTGAGCGCGAAGGTGTTCGTCACCCACGCATCGTTCCCGCCCTCCCTGCCGTTCCATCAATCCAAAAACGGCATCGATCGATGCTCCCTTCAACTTGGACACTTTCCCGCGCGCGCCTCTAGGAGTCGTCCCCGAGGAAACATTCATTTTGAGGAGGCGCGCGCATGAGCGCAGTGGTGTCCGCAGCGGACGTGAAAAGGTCCCGCGTCAGGCTGTTCATCGTGACCATGTTGTTCCTGGTCACCACGGTCAACTATGCCGACCGCGCCACGCTGTCGATCGCAGGCCCCGCGCTCTCCAAGGAACTCCATCTCGATCCCGTCGCCATGGGCTACATCTTCTCGGCCTTCGGCTGGTCCTATGTGATCGCGCAGGTGCCGGGCGGCTGGCTGCTCGACCGCTACGGCTCGCGCATCGTCTATGCCTTCAGCATCATCGTCTGGTCGCTGTTCACGCTGATGCAGGGCTGGGTCGGCTTCCTCGGCGCGGGCACCGCGGTCGCCATGCTGTTCGCACTCCGCTTCCTGGTCGGCATTGCGGAGGCGCCCTCGTTCCCCGCCAATGCGCGCATCGTCGCAGCCTGGTTCCCGGGCAATGAGCGCGGCACCGCGTCGGCCTTCTTCAATTCCGGGCAATATTTCGCGACCGTTATCTTCGCGCCGCTGATGGGCTGGATCGCCCATGATTATGGCTGGCGCTACGTGTTCTTGGTGATGGGCGGGCTGGGCATCGTGATGGGCCTGGTCTGGATCAAGACGATCTACGGCCCAAAGGAGCACCCCTCGATCAACGAGGCCGAGTTCGACTACATCAAAGAAGGCGGCGCGCTGGTCGATCTCGACGCGCCCAAGGACGATCTAAAGGATGAGCGTGCGCCGGACTCGGGCCCGAAATGGGACCACATCCGCCAGCTTCTCTCCAACCGCATGATGCTCGGCGTCTATCTCGGCCAGTACTGCATCAACACCCTGACCTATTTCTTCCTGACCTGGTTTCCGGTGTACCTCGTCAAGGAGCGCGGCCTGTCGATCCTGCAGGCGGGCTTCGTGGCGACGCTGCCCGCGCTCTGCGGCTTTATCGGCGGCGTACTCGGCGGCATCATCTCCGATGCGATCCTGCGCAAGACCGGCTCGCTGACCATGGCCCGCAAGATCCCGATCGTCGGCGGCATGCTGTTGTCGATGGCAATCATCGGCTGCAACTATGTCGACGGCCAGGCGCTGGTCATCGGCTTCATGGCGCTCGCCTTCTTCGGCAAGGGCATCGGCGCGCTCGGCTGGGCGGTCGTCTCGGACACCTCGCCCAAGGAAGCCGGCGGCGTCTCCGGCGGCCTGTTCAACACTTTCGGCAACCTCTCCTCGATCACCACCCCGATCGTGATCGGCTACATCGTGGCCGCAACCGGCTCGTTCAACGGCGCCCTGGTCTTCGTCGGCGTCAACGCGCTGGTCGCCGCCTTCGCCTATCTCGTGGTGGTCGGCCAGATCCAGCGGGTGGTGCTCAAGCGTTCCTCCTGAGCGCTCCGGCAAAACGGAGCAGACCAGGCAACTTACGGCGGCTTCATAGCCGCCGTCTTTGTTTCGGGGGTCATCGATGCTAGAAGTGCCGGCGAAACGCCTTATCCATCCAAGGCCCGTATCGATGTTCGACCTCAACCAGCTCCGCTGCTTCGTCACCGTGGCCGAGGAATTGCATTTCGGCCGCGCTGCCGCGCGGCTCAACATGACCCAGCCGCCGCTGTCACGGCAGATCCAGGTCCTCGAGCACATCATCGACGCCCCGCTGCTCGAGCGCACCAGCCGCTCCGTACGCCTGACGCCGGCCGGGCGCAGCTTCCTGCCCGAAGCGCGGCGCATCCTGAAGCTCGCGGAGAGCGCCTCGCAAGTCGCCCGCCGCATCGCGCTCGGCAAGACCGGCTCGCTGAAGATCGGCTTCACGGCGGCTGCCGCCTACGGCTTCCTGCCCGAGCTCGTCGCCGCCTGCCGTGCAAGACTGCCCGAGGTCGATTTCTCGCTGAAGGAGATGGTCTCAGGCGACCAGTTCGAGGCGCTGGCCTCGGGCCAGATCGATGCCGGCCTGCTGCGGCCGCCGATCGCGCGGCCGGAGCTTGCCAGCCGCCGCGTCGTCGCCGAGCCCCTGCTCGCCGCGATCCCGAAGAAACACCCGCTGGCGAACGCGGAGTCCGTGACCATCAAGGATTTCGACAACCAGCCCTTCGTGATGTATTCGCCCTACGAGAGCCGCTATTTCCACGATCTGCTGGTGGCGCTGTTCACCCGCGCCGACATCCTGCCGCGCTATGTCCAGCATTTGAGCCAGATCCACTCGATCCTGGCGATGGTGCGCGCGGGGCTCGGGCTTGCCATCGTGCCGGCGGCGGCCGCGAGCCTGAAAATCTCAGACGTCCGGCTGCGGCCGCTCAAGCTGCGAACGCGCGTTCCGGTCGAGCTCTTCATGGTCTGGCGGCGCGATGACGAGAACCCGTTGCTGTCGGCACTGGTGAAAATCGCGGGCGAATTGGCGGCTGCTGAGACCATGGAAGATTGATGCTCAATACGCATCATTCGATATAGGCTTTGGCTTGGACGCGCATCGAACGGTCTCTTAAGTAACGGCTCATGGACGCGGCGGTTCGCGCGTCCTCCAGGACATCCCGGCGTGCCCGCGTGCACGCCACCTTCAAAACCCAAAGGGAGCAGCGCCCATGAGCAAGATGACCCCGCAGGAGATGGCCCAGAAGATCGGCTCCGGCCTCCTGTCCTTCCCCGTCACGCCGTTCAAGGCGGACTATTCCTTCGACGAGACGACCTACCGCGCCAACATGGACTGGCTGTGCGGCTATGACGTCGCCGGCCTGTTCGCTGCAGGCGGCACCGGCGAATTCTTCTCGCTGACGCCGGCGGAGGTTCCGCAGGTCGTCAAGATCGCCGTCGACGAGACCAAGGGCCGCGTGCCCGTGCTCGCCGGCACCGGCTACGGCACCGCGACTGCGCGCGAGATCGCGATCGGCGCGGAAAAGGCCGGCGCCGACGGCCTGTTGCTGCTGCCGCCCTATCTCACCCATGCCGAGCAGGACGGCCTCGCTGCCCATGTCGAGGCGGTCTGCGCCTCCGTGAAGATCGGTGTCATCGTCTACAACCGCGACAATGCCATCCTCCAGCCGGACACCCTCGCGCGCCTCGCCGAGCGCTGCCCGAACCTCGTCGGTTACAAGGACGGCATCGGCGACATCGAGCTGATGACCCGCGTCTACACCAAGCTCGGCGACCGCCTGACCTATGTCGGCGGCCTGCCGACGGCCGAAACCTTCGCCCTGCCCTATCTCGACATGGGCGTCACCACCTATTCGTCGGCCGTGTTCAACTTCGTGCCGGAGTTTGCGACCAAGTTCTACGCAGCCGTGCGCAAGCGCGATCACGAGACGATCAATGCAGGCCTGAAAAACTTCATCCTGCCGCTGATCGCGATCCGCAACCGCAAGAAGGGCTATGCGGTCTCGATCATCAAGGCCGGCATGAAGGTGATCGGCCGCGACTCCGGTCCGGTCCGTCCGCCGCTCACTGATCTCAACGAGCAGGAGATGGCGGAACTCACCGCGCTCGTGCAAAACCTGCCCGCCGCGCAATCGGCGCAACAGGCTGCAGAATAACGAAAGAAAAAAGGGAGGAGCAGAAGATGGTCGAGAGCGGAATTTCCGGCGCGCCAATCGTCACGTCGATGCAGGTGATCCCGGTTGCCGGCCGCGACAGCATGCTCCTCAATTTGAGCGGCGCGCATGCGCCGTTCTTCACCCGCAACATCGTCATCCTCACCGACAACTCCGGCCATACCGGCGTCGGCGAGGTGCCGGGCGGCGAAAAGATCCGCAAGACGCTGGAAGACGCCCGCGATCTGGTGGTCGGCAAGACCATCGGCGCGCTGAACAATATCCTCGCCGACATGCGCACGACGTTTGCGGATCGTGACGCCGGCGGCCGCGGCAAGCAGACCTTTGACCTGCGCGTGATGATTCACGCAGTCACCGCCGTGGAATCGGCGCTGCTCGATCTGCTCGGTCAGCATCTCAATTTGCCCGTCGCAGCCCTGCTCGGCGAAGGCCAGCAGCGCAAGAGCGTCGAGACGCTCGGCTATCTCTTCTTTGTCGGCGACATCAGCAAAACCAGTCTCGCTTATGTCGAAGGCGAGACCGGCAAGCCTGATTGGTTCAACCTGCGCCATCAGGAAGCCTTGACGCCCGAGACCGTCGTGCGGCTCGCGGAAGCCACTCACGATCACTATGGCTTCGCGGATTTCAAGCTCAAGGGTGGCGTGCTCCGCGGCGAGCAAGAGATCGAGGCCGTCACCGCGATCGCCAAGCGCTTTCCGAATGCCCGCGTCACGCTCGACCCGAACGGCGCCTGGTCGCTCGATGAGGCGGTCAGCCTCTGCAAGGACATGCACGGCATCCTTGCCTATGCCGAGGACCCCTGCGGCGCCGAAGCCGGCTTCTCCGGCCGCGAGATCATGGCCGAGTTCCGCCGTGCCACCGGCCTGCCGACGGCAACCAACATGATCGCCACCGACTGGCGCCAGCTGTCTCACGCATTGAGACTCGGCGCGGTTGATATCCCGCTGGCCGACCCCCATTTCTGGACCATGCAAGGCTCGGTGCGCGTCGCCCAGACCTGCCGCGACAACGGGCTGACCTGGGGCTCGCACTCCAACAACCATTTTGACATTTCGCTAGCCATGTTCACCCATGTCGGCGCAGCCGCTCCCGGCAGGGTCACCGCCATCGACACCCACTGGATCTGGCAAGACGGCCAGGCGCTCACCAGGGAGCCGCTCCAGATCAAGGGCGGCAAGATCGCCATTCCCGACAAACCGGGCCTGGGCATCGAAATCGACCGGGCAGCCATCGAAGCCGCGCATGGCCTCTACAAGCAGCATGGACTCGGTGCCCGGGATGACGCTATTGCCATGCAGTACCTGATCCCCGGCTGGACGTTCGACGACAAGCGTCCTTGCCTCGTGCGCTAAAAGCTTCCCTGGAGGAAAAAGATGACTGCGATCCTGAAGAATTTCATTGGTGGTGAATGGGTCGACGGCTCCGGCATCACCAAAAACATCAACCCCTCCAACACCAACGACGTCGTCGGCGAATATGCCAAGGCCGACAAGGCGCAGACCGAAAAGGCAATCGCGGCTGCCAAGGCCGCTTTCCCGGCCTGGGCGCGCTCGACGCCGCAGGAGCGCTTTGACGCGCTCACCAAGATCTCGACCGAAATCTTCGCCCGCAAGGAAGAGCTCGGCCGCCTGCTCGCCCGCGAGGAAGGCAAGACCCTGCCCGAAGGCATCGGCGAGGTCGCCCGCGCCGGCCAGATTTTCGCGTTCTTCGCCGGCGAAGCGCTTCGCCTGATCGGCGAGAAGGGCGCGTCCGTGCGTCCCGGCCTCGAAGTCGAGATCACCCGCGAGCCGGTCGGCGTCATCGGCATGATCACGCCCTGGAACTTCCCGATCGCGATCCCCGCCTGGAAGATCGCGCCCGCGCTCTGCTACGGCAACACCGTCGTGTTCAAGCCCGCTGAACTCGTGCCGGGCTCCGGCCATGCGTTGTCCGAGATCATCACCCGCTCCGGCATTCCGGCAGGCGTGTTCAACCTCGTCGTCGGCTCCGGCTCCGTGGTCGGCCAGACCCTGCTCGATCATCCGGACGTCGCCGCAATCTCCTTCACCGGCTCGGTGCAGACGGGACGCAAGATCGCGCAGGCCTGTGTGCTCTCCAACCCCATGAAGAAATTCCAGCTCGAGATGGGCGGCAAGAATCCGCTGGTTGTGCTCGACGACGCCGACCTCAAGACCGCAGTCGAGGTCGCCGTCAACGGCGCCTATTTCTCGACGGGCCAGCGCTGCACGGCCTCCTCGCGCTTGATCGTCACCGAAGGCATCCACGACCGCTTCGTCGCGGCGGTGGCTGAGCGCCTGAACGGCCTGTCGGTGGACGACGCACTCAAGGCCGGTGTCCATATCGGCCCGGTGGTCGATCAGGGCCAGCTCGACCAGGATCTGCGCTACATCAAGATCGGCCAGGACGAGGGCGCCAAGCTCGCCTTCGGCGGCGAGCTGCTCAAGCGCGAGACGCCCGGCCACTATCTCCAGCCGGCGCTGTTCACCGAGGCCAACAACAACATGCGCATCGCGCGTGAGGAAATCTTCGGCCCGGTCGCCGCAGTCATCCGCGCCAAGAACTACGAGGAGGCGCTCGCGATCTCGAACGACACCGAGTTCGGCCTCGCCTCCGGCATCTGCACCACCAGCCTGAAATACGCGACGCATTACAAGCGCAACAGCGAGTCCGGCATGGTGATGGTCAACCTGCCGACCGCCGGCGTCGACTATCACGTGCCGTTCGGCGGCCGGAAGGGCTCGAGCTACGGCGCCCGCGAGCAGGGTTCGTACGCCCGCGAGTTCTACACCACGGTGAAGACCGGCTACACGTTCCCTGGCTGATAGGCCGCGATCGTAGGGTGGGTTAGTCCGCGGCTGCGCGAAGCGCAGTCCGCCGGCGTAACCCACCTCTTCTCTCAACGCGCCGGTATCTCGGTTGTTAGGTTGGCACCGTAAGCGTCGTCGGGTGGGCAAAGCGAAGGGTGCCCACCGCTTATGTTCGGGGTGAAGCATGGTGGGCACGGCGCGTCGCGCCTTTGCCCACCCTACGATTTCAGTTCATGAGGCAAGAGCAGATGGACCAGTCAGTCGCAGCGAAAGAGCAGCCCCGCTACATCAAGCTCAACGAGCGCGACAATGTCGCGATCGTGGTCAATGATTTCGGGCTCCCCGCCGGCTCCCGCTTTGCCGACGGACTGACGCTGCGTGCCTTCGTGCCGCAAGGGCACAAGACCGCACTGGTCGATATCGCGCAAGACGCACCGATCGTCCGCTACGGCGAGGTGATCGGCTACGCACTGTCGCCGATCCTCGCCGGCGAATGGGTCGACGAGGCCCGCATCCGCATGCCGGAAGCGCCTGCGCTCGACAAGCTGGAAATCTCCACTGCCGTCCCCGCTCCGCTTCCTCCGCTCGAAGGCTTTACCTTCGAAGGCTATCGCAATCCGGACGGCTCCGTCGGCACCAAGAACATCCTCGGCATCTCTTCCTCCGTGCAATGCGTGAAGGGCACGATGGAATATGCGGTGAAGCGCATCCGCGCCGAGCTGTTGCCGAAATATCCGAACGTCGACGACATCGTTCCCCTCACCCATGCCTATGGCTGCGGCGTCGCGATCACCGCACCTGACGCTGTCGTGCCGATCCGCACACTGCAAAACATCGCGCTCAACCCCAATTTCGGCGGCGAGATTCTCGTGGTTGGCCTCGGCTGCGAAAAGCTCGCGCCCGAGCGGCTGGTGCCCGAGGGCGTGAATGACGCCATCGTGCGCATGCAGGACGAGGCCTTCGACGGCTTCGGTGCGATCGTTGACGCGATCATGACGCAGGCCGAGGCGCGCCTGAAAATTCTCAACACGCGCAAGCGCGAGACCTGCCCGGCCTCCGATCTCGTCATCGGCCTGCAATGCGGCGGCAGCGATGCCTTCTCCGGCGTCACCGCCAACCCCGCCGTCGGCTTCGCTGCGGATCTGCTGGTGCGCGCCGGCGCCACCGTGATGTTCTCGGAAGTGACCGAGGTGCGCGACGCCATCCAGCTGCTCACGCGTCGCGCGATCAACGAGGATGTCGGCCGCGCGCTGGTGCGCGAGATGGCTTGGTACGACTCTTACCTCGCGCGCGGCGGCGCCGACCGCAGCGCCAACACCACCCCCGGCAACAAGAAGGGCGGGCTTGCCAATATCGTCGAGAAGTCGCTCGGCTCGATCGTCAAGTCAGGCTCGAGCGCGATCGCAGGCGTGCTCTCGCCCGGTGAGAAGGCGACGCAGAAGGGCATGCTGTTCGCGGCAACGCCCGCCTCCGACTTCATCTGCGGCACGCTTCAGCTTGCCTCCGGCATGACCCTGCAGGTGTTCACCACCGGCCGCGGCACGCCCTACGGCCTCGCCGCCGCCCCCGTGATCAAGGTCGCGACGCGCAGCGAGCTCGCGCGGCGCTGGAAGGACCTGATCGACTTCGACGCGGGGCGCATCGCCACCGGCGAGAAGACCATCGAGGAAACCGGATGGGACCTGTTCCGCCTGATCCTCGACGTCGCCAGCGGCCGCACCAAGCCGTGGTCGGACCGCTGGGGCATCCACAACGATCTGACGCTGTTCAATCCCGCGCCGGTGACCTGACGCGCTGTTACCGACGCCGGCAAAAACCAAGAGGACCTTTGAATGTCCCGCATCACCACCCTCCGAACCATTCGCATTGACGAGCGGCCGAATCTGATCTGGGTCGAAGTCGAGACTGACGAGGGGTTCACGGGTCTTGGCGAAAGCTTTCGCGGCGCGCAGGCCGTCGAGGCCGCGGTGCATGAGCTTGCAGCACCTCTCGTGCTCGGCCAGGACTCCCGCCGCATCGAAGCCATCTCGCGTCAGTTGCTGACGCCTTATCTCGGCTTTCACAGCGTCAGCGCGGAGGTGCGCGCGGCCAGCGCTGTCGACATCGCGCTGTGGGACATCAAGGGCCAGCGCCACCGCATTCCCGTGCACGAAGCGCTCGGCGGCGCGAGCCGGCTGGAGATTCGCGCCTACAACACCTGCGCGGGTTATGCCTACAATACCAAGGGTGCGAAGCGTCGCGAGATCGGCGCTGACGATGCCGCACTCGGCCCCTATGACGACCAGATTGCCTTCATGCGCGACGCCGGCGCGCTCGCCGAGAGCCTCGTGAGCGAAGGCTACGGCGCGATGAAGATCTGGCCATTCGATCCCTTCGCCGCCAATGGTGGCCACTCGATCACGCTGACCGATCTCAAGACCGGCCTCGAGCCGTTCCGCAAGATCCGCGCTGCCGTCGGCGACCGCATCGACATCATGTGCGAGCTGCACAGCCTGTGGGGTGCCCACACCGCCGAACGCATCTGCCGCGCGCTCGAAGATTACGGTGTATTCTGGGTCGAGGATCCCCTCAACAAAATGGACGACGCACAAGGCCTCGCCGATCTCAGGCGCCGGGTAAAGACGCCGATATGCGGCAGCGAGACGCTTGCGGGCGCTGCAAGCTTCCGCAATCTGCTTGCGGCAGAAGCGCTCGACGTCGTGATGCTCGACATCGCCTGGTGCGGTGGCCTCAGCGAAGCGCGCAAGATCGCAGCCCTTGCGGAGGCCTACAGCAAGCCGGTCGCGCCGCACGATTGCACCGGCCCGGTTGCGCTGATGGCGGGCCTGCATCTCGCCCTCCATGCGCCAACCGCGATCTTCCAGGAGGTCGTACGCGCGACGCTGTCCACCTGGTATCGCGATCTCGTGACTGAGCTTCCCGTCGTCCGCAACGGCATGGTGTCAGCGCCGCGCGGTCCCGGCCTCGGGCTCGCGCTCAATCCGGATTTGCGCCAGAGGCCGGACGCGACGGTACGCGAATCCAAACTCGGCGCGTGATCGGCTCGCGACCGTGCCCTCTTCGGAGCGCAGCCAGGATGCGCGACGGCCTCGCCTCAGTATTTCGCCACCACCGGCGTGTTGAAGTGATAGTTCAGCCCGGAGCGGAAGATGTGCTCCTGGAGCTGGCTGGTGTGGGCAAACGTCGCGCCGAAGAGAGTGGTGTGCAGGTCGGTCACGCTGCCGAGATCCACGAACAGATATTCCGTCTTCGCGGTCCAGTTCGGTCCAAACAGGCCGAGCAGGTTGACCGGCGATTCCACGCCGCCGCCAACGGCATAGCCGCTTTTGGTGTGCGTGGCCGAGACCTGCTGGGCGACGAACAGGCCGAAATTGTTGGTGTCGACCAGAGTCGTCCTGACGTTGCCGTAGGCGGCACCGCCGGTCAGGTAGAACAGCGTCGAGCCGACCGAATAGCCGACGCGCGCCCGCGCAGTGCCGAACCAGCTCATCCGCTGATCGATGGTGAGATCGAAGCCGATCGGCGGCCCGCACCACAACAGGCACACCTCATTGTCGCGCTGGCTCGAACCCTGGATGTCGGCCTCGAGGCCGAACACCCAATTAGCCGCCTGCCAATTGTAGCCGATCTGTCCGCCGCCGATGAAGCCTTTCGGGCTCAGATCGTGGCGTCCGGGATCGGTTGTGCCGGCGACGCCATAGGTGCTGGCATTGCGCGCAATCGCCGAACCTGCATTGCCGCCGAGATAGAGGCCAGTCCAGTTCGCCACCGGCTGCTCGCGATAAGGCGTGCCGCCGACCCTATAGTTCAGGCCGACCCGGAAGACGTGCTCGTGCAGATCGGATGAGAAGCTGGCGGGCGTCGCGAGCAGGCTGCCAGCGCCCGTCTGGGTGCCGAGGTTGAGATAGAGATATTCGATCTTGCCGGTCCAGTTGCCGGCGAGCGCAGCCTCGACGCCGCTGCCGATCGTCCAGCCCGTACGCACCTCGCTGGTCGCGAAGCTGTCGGGGATCTCGGTGATGCTGGTCCGCACGCCGCCATAGGCGAGGCCGCCGGTCACGTAGCTCAGCACCGGTCCATTGGCGAGACCGATGCGGCCGCGTACCGTGCCGAACCAGCCGAGCCGCTGCCTGTAATTCAGACCGTCGGTGCTGCACGCCGCGAGCGAGAAGATGCCGCAGCCGCGATTATCCGTCAGGTCCGCCGCCTGGATGTCGGTCTCGACGCCGAGAACGACGTTGCCGAGCCCGAAATCTCCCGTCTGCCAGTTGTAGCCTGCCTGCCCGCCGCCCACCGCGCCTTGCGGCGCCAGGCGATTTGTCTCGTTGAAGATCGTGCCGGGAAATCCGACGCTCGTGAGGTTGCGGCCGACACCATGGCCGGCATTGATGCCGAGATAGAACCCGGTCCAGTCGTAGAGCGTGCTCTCGAGCCGCGGCGCCTTGACATAAGTCGGCTGCGAAAGATCGGCCGCGACGGCGGTCGCTGCGCCACCGGCAACCATCGCGACCACGGCGAACAGCATTCTCTTCACGGACGATCCCTTCATTTCCGACGCAGGTGCAGCGGAATCTAGCCGGTCACGGCCGCTCGGCGCTCGGGCTGCTGCGACGTTCGATGGGATTGCCGCGAAATCGAAAGCGCTTTACCGCAAGGCGATGCATTTCGGTCACAACATCCGCACCAACCGATGCCTGATTTGCGCCACGGAACGATTCTGAAACACGGGCTCGCGGCTCACATCACTTCCAACCCTCGCACCGCCTTTTCCGCAATTTTCACCAATGGCTTGACCGCCTGGTCTTCCCGGCCGAGGACCACGCCCGAGGCAAATGCACGCGCACGCCCTTCATGGCGCGGCGCATGTGTCTTGAGCGCTGCATCGACAGCCATGTCGCGATGCGCGACAAAATCGTTGAGCGAGCCAAGCGCGTTCTGAATTTTCTTCAGATGTTGCGACTGCTCTGCCATCCGTTTTCGTTCACGCCTGGACTGAAAAAGACTTTCAAAGAACTCGAGCGCATATCTGATCTTCTTGGCACTGATGCGCAACTTGTGCCGTTCGCGCGCCGACATCTCGTCGAGATGCCGTCCCCGCTTGCGCAGCTTCTTGATGCGACGATTCAGCAGTCTGCCGGCAAATTTGCAGATCGGCGTCTTCGCATCTTCAGTCGCAATCGTTTGATCGGCTTCGATCCATTGCAGCGTATCGATCAGCAGGGAGCGATAGCGCGGCGCGTTGACCGCCTCCTTTGCGCGCGCGAAGGCGCGTTCGCGCCTGGCACCGAACTCCCTCTTGATGGCGCTGCCGCCCCTGCGCAGCAACAGCTCGCGCGTGGCAGGCTCGATATTCTCCGTCACGAAGACATCGAGCTCGCGTGCAGGCGCGAGTTCATTGGTGAGCCACTTCAATTCTTGCTTGATCCTGTTCGTGCTCGTCCCGGACAGGATCTGCGAGAACAACGAGATCGCCGCGCGCAGGCGTCGCAATCCCACCCGCATCTGGTGGATTCCTTCCGGGTCGCCATTGCGGACAGCGTCGGCATTGCACGAGAAATGGCGAGCCGCCGCGCGACCGATGGTCCGGAAGGCGTCACCCGCTCTCAGCTCGGCGTTCAAGGCGATACTTTCGGCGGACAGGACGGAATGCTCCTCGCCGCGCGCAAGGGCATAGCCGCGGTCCGATTTCGATCGCAGATCGAGCTCGGCTTGCGACCTCCGCTCGATCGACCTTGCAACGCGGAACAGATCGACGAGCCGGCCGCTCTTGAGTTCCAGTTCAAGCTCCTCGACCGGACTGGAGCGCTGCCCTGCGACGATACGCCCGCGATCGATGGCGAGCTCGATCTCACTTCTCCTGGTACGAAGTGGCAACGTGATGCGGTGCACCGATGTCTCGAACACGGGCTTCAGCTTGCGACGCAACTTCCCCGATGCAAACGACTCCAGCGGGGTGCCCTGCGTCTTGCCGAGATTCGGAGCACTGTTCTTGATCTCCGCCTCCCATTCGCCGCGGCCGAACTGCGCACCGTTGGCCGATTTGACCGTCTGGACGTACTTGTCACCATCATCGCGCACGCGAAGCGTGAGGCCATTCCGTTTCAGCTTGTGTTTTCTGGTATCGAAGTAGGTCGACACCAGATCGTTCTCGGATCGTGGCCCGATCTTGCCGCCAGCCATGCGCCCATTCGCCAGCGCCTTGTAATGGCGCACGGGCACGCGGAACTTCAGTTCGGTCTCGACGGCCATTCTCCTCTCCCACGTTGACAGTCGACAACGCGCGAGACGCGACTGCGGTACCACGCGATGAGAGGCCATTCCGGGCGTGTGTAATTGCTCTCGCCGACCGGTACCTCGTCGCATGCGACGAGACTTCCGCGAAACAGTCCTGAAACACAACAGCGGCGCGTTTCCGAATTGCTTCGTCGCGCTTCATGTCTCGCAACCAAATATCGGTGCTCGCGTTTCCCAGATTCGCGAACCTGTTATGGCGTTCTCGCGACCAATCCTCCGATTGCTGATCTTCCCAAGGAGAATTGAGATGCGGATTTTTTCGATGATGGCCGTTGCAGGCGCAATGATTGCCAGCACTGCCGGCGCATTTGCCGGCGAGCTTCCCTCTTACGAAGTGAAGTCATTTCCGATTTCGGCGACGCAGGTCCAGCTGCTCGGCGCCGTCAACGTTCAGGAGCAGGCGGCCACTCCGACGCTGACCATCGAAGGCATGCCCGCCTCGCCCGCGCAGATCGCGGTGCTGTCGCCGCACGTCAGGGTGGTCGCGAGCGCGACAACGACGAGCGAGCAGCGTTAGACGACGATATCGTCGCACATCACGCCACCTTCACTTCCACGCATACGCGCGCCGATATCAATCGGCGCGCGTTGCACGACCACACAGTGCTGCTCGGCAGCGTGAGATTGCGGTTCTAGCGCGGATGCGCGATGGCAACCAAACAGAAACCCGTCGCGTGTACGTTCAGGTCATGCTGCCCGGCATGAAGCAGCGCACACGCGGATGGCCGTCGACATAGTGCTTCCACACCATCGTCCGCCCGATCTTGTTCGGCTCGGTGATGACGGCCCCGTCAGGCACCGTGACCCATTCGTCGTCGATGTGCACGCGGTAATGGCCGTTGTCGGATTCCCAATCGACGTCGGCGATGACGTAGCCGTCGGCATCCGAACAGCATTGCCCGTATTGGCTGTGCAGGCTCTCGAACCAGGGCTTGAGCGGTGAATGGGAATAGCGCCCGTCGTCGCGCGCGAACGCCGACGGGGCCAGCACGATCACGCCAAGCACGAGTGCGGCACAATGTCTTGCAAACATTCCTTCGTCTCCGCGGGTCGGTGTCCGCCGCGGGGCGCAAGCGCCACTATTCGTCCGCTGCGAACCGCGCAGACGTGGAGAAATAGCGATTCGCTCCCCCAGCAGCTTTCCCGACCACTATGCAAAACCGGCGCCAAAGCGCATTCCGGGGAACTACTGTTGGGGACACGGGCGGCATGCGTCTTTGGACTCATACGCCTGCAGTCAAACAGGACCGCATTCCCATCACGCGACCAGGCCGCGAGAACGCGCCTGCATGTCTGCGACTGGAGATGTCGGTTGGAAGATGGAGATGGCGGACCCTCCGCCGTCATTACTAACGCAGCGAAGCAATAACGAGGTTGGGGCGCGAGCGTGTCATACCCTCGGTGTCATGGCCCGACTTGATCGGGCGATCCAGTACTCCGAGAGGTCCGTTATGAATCGATAAGACTGCGCGGCGACGCCGCGCTCTACTGCTTCATCGGCGCCATCATCGCGCCGCCCTTCTTCGCGGCAGGCGCGGGCGGCTTGGCGGCAGCGGCTTGTGCAGGGAGATATTTTGCCACGATCGCGGGATCGACCTGCGCGATGTAGGTGTCGGGCAGTCGCGTCCAACTCTCGTCCTTGCCGAGCAGCGAGATGCCGAGATAGCCGCGCAAGGTGAGGGTCTGACCATCCGGGCTGACCTTCATGTTGGCCTTCCAGATGTTGCCGTCGCGCGGATTGAGCACGTTGCCGCCTTCGTACTTCAGACCCTCGCGCTTCATGTCGCGCACGAAGGACAGGCCGAGCACCGGTGCGTTCTTGCGATCATCCGTGCATTTGGTGCAGGCCTCGTTGGGATCATCGCCCGGACGCGGGAAGGTCTTCGCGATCACGCCTTCAAAGACGCCATTGTGGTCGATGAAGAGAAACCATCCGACCTGCTTGCCGTCCTCGATCTTCTGCCAGAGGCCCGCAGCCGTTGGCTGCTGGGCCTGCGCTGCAACGGGCTGCGACATCGCCGGCGACAGCGCGAGACCGAGCGCGACGAGCGAGAGCAGTCGGAAGCTGGAAAAGATATTCCGCATTATGATCACCTGGCTAACCCACGACTGGAATGGCCGCAGACTAAGGCTATTTCGCGAAGGGTTCCAGCACCAGAAACATGGCACGTCCCTCCTCGTTACGGCTCGGATCAGTTGACTCCGAGCTTCTTTTGCAGGCTGGACGAAGACGTCGTGTACTGGAACACCAGCCGCTTCTCCGGATAGACGTAACGATGGGCTTTTTGCGCCATCAGCGCGCCCTCGTGGAAACCGCACAGGATCAGCTTGATCTTGCCCGGATAGGTATTGATGTCGCCGATCGCGAAGATGCCGGGCACGTTGGTCTCGAACGCGGATGTCTCGACCGGCACCAGATTGTTCTCCAGCGCGATGCCCCAGTTCGCAACCGGGCCAAGCTTCATGGTGAGCCCGAAGAACGGCAGCATAGTGTCGCAGGCGATCTCGGTGACACTGTTGTCGTTCCCCTTGATCGTGGCGCCGGCGAGCTTGCCGTCGCTACCCGAGAGCGCAGTGACCTGGCCGAGTCTCAGATCCATCTTGCCGCCCGCGACCAGCGCACGCATCTGCTCGACGCTGTGAGGCGCGGCACGGAATTCATCGCGACGGTGCAAAAGCGTGATGCGCTTGGCGAGCGGGTGCAGATTGAGTGTCCAGTCGAGTGCGGAATCACCGCCGCCGACGATCAAGATCTCCTTGTCGCGAAACTGCTCCATCTTGCGCACGGAGTAGTGCACCGACGTGCCTTCATAGGCCTCGATCCCGGGCACCGGCGGACGCTTGGGCTGGAACGAGCCGCCGCCGGCGGCGATCACCACCACCTTGCATTCGAACACCTTGCCGGCATCGGTGGTGACGCGGAACGCGGGATCGCCGATCTTCTCCACCTTCTCGACCATCTCGCCGAGGTGGAAGGTCGGATGGAACGGCTTGATCTGTTCCATCAGCGCCTCGGTGAGGCCCTGCCCCGAGATGTGTGGAATGCCGGGAATGTCGTAGATCGGCTTCTCCGGATAGAGCTCGGCGCACTGGCCGCCGACCTTGTCGAGGATGTCGACGAAATGCGCCTTCATGTCGAGAAGGCCAAGCTCGAAGGCGGCGAACAGACCGCAAGGGCCGGCGCCAATAATCAGCACATCGGTTTTGATCGCGTCGCTCATGTCGTCTCTTTATCGGTCGTTATCGGTTGGACGGCGCCCGGCAGGCAACGGAAAGGGCAGTTCCTGTCTAGCCAACAGGAACGGCCCAGGGAAGGCATAAAAGCATTGGCCGCCTGCCGGCAGGGCTACTTGCCGGGGCAGGATAACTGAGCTGTAACGGCGCAGGATATGACGGAGATCAACCGGTGAATGCACCAAGCCGCCTGGATTCAGCGCCGCGACTTGCGGATTTCCCCTATCGCCTCAGCGACAATGTGCGCTTCGGCGATCTCGATCCCAACCAGCACGTCAACAACGCGGTATACGCCACCTATTTCGAGACCGGCCGCGTCACGCTGATGAAGGACCCGAAGATCGGGCTGACACCGTCGGGGCTCGCCTGGATCATGGTGCGGCTCGACATCCATTTCCGCGCCGAGCTGCACTGGCCGGGCACGATCGAGCTTGGGCTCGGCGTCGTGAAACTGGGACGGACGTCGGTGACCTTCGAGCAGGTCGTGTTCTGCGAAGGCACATGCATTGCCTCCGCGATGTCGGTCGGCGTCCTCATCGACGAGGCCTCGCGGCGACCGACCCCTCTCACCGCCGAGGTCATCGAGAAGCTCAGACCCTGGCACAAGCGCGGCATCGAGGTCGCGTTGCCGAAGCTCTAGCAGCGCATGATCCGGACCCGGAGGGCCGCGTTAGCGCAAAGTGTGCAGCGGTTTTCCGAAGAGATGATGCGCCGCCAGGATGCCGTCAGGCCTGACGTTCCGGCGTCGACACCACCAGCCCGTCGAGCTCGTCGGACACCTTGATCTGGCAGGACAGGCGCGAGTTCGGGCGCACGTCGAAGCCGAAGTCGAGCATGTCCTCTTCCATCGGCGTCGGGCTGCCGACCTTTTCGCGCCAGGCTTCGTCGACATAGACGTGGCAGGTCGCGCAGGCGCAGGCGCCGCCGCATTCGGCCTCGATCCCGGGAATGGCGTTGCGGATGGCGCCTTCCATCACGGTCGCGCCGTTCTCGACGTCTACCGTGCGGGTTTCGCCCTTGTGATCGACATAGTGGATTTTGGCCATGTGTGCTCGTGCTGCCGGAGTCTTGGGAATGAGGGAGGGTCCGCGCTGTCCTATAACGGGTCGCTTGGCACCGCGCCATAGCGTTTTCGAGCGAAGTGAAGCCCGGTTCGCCTGAAGAAAACGCGTCAGAACAAGAGGCTTGAGCCCGGTTCTGATCACCTCAGAACTGGGCTTTGCAAAATCCTGGGATTGCGCTCAGGCGCGGCGCAGGATCGCCTCGATCGCTTCGCGGGCCTCTGCGACCGCCTCCTTCAGCACGGCGAAGGCGCGGGTCGGGTTGTCGCCGGTCCGGATCGCGCATTCGAGCTCAGCGGCGGCATCCGCCACCGCAAAGGCGCCGATCCCGCGCGCCGAGCCCTTCAGCTTGTGCGCCAGCGCGGATGCGTCTGCGGGAAGCGCCGCCATCGCCGAGATCAGCCGGCTCGACTGCTCCGCGAACATCGCGAGCACCTCGGATTCCAGCGTGGCATCCCCGAGGGTCATGCGCGCGAGATGGTCGAGATCGAGGGGGTCGAGCGGAGCAAGCGGCGGCGAGGGCATCCAGTCCATCCGTTGCAGATCTGGCGTCATGTGCGGGCCCCGGCATTACTGGCAACGCGCCAGTCCGGCGGCGAAGCTTTCGCACCCACCCAACCACGGAAATGGTTAATGGAACGTTAGACCTGTTTTACCCAATTCCGCCCGCATATTGACGAAAAGTTGCCGCAATCGACTAAGTTCCGTGGGGAAATTCATTTATTGCTAAGGCCTTACGGCCCGATCCTGTTAACGATGATTAAGATTGTCTTAATCGCGACCATTTCATTCGCTGCGCTCTGCCAATAGGATGTTGCGGAAATTGGCGGACAAGCCGTCCGGGGTGGAAGACGGCGATTGGATCCGCGCAAGCGGCATGAACCGGTCTGTGGGCTTGCGGAACACGCAGGCCTCGCGGGGACGTGTACAAGTAACGAGGGCTCAGACTGAACATGGCGAACACTCCCAAGAAGGTCAAAGACCCCACGGAAGTCGCGCTTTCTGCTATCCAGGAAGCCCTGAACATTAGCGATACGGCCGCTGATACCAGCCGCGCCTCTGCCGTGCGCACCGAGAATGTGCCTCCGATGCCGCCGGCGCCCCCCGCGTTCGACGAGCCGACCTTCGAGGCGCGCTCCGCCGCGACCGAGCGTCCGGTGTTCGACCCGATCGAGGAGCCGCGCACGCCCCGCCGGGCCGCCAATGACGACCGCGAGACCATCGGCCAGCTCCTGCAGGCGCTTCAGAAGGGCCGCCCTGCCCGCAGCGTCTACACCTTCGCAACCGTCTTCGCCGGCATCTGGCTTGCGGCCTGCGCCGCGCTGACCGTCGGCTTCCTGCCCTCGATCCATGCGGCGATGGGCCAGAGCGGCGGCGTGCTGGTGATCGCGGGCCTGGTCGCGATGTTCTTTGCGCCCATCATGCTGTTCTACTTCCTCGCGAGCCTTGTCTGGCGCGGCCAGGAAATGCGCATGATCGCGCAGGCCATGGCGCAGGTCGCGATCCGCTTCTCCGAGCCGGAAGGTTCGGCCTCCGATTCGATGGTCACCGTCGGCCAGGCCATCCGCCGCGAGGTCGCGGCGATGGGCGACGGTATCGAGCGCGCGATCGCGCGCGCCGGCGAGCTGGAGACACTGGTCGCGAACGAAGTCGCCGCCCTCGAGCGCGCCTATAGCGACAACGAAGTTCGCATCCGCGCCCTGCTCCAGGACATCGCGCATCAGCGCGACAACCTGGTCGGCCAGGCCGAGCAGGTCCGCAGCGCCATCTCCGGCGTGCAGATCGACCTGCGCCACGACATCGCACTGATCTCGGACGCGATCGCCTCGCGCGTCGACGAGGTCGCAAAATCCATCACCGGCGCCCTGGAAGAGCGCGGCGCCCACATCACGCAGGCGCTGAGCAACGCCGGCGACAACATGATCCTCGCGCTCGGCGAGCGCGGCGGCGACCTGCTCGACCGCCTCGAGGAAGCCAGCAACGAGACCACGCGCGCGGTGCTCGACGCCAGCGAGCGGCTGACCACCAGCCTCAACTTCAAGACCGGTCACGTCCACGACGAGTTCGTCGACCTCGCCGACCGCGTCCACGAGATGCTCAACGAGCGCATCGATCGCATCACCGGTGAATTCGAGCAGCGTTCGTCCGCGATCGTCGACGGCATCTCCGAGCGTACCGAGCAGGTCCACGACTCCCTGAAGAACTCCTCCGACTCGCTCCTGCTCGAGCTCGAGCTGCGCTCCAACGACCTGTCCGCCAAGATCGACGACGCCGGCAACCGCCTCGCCGGCCACATCATGACGAGCGGCGACAAGGCGAGCGATGCGCTCGATGCCACCGTCAACACGCTGGTCGCCAAGGTCGTGAGCCAGACCGAGACTGCGCACGACTCCCTGTCGTTGCAGATGAGCGCATTCGACGAGCTGGTGAAAAACCAGGGCGCCGACCTCGTGGAGAGGTTCGCCCGCGACTCCGGCACGCTGGGCGCGTTGATCACCCGCCACATCTCCGAGTTCGACCGCACGGTGAAGACCTTCGGCGGCGACATCGTCGAGCGGATGGGCCAGCGTACGGCCGACATTGCCGAGACATTGAAGAACTATGTCGACAATTTCGACACCCGCCTCACCTCGAACGGCGGCGAGATCACCGCGGCGCTCGACCAGCGCCTGGTGCAGTTCGAAACCACGCTCGGCGAGCGCGTCACCAATCTTGACGGCTCGCTCAACAGCAAGCTCGCCAACTTCGACGGTGTGATCCAAGGCCATATCAAGACCTTCGACGATCAGCTCGGCGGCCGGGTCGTCGCGCTGGAGCAGTCGTTCGACACGCGCTCGAAGTCCGTCACCGAGACGATCGACAACCGCCTCGGCGCGCTCTCGACGTCCTTGACCGATGGTGCATCGCAGGCGATCCAGTCGATCGACTCGCGCCTCACTCACCTCACGGCATCGCTGACCGACGGCGCGACCCAGGCGATCCAGTCGATCGACGCCCGCCTGACGCACCTGACCACGTCGCTGACGGGCGGCGCGGCGCACGCGCTGCAATCGATGGATACGCGCTTCACCGACCTCACGCTCTCGCTGACCAACACGGCGGCGCAGGCGGTGCAGTCGGTCGACTCGCGGCTGACGCTGCTGACCTCGACCCTGTCCGACGGCACCGCGCAGGCGATCGAAGCCGTCGACCGCCGCATCAGCGGGGTGACCGAGACGATCGATGGCCGCAGCTCGCTTCTCGCCAGCACGGTCGCCGCGCGCTTCCAGGAAATCCACCAGGCTATCGAGACCAAGGTCGGCTCGGTCGCCAACGACATCGACGTGCGCGTTGCGCAGTTCGAGGACCTGCTCGGCTCGCGGGTCGAAGCCGTGGCCGGCCGCATCGAGAGCAGCGGACGCCAGGCCAGCGACGACCTGATGTCGCGCGCGGAGATGATCTCCACCACCATCCGTTCGCATGTCGAGGACGCCGAACGCTCGCTGACCAACCTCGTGGTCAACACCAGCGAGACCATCCAGACCGGCGCCCGGACGGCCCAGCAGTCGCTGATGACCGTATCGTCCGACGTCAACGCTCAGCTCAAGGCGACCTCGTCCGACGTCAATGCGCAGCTCAAGCTGACCTCGTCCGAGGTCGAGCGCGCGCTGACCGCCGTCGGCACGGGTGCTGCGAACTCGATCCTGACCAGCGCCCGCGAGGCGCAGTCGACCCTGGTGTCCGCATCGGGCGAAGCCTCCAACCAGATCAAGTCCCTGTCGGCTGACGTCGAGCGCACCCTGTCGGCGGCCGGCTCGGCCACCGCGGCCTCGATCCTGGCCGGCGCACGCGAGGTGCAGACGTCCCTCATCACCGCCTCCTCCGATGCCGCCAACCACGTCAAGACGCTCACGGCCGACGTGCAGCGCTCGCTGTCGCTGGCGGGCAGCACGACGGCCGAAGCCATCACCGCCGGCGCGCGCGACGCACAGAGCACGCTGATCGCGGCCTCGACCGAGACGTCGAACCAGATCAAGGCGCTGTCCTCCGACGTGCAGCGCTCGCTCTCGATGGCCGGCACCTCGACGGCCGAGACGATCACGGCCGGCGCGCGCGAGGCGCAGAACACCCTCGTCACTGCGTCCTCGGATGCGGCGAGCCAGGTGAAGTCGCTTGCCGCCGAAGTGCAGCGCTCGCTGTCGCAGGCAGGCCAGTCGACCGCGGAGACGATCACGACCAGCGCCCGTGACGCGCAGAGCACCCTGCTCGCGGTCTCGGCCGAGCAGACCGGCCAGGTCAAATCGCTCGCCGCAGAGATGCAGCGTTCGCTGGCCATGGCCGGCGGCGCCACCATCGAGGCGCTCACGGTCGGCGTCCGCGACGCGCAAGGATCGCTCGTCACCGCCACTTCGGAAGCGGCAAGCCAGATCAAGTCGCTGTCTTCAGACATCGAGCGGACGCTCACCGCGGTCGGCGCCGATACCGCGTCGGCGATCCTCAACAGCGCACGCGAGGCGCAATCCTCGCTGACCGCAACGTCGGCTGATGCGGCAAGCCAGATCCGCGCGATCTCGACCGACATCGAGCGGGCGCTCGGCACGGCAACCTCGAACGCCACCAACGACATCCAGACCAGCGCGCTCAACGCGCAGAACGCGCTGATATCAGCCTCGAACGAGGCGAGCTCGCGGGTCAAGTCGAGCTCGGCAGACGTCGAGCGCTCGGTGCTCGCCGCCAGCGGCTCGTTCGGCCAGGCCATGACGGCCAAGACCGACGAGATCGTCACCTATGTGCAGCAGCAGGCCGACCGCCTGTCGAACCTGATCGACGCCAAGCGCGGCACGCTGGTGGACGCGATCGGCTCGAAGACCAGCCAGCTCACGCTCGACATCGACCGCGTCACTTCCGACGCGCTGAAGTCGATCGAGACGCGCGGCCAGGCGTTCTCGCAGTCGATGTCGGGCAACGGCAACGAGGTCGCACGCACCATCAACGCGGCCAGCGAAGTCGCGACCGGCGCGGTTAACAAGTCGCTCAGGGACCTCGAGCAGGCCTCGCGCGCGGCGATCGACCAGTCGCGCCAGGTCTCGATCGCGGCGGTCACCGAGATGCAGGAGACCAGCAAGATCCTGCGCACCGATACCGTCGCCCTGTTCGAGCGCCTGCGCGAAGGCAACATCCTCCTCCAGGAGGTGCTGACCGGAGCCCACGACAACCTCAACTCGCTCGAGCGTGCATTGGTGACCCGCGTTGCCGACTTCGTCTCGGCAATGAACGACGTCACCGCGCGCAATGGCGCTGCGACGCAGAACCTCGAAGAGCAGCTCAACGTCTTCAACACCAAGACCACGAAGGCGCTGGTCGACCTCGGCGAGCTCTCGACCCAGTTCGACGCGCACGGCAAGGCGCTCGTCGATGCCGCAGCCGTCGTCGAGCAGAGCAACAAGAACACCACCGCCTCGCTCGCCGAGCGCAAGCAGGCGCTGGAATCGCTGGTCACCACGATCGACCTGCGCACCGCCGATCTCGACCAGCGGCTGTCGCGCTTCACCGGCCTGCTCGATGAATCGCTTGCCGCGGCCGAGGAGCGCGCCCGCGACATCGCGCGCGTCGTCGCGGAAACCGCCGGCGCGGGATCTGCCGCGATCACCCGGCAGTTCGAGGCGGTGCGCGCGGCTTCCGAAGAGGAGCACCGCCAGACCATCGACGCCATGCACGACATCTATCGCCAGACCACCGACGAGGCGGACACGATGTTCAAGCAGTCGGCCGAGAAGTTCGGCAACCTCGTCGCCAGCATGAAGCAGATGGCGTTCGAGATGCACAACGAGCTGGAGGCCACCCGCAACGAGCTGCGCCGCGGCGTGCTCGAGATGCCGCAGGAGGCCGCCGAGAGCACCGCGCAGATGCGCAAGGTGATCGTCGACCAGATCGAGGCCCTCGCCGAGCTCAACCGCATTGTCGCCCAGCACGGCCGTGGCCTCGACGTCACGACCGCGGGCCGCGCCTCGGTTGCGCGTCAGGAAGAACCGATGCTGGCGACCGCCGTCAGCCGCGGCACCGAAACGCGCATGCGTGACACCGGCAGCGCGTCGACCTTGCCGCCGCCGGATCTCGGCGTGCCGGCCTCGCGCCGCACCGAGGCCCCGCCGGTCGCACCGGCCGGCAACGACCAGAGCCGCGACGGCTGGCTGTCGGACCTCTTGAACCGCGCCGATACCGGCCCGGCAGCTCCGGCGGGCCGAGAGGCACCGCGCGGCCGCCCGCCGCAGCCGCCGCCGGCGCAGGCCCCGCAAGGCAACAGCAATCCGCTGGAGTCGCTGTCGCTCGACATCGGCCGGCTGATGGACCGCAACCTCGCGGCCGAGATGTGGGACCGCTACCAGCGTGGCGAGAACAAGGCCTTCACCAAGCGCCTCTACACGCCCGCCGGCCAGAAGGCCTTTGACGAGGTCGCCCGCAAGTATCGCGCCGACCGCAACTTCAAGGGCACGGTCGACCGCTACATCGCCGAGTTCGAACGCCTGCTCGACGAAGTCGCCCGCGACGGCCGCAGCCCGCAGGAGCTGCGCAGCCACCTGACCTCGGAGACGGGCCTGGTCTACACCCTGCTCGCGCATGCGGCAGGACGGCTGGGATAAACGGCAAGGCTCTTCGAATAGCGAAATGAAAACGGAGGCCTCACGGCCTCCGTTTTTGTTTGAGCCCTCATTGAGGACAACGATCCACCACACATTCGATGTCGTACTGGCGTTCGCCAGGACGACGTCCGGGAAGCACTGTGCCGCTACTGCCGCTTGCGCTCGTTCGCGGGCGCGGGCGCGGGCTTCGGCGGCTCGGCCGGCGGCGGAGCCTGTTGCGCGCTGCTGTTGCTGGCGCCGAACAGGACGCGGGTCGGGTTGCGGTCGAAGTTGTTCACGGCGCGGCTGATATCGCCGAGGGTGCGGCGGCCGTCGGACATCAACGCGCCGGAGCGCTTGTCGAAATCATCGGCGAGCTCGCGGATCGACTTCACCGCCTGGAACAGCTCGCCGCCGTCCTTGCCGCCAGCCAGCGTGTTGAGGCCGAGCATGAGACTGTCGGCCTTCAGCATCACGCCGTCGACCTTGCCCATGACCGCGTCAATACGCTCGGAGTTGCGCGCGAGCGAGTTGGTGAACGTCTCGAGATTCTTCAGCGATTTCTTCACCGACTCCTGGTTGTCGGCGACGAGCTTGTTGATGTTCTGCAGCGTGCCGCGGATCGCTTCCGTGACGTCCTGGAGCTTGTTGGGATCGGCGGTCAGCGTCGGGATGCCGTCCTCGTCGAGCGGCGGCGCGGGGGCCGCCTCCTCGCCGCCCTTCAGCGAGATTGCGGCGACGCCGGTCAGGCCCTGGAATTCGAGGCCGACCAGGGTGTCCTTGCGGATCGGGGCGTTGTTCTCGACCATGGCGAGTGCGACAACCCGACGCGGGTTGTCGAGCTTCACCGAGACCACCTCGCCCACCCTGATACCGTTGAAATTGACGCTGCCGCCGTTGCGCAGGCCCGCCGCCGGGCCCTCGAACACGACGCGCAGAGGGCTGCGCTGCTTGGTGGTGTGCAGCGACTGGAACCACAGCACGAAGCCGATAGCCGCGGCGATCACCGCCAGCGTGAACGACCCGATCAGCACGTAATTCGCCCGCGTTTCCATGAAGTGCTCCGGATATTCAGCTCATGACCGCGCGGGCGCGCTTGCCATGGAAATACTGCCTCAACCAGGGGTGCTGCGAGGCCTGCATGTCGGCGATCGACCCTGCAGCAATGATCTTACCGTTCCCTAAAACGGCGATGCGGTCGCAAGCTGTATAGAGGCTGTCGAGGTCGTGCGTTACCATGAAAACGGTCAGCCCCAAAGTGCGCTGGAGCGTCCTCACCAGCTCGTCGAAATCGCCGGCGCCGATCGGATCGAGGCCCGATGTCGGCTCGTCCAGGAAGACGAGCTCGGGATCTAGCGCCAGCGCACGGGCCAGCGCGACACGCTTGACCATGCCGCCCGACAGCTCCGACGGGAAGCGCTCGGCGACCTCCGGCTTCAGGCCCACCATGGCGAGCTTGGCCATGGTGATCTCGTCCATCAGGCGCTGCGAGACCTTCAGATATTCGCGCATCGGAAACTGGATGTTCTGCCGGACCGTCAGCGAGGAGAACAGCGCCCCCTGCTGAAACAGCACACCCCAGCGCCGTTCGACGCCGCGGCGCTGCGAGCTATTGGACGAATCCAGATCCACGCCGAACACTTCGATACGGCCGGCAACTTTCGAGACGAGGCCGATGATGGTGCGCGTCAGCACCGACTTGCCTGCGCCGGAGGGGCCGACGAACCCGAGGATCTCGCCGCGCTTGACGTCGAGGTTCAGCCCGTCGAGGACGCGCGTCGACCCGAACTGCACGGTGATGTCGCGGACGCGGATGATGGGGTCCTGAATTTCGCCTACCATCATCACATCCCGATCGATGCAAAGAAGATCGCGAATACGCCATCCATGACGATGACGAAGAAGATGCCCTTCACGACCGAGGAGGTGGTGTGCTGACCCAGCGATTCCGCGCTGCCCTGCACGGCGAGGCCTTCGACGCAGGCGACGATACCGATCACCGCAGCCATCACCGGCGCCTTCACCATGCCGACGATGAAATGATCGATCGAGATCGCATCACGCAAGCGCAGCAGGAAGGCTTCGGGATCGACGCCGCCATACAGCCAGGCGACGAGCCCGCCGCCATAGAGCGCCGCCATCGCGCCGAGGAAGGCGAGGATCGGCAGCGCCAGCACCAGCGCCAGCATGCGCGGCAGCACCAGCACCTCGATCGGATCGAACCCCATGGTGCGCAGCGCGTCGATCTCCTCGCGCATCTTCATCGAGCCGAGCTCGGCGGTGTAGGCGCTGCCCGAACGTCCGGCGATCATGATCGCAACCAAGAGCACGCCGATCTCGCGCAGCACCAGCACGCCGAGCATGTCGACGACGAAGATGTCGGCGCCGAACCTGCGGAAATGGAAGATGCCCTGCTGCGCGATGATGCAGCCGATCAGGAATGTGATCAGCACGATGATGGGCACTGCGCGCCAGCAGACCTGCTCGAGATGATGCACGGTCGAGGTCAGGCGGAAGGAACGCGGACGGATCAGCACGCGACCGCTGGCTGCGAGCACCGCACCGAGCATGTCGACGAGATCGGTCACGGTCGAGGTGAGGCCGGCGACCCCGCGGCCGATCTGCTCCAGCATGCCCGTGATGGTGATAGCGCCCGTCTCGATGACCGGCGTCGCCTTGACCCGCCGCACCTCGTCGACGAGGCTCGAATAGTTGGCCGACAGCCCCGCGATCTGGGCCTCGACTGCGTCTTGCGTCAGGCTGCGGCGCAGCCGCTCGATCAGCCAGGCGCCGAAGGTGTCGAGCTTGGCGACTTCGGAGACGTCGATGAAGATGTTCGGCCCGCTGCCGGCGAGCTTCTCGGCGTCAGCCACCATCCGCTCGAGGGCCGGCGCGAAGCTCGCGGTCCATGTTCCCGTAGCGCAAAGTGCCAGCGCGTTGCCCTTGGCAATCCGCTCCAGCTTTGGATCGCCGTTCAAGATGTCCGCTCCCTGGCGAAGGGGTCGGATGAGAAGAGATGGTTGCGCACGCGCCCTGACCTTGAAGAAGGTATCCCCAACCAGCCATAGTTAGTTGCATCAGGTAACCAGCCGGTTCAGAAATTGCCAGAGTTCTAAATGACTTCCAGCAAACTTCCAATGTTGGTGGCGCGAATCGAGCGCTTCCCGATCGCAGGCCTCTTCACAATCAGCCGGGGCGCCAAGACCGAGGCCGTGACCGTCGTGGCGGAGGTGAGCCGGGGCGGCCTGACCGGACGCGGGGAATGCGTGCCCTACGCGCGCTATGGGGAGACCCCGGAGGCGACGCTCGGCGCGATCCAGGCCATGCAGGAGGCGATCGGCGGCGGACTGGACCGACGGGCCCTGCAGGCCGCGATGGCTCCGGGAGCGGCCCGCAATGCCCTGGATTGCGCCCTGATCGATCTGGAGGCCAAGGAGGCGGGCCTGCGGGCCTGGAACCTGCTCGACCGCCCGGTTCCAGTAGAACGCACCACCGCCTACACAATCTCGCTGGGGGCCCCTGAGGCGATGGCGGAGGCGACGGCGAAGGCCGCGCACCGCCCGCTCCTGAAGATCAAGCTCGGCGGCGAAGGCGACCCTGAAAGGATCGTCGCGGTGCGGAAGGCCGCTCCCGAATCGGAATTGATCGTCGACGCGAACGAAGCCTGGACGGTGGCCAACCTGGAGCGGAACCTTTCCGCCTGCGCCGAGGTCGGTGTCACCCTGGTGGAGCAGCCCCTGCCGGCCGGCCAGGACGAGGCGCTGGCCCGCATCAAGCGGTCGATCGCCGTCTGCGCCGACGAAAGCGTGCATGACCGCTCCTCGCTCGCGCCGCTGCGCGAGCGCTACGACGCCGTCAACATCAAGCTCGACAAGACCGGCGGCCTCACCGAGGCGCTCGCGATGGCCGATGCGGCGCGGGCGCTGGGTTTCGAGATCATGGTCGGCTGCATGGTCGCGACCTCGCTGTCGATGGCGCCCGCGATGCTGGTGACGCCGCAGGCGCGGTTCGTCGATCTCGACGGGCCGCTGCTCTTGGCAAGGGATCGCGATCACGGCTTGCGCTATGACGAGAGCCTTATCTATCCGCCCGACGCTTCGCTCTGGGGGTGAGCGAAGAGGCGATGCCGAGCAGTCCACATCAGCATAGCCCCCGTGCCGGCCATCGCGGCCATCAGGTAGTATAGCGCCTCGCCATAGCGCGCATAGATCGCACCCGACATGATCGAGGTCGTCGAGCTCAACAGCCCGCTGGTCGCCGCGTAATAGCCCTGCCCGCGCGCCATCTGATGCGCGGGCACGTGACGCACCAGGAGGTTCATGACTCCGACCTGGGTAAGGCCGAAGCTCAATCCATGCCCGAGTTGGACGAGCGCGAGCACTGCGACCGGCGGCTCCTGCGCCGTGATCGACCAGCGCACCACTGCGCTCACGCCGCCGATCACCACCAGCAGCGAGGGATGCAGCGAAAGCCGCGGCGACACCGCAAAGACGATGATCTCCGCGAACACGCCGAGCGCCCACAGGCCGGCGATGGTCAGCCCGCCGAGCCCGTGAGCCTGCCAGTTGATCGAGGCGAAGGTGTAGTAGGCGGTATGGCTGCTCTGGATCAGCGCCGCCGACACGACGATCGCGAGGAAGCTCGCATCGCGCAGCAGGCGCTTGCCGCCATGGGCGGCTGCGCTCTTTCGTCGCGACTCATCCAGCGGCTGGAGCGAAAGGCCGGTGTAGGCCGTGAGCGCCGCAAGCGCGACGATGATCCAGATCAGTTCGCGCGCGGCGATCAGGTCGACCAGGAGCCCGCAGGCGAGCGCGCCGGCGATGAAGGCCACCGAACCCCACAGCCGCAGCGGCCCATAGTCGAGATTGTAGCTGGTAACGCCGCGCAGCGCATAGGCATCCGTCAGCGGCAGCAGCGGCGTCCAGAAGCAGCAGGTGGCGATATAGAGCAGCAGCACTGGCAGCGGCTGATGCTGCGTCCCGACCAGCGCAAAACCGATCGCCGACGCGAACGCGGTCAGGATCAGTGCCGCGCGCACGGCCTGGCGCCGCTCGGCGAAGCCGGTCACGAAAGGCAATGTGGTGAAGCGCGTCACCGCAGGGACGGCACCGATGATTCCGATCCAGGCCGACTCGATGCCGACCGCCTTCAGCCACACCGTGAAGAAGGGCAGATGCGTGCCGAGGACGGCGAACGAAACGCTGTAGAACAGCGCCAGGCGCACGGCGAATCGCCTGCGCTGCGCTGCTGCGATGGGGATTTGTGATTCGGTCAGCATCAAACCAATTGCGATTCGGACGATATCGTGGTGATCGTTACTGTAACGCGCACTGATTTGCGCGACGAGATTGCCATGGCCACTGAAGCATTCGCCCTCTCGCCTATGTCTGCCCGCGCGGCCGAGCCGAACGAGCAGGACTACGATGCGATCCGCGAGGCCTTCATGGAGACCGCGCGCGGCCGCTGGTTCCTCGGCGAATACGCCAAGCGCAACCGCAACGCCGATACGCGCATGGTGCTCGATGCGGTCGCAAAAATCGAGGAAACCCTTGCAGCACAGCGCCAACCGGTCGTCGAGGATCGGCTGCCTGAGGCACTCGTAGCGATCCGCCGCGCCATCCGCGAGGCCGAGACGATCGCGATTGCGGCCGTCGATCCCACCCTGATCGAGACCAGCCTCGGGCCGATTAACCGCGGTGTGCGCATCATCAAGGAGATCTCCTGGCGCTGGCGCGAGATTGGCGCCGACGGGCGAATCTGCGACCTGATTGATTCGCAGCTCGCGGCCATCGAGGCCGCCTGCGGTCAGACGTCGACCATCGACCCCCGCACCGACCTCAAGGCCGCCTTCGATCTGCTCAGGGACCACATCGAGCGGGTCGAAACGGGGGACAGTGCAGCGACTCAAGCCCCACCTGCACCGGCGCCCGAGATGGTCGCGATGGCGGACGCCGAGATGGCGATGTCGGCAAGCGAGCCATCCGCAGCGGCGGTGCCGCAGGAGGTCGCTGCCGTCGCGGAGCCCGAGGCCAGTGCTGCCGCGGCCGATGTCGCCGAGGAGATGGCCATCAACGAGACGATGGACGTTGCCGGCGAGCCCGAGCTGGCAGAGCTCGCCGAACGCCGCGCAGCGGTCGACGCGAGCGCTGCCGAGCCTTCTGCCATTGCGGAGGTCGCCGACGAGCTTCCGTTCGATGCCGCAGCCGAGGCGGAAGACGACGCCATTCTCGAGCGGATCGCGATGGAGATGGCCGCGCCCGATCCGGAGTTCGACGAGGCAATTGCCGAGCCTGCGGAAGTTGCAGCCCCTGTCGAGGCGCCCGTCGCCGCCGAGCAAGTCTCGTCCGAGACGCCCTTGCCGGAGCCGGTCTTGCAAGAGCCAGCTTTGGCCGAGCCGATCGCAACCGAACCGGTCGCGGCATTCGAGCCCGCCGTCGCGATCATGGAGCGTCCAGCAATGGTCGAAGCCCAGATCTCTCTGCAGGCTACGGCCACCCTACAGGCATCGCCCCTTCCCATGCCTTCGCCGCTGCCGGAGCCGTCACTCGGCGCAACCATTCTTGCGAGCGGCATGCTGCAAAAGCCCAGCGCACCCGCCAACGATCCGCTGGCCCCGATCCGCCGCATGACCCAGGCCGAAAAGATTGCGTTCTTTTCGTAGCGGGCACACGCATCCAGCAACAATGGTAGCCGACGACACCCTGACCCTGTGGCGTCCCGTGGGACCAAAGGAGCTTGAGCTGATCCAGCAAGCAGGAATGCGTGCCTTCCCGCCGCGCCTGCCGGACCAGCCAATTTTCTACCCGGTATTGACTGAGGACTACGCGATCAAGATCGCGCGTGACTGGAATGTCCCAGCGAGTGGCGCAGGCTTCGTGACGCGATTTCGGATCAAGCGGAGCTACATCGACAGGTACGACGTCCGGGAAGCCGGCGGTCGCTCCCATTTGGAGTACTGGATCCCCGCAGACGACCTTGACGCATTCAACGCCGCCATTGTCGGCCCGATCGAGGTCGTCAGGAGCTTCCCTTAGCCAAGGCCGGTTCCATGCGTGACCCAGATCACATCCGGCGTCCGGGGTAACCGACATCGCGTGCCCTCCCCTGAACGTAGTCCAGCTTTCCCGCAACCAATCTCACATCGAGGTTAGCCCCGAGGGAGCGCGCTCATGTTCCGTTTGAAATCTTTCCTGATGTATGCGGGCCTGCTCGGGAGCCTGTTCGGCTTCGCGTGCAGTCCCGCCCTCGCCCAGACCGCAATCGTCGAGCAGGGCAATGCCGCCCCTGGCGCGCTGCAAGGCCCGGAGCAGCGAGTTGCGCTGGTGATCGGCAATTCCAACTACCAGAACGCTCCACAACTGGCGAATCCCGACAATGACGCACAGTCGATGGCGCAATTCCTCAACTCGGCAGGCTTCGAGGTGATTTCCGCGACCGACCTGACCCAGAGCGACATGCTCAGGGTAGTGCAGGACTTTTCCGCCAAGGTCGCCTCGCGCGGGCCCAACACCGTGGCGATGGTCTACTACGCCGGCCACGGCGTGCAGCTTGCCGGCGAGAACTATCTCGTGCCGGTCGACGCCAAGATCTCGAACCCGACCGAGTTCGTCAACAACTCGGTGCGACTGGTCGATGTGATGTCGACGCTGGAGACGATCCCGAGCCGCATGCGCATCGTCATTCTCGATGCCTGCCGCAACAATCCGTTCCCATCCCTGATCGATGCCAATCGGGGCCTTGCCATCGTCGATGCGCCGAATGGCTCGATCGTCGGCTATTCGACCGCGCCCGGTGCGGAAGCACTGGACGGCAGAGGCAGCCACAGCCCCTACACCCAGGCCTTCCTGAACGTCGCGCGTGAACCGAACGTGCCGATCGAGCAGCTGTTCAAGCGGGTGCGGCTGGAGGTGAACCACACCACAGACGGCCAGCAGACGCCCTGGGAAAGCTCGTCGCTGACGTCTGACTTCTATTTCTTCGGCGACACCGCGGTCGCCGCCAACCGTGCGCCCGTGAAGGCGCCGGTCGTGCAGACGGCGTCCAACCTGCCAAGCCGCTCCGCGCGACAAGCCTACGACTACGTGCTCTCCGAGGGCCAGCCGCAGTACTATCAGGAGTTCATCGAGATGTATCCGCACGACCCGCTGTGCGACCACATCCGCAGGCTGCTCGCCAACCTCTTGATGGCGGAAGCCTGGCACAAGGCCGTTCTTGCCAACTCGCCGCTTGCCTACAAGAACTTCTACGACAGTTATGCGAGCAGCGCCTATGCAACGCCGGCATTGAAGCTCCAGATCGAGCCGAAGCAGATCCCGCTGATGCAGGCGACGCATTTCCTCGCTCCGCAGACCATCGCACCGACGCTGAAGCTCGGCAATCTCGGCCCGACCAAGTACATCCCGCTTGTCCAGCAGGCCAACGGCGGCCAGATCGGCACGCCGCCTTCCAACAACCAGCCGAACACCACGCCGTCGCAGCTCCCGGGAAAGATCGTCACCCTGCCCGCGCCGACCAACGGCACGACCAGCAAAGGCACCGTCGGCAAGATCGTGACCATGCCGGTGACCACCGTGGGCAAGGCCGGCTTGAACGTCGACGCAAAAGATATCGACGTGAAGACCAATGCCATCCAAACCCAGAACCAGCCGATCCGCACCGGCAACGGCAATAGCGGTATCGTCAAGCAGAACAACAATCCGCCGAACAACGCCCAGGTGCAGACCAACCGTCCGCAGCTCAATACGACGCCGAACCGGACGGGCGGCGGCGCGACGAACACCAAGTTCAAGCCGCGATATGCCCAGACGATGAATCAGGCACCGGCCAACGCCGGCATGAAGCGCCGCGTCAGCCTCATGCACTGATCACCGCTGACCTCAGCAACAACGACGAGGGGCGGAGCACCGATGCTCCGCCCTCTCCATGTCAGGAGCGCGCATGTAAACTATGAATCCCGGCTTTCACCTCTCCCCAGCGGGGAGAGGTGAACAGGGCCTTCGGCTCACTCCAACCGACGAAGAATCAGGCCACGAGCTCGGCAAACAAATCGGCATCGACGTTGCCGCCCGAGAGCACGATGACGACGTTCTTGCCGGCAACATCGAGGCGACCTGCGAGCAGCGCGGCGAGCCCAATGGCGCCGCCGGGCTCGACCACCAGCTTCAGTTCGCGATAGGCGAAGGCCACCGCCGCGCCGACCTCCGCATCGGAGGCGGTGACGCCGCGCGACAGCAGCTTGCCGTTGATGGCGAAGGTCATCTCGCCGGGGATCAGCGCCATCAGCGCGTCGCAGATCGTCCGCCCGGCGGGCGCATGCGCCTCGCGGTGACCTGCGGCAAGCGAGAGCTTGTGATCGTCGAATGCTTCGGGCTCGGCTACGACGAGCTGGGCCTGCGGGTAGCGCGCCTTCACTGCGGTCGCGACGCCCGCGATCAGGCCACCGCCTGAAGCCGGCGCCACCACGATGTCGGGCGCAATGCCGAGCGCTGCCATGTCCTCGGCGATCTCGCGGCCTGCAGTGCCCTGCCCTGCGATGACGAAGGGATCATCGTAGGGCCTGACCAGCGTCGCACCGCGCTTCTCGGCGATGCTGCGCGCGATCGCCTCGCGATCGTCGCGGTCGCGATCGTACAGCACGACCTCGGCGCCGTAGGATTTGGTGCGCTCGCGCTTGGAGAGCGGCGCATCCGACGGCATCACGATGGTCGCCTGCATGTCGAGGATCTTTGCCGCGGCCGCCACGCCCTGGGCGTGATTGCCCGAGGAAAACGCGACCACGCCGCCGCTGCGTTTGTCCTGCGGTATGGAGGACACCTTGTTGAAGGCGCCACGGAACTTGAACGAGCCGGTCCGTTGCAACATCTCCGGCTTCAGGAACACTTTTGCGCCGACCCGCTCATTGAGCACGGGGAAGGACAAAAGCGGGGTACGGATGGCGAAGGGCGCGATCACGCGCGCTGCGGCATCAATGTCGGCAGGTCCGACCGGGAGGGGCTGGTCCGTCATGGACAATTTGTATCCCGGCCGCCGACGGCTGGGAAGACACTGCCACGTGAGGGTAGAGCATGATCCAGAAAAGTGTAAAGCGGTTTTCCCTCGCGACAAACGCGGAACGCGTTTGCGCGGAGATCATGCTCAAACAGTAACCTAAAGCGCGATGACCATCGTTCCAATCTCATCGCGCTTTAGGCGACGAAACGTGGCTGTTCCCGTCCGCCTGCGCACGGCAGCACTGCGCCGACCGCCCGGATGCTGTCGACGAAGGCACGCGCCGACGCCTCCCAGGTATGGTTGGCGGCAAATTCGACGCAGGCCTGCCTGGAAATGTCGAGCGCGGCGAGGCAGGCGCTGCGCAGATCCTCATCCAGCACCCCGACCGGCGCACCGCCGATCACGTCCCGCGGACCCTTCACCGGGAACGCTGCCACCGGCAGGCCGCTCGCCAGCGCTTCGAGGAGCACGAGGCCAAACGTGTCCGTCCGGCTCGGAAACACGAATACGTCGGCTGCCGCATAGATTTCGGCGAGCGCCTCGCCGTGCTTTTCGCCCAGGAAGATCGCCTGGGGATAGGCCTGCTCCAGGCCGGCACGCGCCGGGCCGTCGCCAACGATCACCTTGGTGCCGGGCAAATCGAGATCGAGGAACGCCTCAAGATTCTTCTCCACCGCCACCCGGCCGACGCACAAAAACACCGGCGCCGGAAAGCAGAGATCGATGGCGCGGGGATAGAACAGCTTGTTGTCGACGCCGCGAGGCCACAGTACGACATTGTTAAAGCCGCGCTCGGTGAGCTCGCGGGCGAGCGCCGGGGTCGCCGCCATCACGGCGCGGCTGGGCGCGTGAAATCGGCGCAGCGCCCGCCAGATCAGCGAGCCCGGAACCGGCACCCTGGCGCGGACATATTCAGGAAAGCGGGTGTGGAAGCTCGTCGTGAACGGCAGCTTGCGTTGCCGGCAGTAGCGGCGAACCATGAGGCCGATCGGCCCTTCGGTCGCGATATGGATGCTATCGGGGCGCGCCTCCTCGATCAGCTTGGCGATCCTCGCCGGCCGCGGCATTGCGAGCCGCACGTCGCGATAGCTCGGCATCGCGAAGGTGCGGAACGATTGCGGGGTGAGGAAGCTGAACTCGACGTCCAGCGCCTTCGCGGCGTCAGCGAGCTTGGTCAGCGTCCGAACCACACCGTTGACTTGCGGGTGCCAGGCGTCGGTCGCGACCAGGATGCGCATCACGCAGCTCTTGCAGCCACCGGCACGACCGGCGCGGCCTTTCGCGACTGATCGGCCCAGGTGATGATCTCGAAGTGACCATCGTCATGCTCGGCCAACGCGGTGCAGCTCTCCACCCAGTCGCCGCAATTCATGTAGCGGATGCCGTTCTCGTCACGGATCACGGCGTAGTGGATGTGGCCGCAGATCACGCCGTCGGCATCGTGGCGCCGTGCTTCGGCGGCCAGCGCCTGCTCGAACGCGCCGATATAATTGACGGCGTTCTTGACCTTCAGCTTCGCCCATTGCGACAGCGACCAATAGGGCACGCCGAAAGCGCGACGGAAGAAGTTGACGAGCCGGTTCACCTGGATCGCGAAATCGTAGGCCTTGTCGCCGAGATGAGCGAGCCAGCGCGCATTCTGCACCACAAGGTCGAAGATGTCGCCGTGGATCACGAGATAGCGCTTGCCGTCGGCGCCGGTATGGACAGTGTTTTCGACCACGTCGATGCCGCCGAAATGCGTGCCGTAGTAGTTGCGCAGGAACTCGTCGTGATTGCCCGGGACGTAGACGACCTTGGCGCCCTTGCGCGCCTTGCGCAGCAGCTTCTGCACGAGGTCGTTATGCGATTGCGGCCAGTGCCAGCTCGATTTCAGGGCCCAGCCATCGACGATGTCGCCGACGAGATAGATCGTGTCGGCATCGTGGTAGCGCAGGAAGTCCAGGAGGAGATCAGCTTGCGAACCGCGGGCCCCGAGATGAACGTCGGAGATGAACAAGGTCCGAAAGCGCCGTTCGGGACTCTCGTCACTCATATCGTAACTTCCCATGCGCCAGCCTGTAACAATGTCCCGTGACAGGGGGATGACCGATTGAACCTGCGAGGCACCCTCAGTTACGAATCAAACCCTGCCTCGCCCACTCCGCGGATATCAGCCGCATGCGACAATCAGGCGACACGGCGCCGCGGCGACCTCCGCAAAACTCCGGGAACCCATAGGTTATTGGCTTGGTTTACTGGTTAATGCCAGCGGCCACCGCACGCTGCCGCCATCGCGGCCGAGATCAATAGAACTTGTGGAAATGATGGACCGGCCCGTGGCCGTGACCGACGCTGAAGCGATCGGCAGCTGCAATCGCCGCGCTGATCCAGGCCTTGGCATTGCGCACCGCCTGCTCGAGTGGCTCGCCCTTGGCAAGCCCTGCTGCGACCGCCGAGGACAGCGAGCAACCGGTGCCATGGGTGTTTTGCGTGGCAACCCGCGGCGCGGCGAGTGCAATCACGCCGTCCGCCGTGACGAGATAGTCGATGCTCTCGGCGCCCTGCCCGTGCCCGCCCTTGATCAGCACCGCGCGACAGCCGAGCGCGAGCAGGCGGCGCCCCTGACCTTCGATCTCCACCTCGCTATCCGCCACCTTTTCGTCGAGCAGCGCAGCAGCCTCGGGCAGGTTCGGCGTGATCACCGATGCTAGCGGCATGAGTTTTGCGCGCAGTGCCTCGACGGCTTCTGCTGCCAGCAACCGGTCGCCGGAGGTCGCGACCATCACGGGATCGAGCACGACATGCCGTGGCGACCATCGCACCAGGCTGGAGGCGATCGCATCGATGCTGCCGGCTTGCGCGACCATACCGATCTTGACCGCGTCGACATCGAGATCGGAGAACACCGCATCGATCTGCGCGATCACGAATGCGGCGGGCACTGCGTGAATTCCGGTCACGCCCTTGGTGTTCTGCGCGGTTAGCGCCGTGATCGCGGAGGCGCCATAGACGCCGAGCGCGGCGAAGGTCTTCAGGTCGGCCTGGATGCCGGCGCCGCCGCTCGAATCGGAGCCGGCGATGGTGAGCGCTATGGGCGTCGTCATGGCGCGGCTTTTTGCTGGATCGGTGCCATGAACTGTCGTAACGCGCATACCCGGGGGCAGCAAGCCTGCTTGCGCCCCGAGGCCAGCAAGTTCGCTTGCTAAAGCCGACCGATTTTGGCCTATTAGAGCGTTTTCCAGCGAAGTGGACACCGGTTCGCGTGAAGAAAACGCGTCAAAACTAGAATCTGGAGCCCCGTTCCGATTCAATCGGAACGGAAACGGCTCTAGCCGCCAAATCATGCCTTCGGAGCAACCGCGATGGTTCCTTTCTTCGTCCAGATCAAATGCAAGCTCGGCCAGTCCTACACGGTCGCCAACGCGCTCGCCGAAGCCGAGATCGCCTCCGAGATCTATTCCACGGCGGGCCACTACGACCTCCTGGTGAAGTTCTATGTCGACAAGGACACCGACATCGGCCACTTCATCAACGAGAAGGTGCAGATCCTGCCAGGCATCCAGGACACTCTCACCATCATCACCTTCAAGGCGTTCGGCGGTCGCTAGTCGCCCTCCTTCCGCTTCGGCGGCGGCTTGGGCCCCTCGACCGGCGGCAGCGATTTCAGATATTCGGCCATCACGGCGCGGTCTTCGGCCGTGAGTAGCGCGAGATTCTTGATCACCGGCCGCATCGCGCCGGAGGCGCTGTCGCCCTCGGGCATGTCTCCGGTCTCGAGGAAGTCGGCGATGTCCTTTTCGCTCCAGTCGCCGATGCCCTTTTGCGTGATGTTCGGTACCCAGCCCTCGCCTTCCGGACTCGGGCCGCCGGCAAAGCGTTGCGACGTAATGAGGCCGCCGAGCCGATTGCGCGGGCTGTGGCACTCGGCGCAGTGGCCGAAACTGTTCACGAGATAGGCGCCGCGATTCCATTGCGGCGAGCGCGCGGCGTCGGCCACGAAAGGCGCGCCGTCCATGAACAGAAATTTCCAGACGCCGACATTGCGACGAATGTTGAACGGAAACGGCAAATCGTGATCGCGCACCTTGCCCGGAACGGCGGGCAGCGTCTTCAGATAGGCGAAGAGATCGCGCACATCGTCCACCTTCGCATGCGCGTAGGACGTATAGGGAAATGCAGGAAAGTAATGCGCGCCATCGGGTGAGACGCCCTTCATCACCGCATTGACGAAATCGGCCTCGCTCCATTGCCCGATGCCGTCGGTCGGATCCTGCGAGATGTTGGGTGCGTAGAAGGTGCCGAACGGCGAGCCGATCGCGAGCCCTCCGCCGAGCCTAAGCCGATCAGGCTGGCCTGGCACCGCATGACATGAGGCGCAGCCGCCGGCGTTGAACAGCTCCTCACCGTTGGCAAGATCGGGCCCGCGCGAGGCCACAGGCAGCGCCAGCGCGACCGGCGCGGTGAGCCACCAATAGAGCGCAAGGCCGAGACCGGCGGCGAGCAGCGCAGCAATGATCGTTCGTCGCAACATTCACGAAATCCATCGGCGTCCGACGAACTTAAGGCTGCGGCCACCGCCGCTCCAGCCACGAATAATTTAGATGGTTTGAACGCTTGAGGGGAATAAATTCCAAGTGGCATTGTTTGGACGTTTGCCACCTTTCGAGGTCAACAGGGAGAGAACCATGAACAAGCCCCTTTTTGCCACGCTCGCGCTCACGGCCGCCGTTGCGTTTGCCGGCCCCGCCTGCGCGGAAAAACTGAAGGCGACACTGGACGGCAAGGCCGAGGTGCCTGCCACGACCAGCAGCGGCACCGGCACGGCCGATCTGAACTATGACGCCGCCAGCAAGAAACTCTCCTGGACCGTCACCTATTCCGGGCTCTCGGGCCCGGCGACCGCCGCTCACTTCCACGGCCCGGCCGAAGCCGGCAAGAATGCCGGCGTCGCGGTCGCGATCCCGAATGCGGCATCGAGCCCCGTCAAGGGCGAAGCGACCCTCACCGACGCGCAAGCCGCCGATCTGCTCAGCGGCAAGTACTACGTCAACATCCACACCGCAGCGAATCCGGGCGGCGAGATCCGCGGCCAGGTGACGAAGTAAGCGGCGGCACTATCTTGCTGTGAAATGAAGCAGGGCGCTCCCAGGAGCGCTCGGCTTTTTTTCAAGCATTCAAACGAAGACATCGGGCGAACCCTCTCCCACGTCGCCATTGCGAGCGCAGCGAAGCAATCCGGAATCTCTCCACGGTGACAGTCTGGATTGCTTCGCTACGCTCGCAATGACGGAGGAGGGTATCGACGTCATCCTCTACCCCACGAGGCACATCACGCGCCCTGCATGTATCGAACAGGGTTCTCCGGATCCGACGTGAAGATGTCGGAAACTTCCGTGAACAGCAGCGACGTCGCATTCTGCTTCAGATCATCGAACCTTTCGAAGCTGAAGTTATTTCCGCCCACTCGCAATTCGCCGAGTTTTCCTGCATATCTCGGTACGATCGGCGCTCGCTGCCTGGTCACCGACACATACACGCTGATGTAGTTCTTCTGAAGCGCAACGCCTATCACCGGCCATTCGGTGGTCTTTCCGGATTTGATCGCATAGCGAAATTTTCCATAGCCGATCATCTTCATCCGCATCCCCGCCTCTCCCGCTGGTGTCCCTGCATGGAAGAAGCGCTTAAGGGCCGGAGCAGCCTGAACGATCAGCTTGTGGAGGTTGACCAGGTCATGCTTTCGCTCTGGATCGAAATCGAGATAGGCCTGCAACGTGTCTGCCGTCACGCGGAACATGTAAGTCTCGACTGCCGCCGTTGAACTAATGTGCTGTCGACGAAGAGTACACAGCGTGGCACAGGACCGCACCACCCGCTTGATCGAAATTGATCACCACCAAAGAAAGCGATAGCGGCCCGCAGGGTGCGCGTTTTCGCGCAAGGCTCGGCCCATCCTGCGGGATGCCAGCACAACTTCAGCCGCGCCGCGCCGCCTGGATCGCGGCGACGTCGATCTTCGTCATGCCCATCATCGCGTCGAACGCGCGCTTTGCTTCAGCGCCGCCGGCCGCCAGCGCCTCCATCAGCACGCGCGGTGTGATTTGCCAGGACACGCCCCATTTGTCCTTGCACCAGCCGCACGCGCTTTCCTGCCCGCCATTGCCGACGATGGCATTCCAATAGCGGTCAGTCTCCTCCTGATCGTCGGTCGCGATCTGGAACGAGAAGGCTTCGCTATGTCTGAACATGGGACCTCCGTTGAGGCCAAGACACGGGATTCCGGCGACGGTGAATTCGACCGTCAGCACATCCCCCGCCTTGCCGGATGGGTAATCACCGGGTGCGCGGCGGACAGCGCTTACTTTGCTGTCAGGGAACGTCTCGGCGTAGAAGCGGGCCGCAGCTTCGGCGTCCTTGTCGTACCAGAGGCAAATCGTGTTCTTTGCCATTCGCAAGTCCTTTCAGTTCCACTCCAATCAGGCTTGCCCCTCCCCCGGGTCGAGCCTTGTCCTTCGACGCGCCATCATATCGTCGCAGCCAATGGCAATTTCTTGACTCCTCCCGCGTCACCTATCAGATTCCGGAACAGACTCGCGCGCTGTGTCATCGTGCCGCAATCCGTGGCTTTGCCGAACAGGTGCTGTCGGTCCATGAGGCTTTCTGCGTTGGCAACTCGAAGACGTGCGCACGGCAGAGCGCGGGCTCGCCTGCTGCTCGCGCTTGTGTCGGCAGTCGCCGCTGCCGCAGCGCTCGTTTCATCGTCGGAATACGCCGCCGCACAATCCGCCATGGAACGGCAGGCTCAATGTGAGCTGTCCTTCGTCCGCGACACCCGATCGCCGGTGGCCATCCAGTACATTCGCTCCGCCTGCAACTGGCTTGCCGTCAACGGCGACTCCCTGCTGAACGAGCGAAGCAGGGGCTACTATGTCTGCCTCGTGCAGCAACTGTCGGGCGCCCAGGCCAATGAAGCTGCCGCCGCGATCATCTCGGCATGCCGAACGTCAAACCCGCTGTAGCGAGCCCAAGCATAGCAAGCTGTACCAAACGGAACAAAACCCACCTTCCGTTTTCTCTGCATCTTTGCCGAGCTCACTGCCCGGCGCCCGTCCTCAGTTACAGACCTCGCGGTGCCCGTACTGCCCAATCGCGACTTCAACTCGACAGCCCTGCCGAACTGGACGGCAGCCCCTGGTGTCGCAATAGATCTGTCCCGTGGTCTGCGGCTTCGACGGTGCGGACTCGACCTTCTTCCTCTCGTCGTCTCGCGGCTTGGAGTCATCGCGGGTCGCCACAGGCTTCTTGTCCTGGACCTTCTCGCACTCGTTGTCGTCGTTCACCCGGTAGCCGGCGCGGCAGGTGATCTTCACGCAAGTGTCGCCATCCGCCTTGAAGCCGCGATCGCAGATCAGCGGACAGACACGGCCCTGCTTCGCTTTCAGCGCATCGAGCGTGTCGATACTCGCAGCCTTCGCATCGAATTTGGTGCCAGCGTGTTTGTTGAATTGCGTCAGCGAGCGCTGCGAGGCCGCATTCCAGTCGCCATCGGCGGATGATGTCAGACAACCGACGCGGCGCAGTTCCGACTGCACCGACTTCGCCAGCTCAGCCGCAGAGAGGGTCGATGTCGGCGGAGACGCAAGCGCCGCCACCTTCTGTGTCTCGGCAGACTGCGGATCAGAAGCCTGCTGCGCAGCCTTCTCGGCTGCCGCCTTTTCAGCGGCCTGCTTCTCCGCGAGGGCCTTCGCGGCTGCGGCCTCGGCTTCCTTCCGGCGCTGCTCGGCGGCCGCTGCCTTGGCTTCCTCGATCTGCTTGGCCTTGTCGGCGGCGATGCGGGCGTCCTCGGCCGCCTTGGCCGCGGCTGCGGCCTTCTCCCGTTCCGCCTTCTGGGCGCGTTCCGTGGCGAGCCTCGCCTTCTCCTGTTCGGCTGACCGGGCTTTTTCGATCGCGGCCGCGCGTTCTTCCTCCGCGGTAATCTTCCTGAGCTGCACACGCGCGAGGTCTGCGTAGAACCCTGCCGGATAGGCTCGCAGAAACGCTTCCCAAGCCTCGCGATCGCCGGCCTGAAGCGCAAGCTCATAGTCCCGCCGCAGGCTGTCCTGAGCGGTGGCCTGCGGGCCCGGCCCGGCTGCCGGCTTGGCCGGCACCAGCGACACATCATCGCCGCCGAGCGAGCCATAGACAAACGGCTCCTGCTTGTAGCCGGTCGTCTTCAGCACATCGTCGCGCACGAAACCGAAGGCCTTGCGCAGGTCAAGTCCAGGCGTGGGGAGACGGTCGACGAGAGCTATTGCGAACGGACTGTTCTTCGCGTCACCGTCCGATGCGGTCGATCCCGCCTTGGCGGCAAACGCGATCATGGTGTTCGGGCTGGTCGGCTCGACCTTGGCCAGCCCGCGCCCGATCGCGCGCGATGCCACTGTACGCTTCATCGTCTTGGCAAAGGGATTGTCCCGGCAGGCATCCAGGATGACGAGCCGAAGCTGCTTGGCCGGCTCGATGCTGACCAGCACCCGATCGAGCGGGAACGCCTCGTCATAGACATCGGTGTCGGTCTCGAGAACAGCGTCGGTCGGGATCAGGTAGTTATTGCCATCCACCTCCATGCCATGGCCGGCATAGTAGACGATCGCAACATCCGCATCGCGGCTCTTGCCGCCGAACTCACGCAGCGCCTTGCGCATCTCGGCGGCGCTCAGGTCCTGCTTGACATCGACGACATCGAAGCCGGCCTTCTTGAGCATGCCGCCGACCAGGCCGGCATCGTTGACCGGATTCGATAGCCTGGGCACGGTCTTGTAGGCGGAGTTGCCAATGACCAGCGCCACGCGCTTCTCGGCGTAGGCCGAGCCGCATCCCAGCAAAACAGCAAATATCGATAAAACAAAAAGACTAAAACGACTCACTGCAGTCCCCCCAGGAATGCAATCTGGCAGACTAAATACAGCGTGCCGAAATGCAATATTCGTTCTGTGACCTCGGTCACAAACAATACCTTTCTAGACGGCCACCCGGCACTTTCGGTGCGGACGATTGAGTCAGGGTTAATCGCGCCCTGACTTTGCACACCCGTCTGAGCCCATCAGCGCCCCACCGCTGCGCTCACGTCCAAGCTCCTTAGGCCGCGCCCAATGCCTGCGCGAGATCCGCGATCAGATCGGTGGGGTTTTCGATACCGATCGAGAGCCGTATCGTGGAATCGAGAACGCCGATCTTTTGGCGGATGTCGGCGGGAACGCCGGAATGGGTCATCGTCGCAGGCAGGCTCGCAAGCGACTCCGTCCCACCCAGGCTCACCGCCAGCTTGAGGATTTGCAGCGCGTTGAGGAATTTCACGGCTGCTTCTTTGCCGCCGACGATGTCGAAGGAGAACGTCGATCCCGCGCCGAGGCATTGCCGCGCGAACACACGTCCGGCCGACGACGTCGCTTCGTGATGACCGAGGTAGTGGACCTTCTCCACCTTTGGGTGGTCCCGCAGGAAGTCGGCCACGAGGCGCGCGTTGCCGTCGGCCTTCTCCATCCGAATGCTCAGCGTCTCCAGGGAGCGGCTGATCATCCAGCATGAGTGCGGATCGAGCTGCGTGCCGATGGCGCCGCGCAGCGCCTTGACGCCCTTGATGACTGCCTTTGTGCCGAGCGCGGCACCCGCGATCAGGTCGGAATGACCGCCGACATATTTGGTCAGCGAGTACAATGAAATGTCCGCACCGTGCTCGATCGGCCGCTGAAACACCGGACCGAGCAGCGTGTTGTCGCACGCGATGATGGGCGTGTGGCCCTGGGTCTTGCCGATCGCGTCGGCGACGCGGCGGATCATCGCGATATCGACGAGGCCGTTGGTCGGGTTGGCCGGGGTTTCGATGATGATCATTGCGACGCGACCCTTGCGCATAGCCTCCCCGGAGGCCTGCTGCACCGCAGCTTCGTCGATGCCATCGGCGAAACCGACGGCGCCGATCGAAAGGCGTGCGAGCGTGTTCGTCAGCAGGGTTTCCGTCCCGCCATAGAGCGGCTGGGAGTGCAGGATGACATCGCCCGGACGGACGAAAGCGAGGATCGTCGTCGCGATCGCCGCCATGCCGGATGAGAACAGCGCGCAGCTTTCGGTGCGCTCGTAGACTGAGAGGCGATCCTCGACGATCTCGCTGTTGGGATGATTGAACCGCGAATAGACGAGGCCCGCTCCCATGCCCTCCGGCGGCTCGCGCCGGCCGGATACGAAGTCGAAAAAGTCCTGCCCGTCCTCGGCCGTCTTGAACACGAAGGTCGAGGTCAAGAATACCGGCGGCTTGATGGCGCCTTCCGAGAGTTGCGGATCATAGCCATAGGTCAGCATCAGGGTTTCCGGATGCAGCATATGGTTGCCGATGTGCGTCTTGGACGGGAACGGTTTTGCCATGGCCTGTCTCGCTATTCTTGATTCGGATCCTCGCCGTGCGTTGGAACCCCGCAATCGAAAGCAGTCAGGAGCTGGATGCGCCGGCATCCAACGACTCATCGTCAACGTCGCGGCGGCTCAATCTGAAGATAGCTCATGCGCGGCGCTCTGGCAGCGATAGGTCGGCTGTGGTGAAAGAAATTCCTGCGGCGGCTCAGGCCTACAATGCCGCCTCTCTTACCGCTTTCATTCCCCGCGAAGGCGGGGAATCCAGTATTCCAGAGAGGTTAAACTTTCCGCACAACCGCCGCGGCGTACTGGATCGCCCGCTTTCGCGGACATCGCAGATGGGATGCGCGCGTGCCACGATTCGGTGATCGCGAAGAGCAGCTGCCGGAGCGGCAACGCCCGCCGCGCTACTTCAACTTCACGCGATAGGTTTCGTGGCAGTCGGTGCAGCGATCATTCATGCTGGTGTAGGCGGCCTTCAGGCTGGCGAGGTCCTTGACCTTGCCCTTGACGTCCGCGATGGCCTTCTGCACCGGCGGGATCTTGGAATCGAAATCCGCCTTGTTCTGCCAGACCTTCTGCGACGCCCCGTAGGTCGCGTTCACGACGTCCTGCTTGGGATTGACCTCGAAGGTCTTGGCGATCTTGGCGACGTCGGCTTCGAGGTTGGCAATCGCCTCGTCGACGGCCTTCTGGTTATAGGGGATTTCGCCCTTGGTCATCTTCAGGATGACGCCATACATGCTCTTGGCCTGCGAGCGCATCAGATTGTCCTGCTGAACGGCAATCTCCTGCTGCGCCATCACGGCGCCGGCACCCAGCAACAATGTGCCCACGACAACAATCGTCCGTTTCATCTGGTATTTCTCCGGGCTCGCAGACGTTTCAAGGGCATGATCCGGGAAAAGTGTGAAGCGGTTTTCCGAGAAAGATCATGCTCAAACAACAACTCAGAACCATGCTCCGCATGGTGGGAGGCATGGCCTATCCCTGAATAGAACCCCGCCGCGGGGTTTTATTCCCGCGTGCGGAGATCACGCGTTAGAGGCTGTGACGGCGGTGGTGCTCGTTGATGGCGATCCACACCCGCTCCGGCGTCGCCGGCATGTCGATGTGGTCGATCTTGTATTCGCGCCAAAGGCCGTCGACGATGGCATTGACGATTGCGGGGCACGAGCCGATCGCGCCGGCCTCGCCCGCTCCCTTCACGCCAAGCGGATTGGTCTTGCAGGGAACGTTGTGGGTCTCGAACACGAAGGCCGGCCCATCGGCCGCGCGCGGCAGCGCGTAGTCCATATAGGTGCCGGTGACGAGCTGGCCGTCACCCGCGCCATAGACCACCTGCTCCATCAGCGCCTGGCCGATGCCCTGCATGGCGCCGCCATGCACCTGGCCGGCGAGCAGCAGCGGATTGAGCGTCTTGCCGAAATCGTCGACGATCACGTAGTTGACGATCTTGATCACGCCGGTGGCCGGGTCGATCTCGACTTCCGCCAGATGCGTGCCATTCGGATAAGTGCCGTCGGCGCTGGCGAAGGTCGCAGTGCCGTTCATCTTCGAGGAGTCCGCGCCGGGGCGCTTGGCGAGATCGGCAAAGGAGATCGAACGGTCGGTGCCCGCGATGCGTATGGCGCCTGCCGCAATCTCGAGGTCGCCCGCGCTGGCCTCCAGCGCCTGCGCCGCGATCTCCTTCAGCTTCTTGCCGAGCTCGCCCGTGGCACGCTCTACGCAGACGCCGCCGGTCGGGATCGAGGCCGAGCCGCCGGTGCCAAGCCCGGTCGCGATCTCGTCGGTGTCACCCTGGCGGATATGCACGCGCTCCGGTGGCAGGCCGAACTGCTCGGCGACGATCTGGGCGTAAGCCGTCTGGTGCCCCTGCCCGCTCGACTGCGTGCCGATCAGGACGGTGACGTCGCCGTTGGGGTCGAGCCTGACATTGGCGGTCTCTTCCCCCATCACGCCGCAGATCTCGACATAGCTCGCAAGGCCAATACCGCGGACCAGGCCCTGCTTCTTGGCCGCCCTGGCGCGCTTGGGAAATTCCTTCCACTCCGCGATCTCCATCGCGCGCTTCAGATGCGCGGCGAAGTCACCGGAATCATAGACCTTGCCCGTGGCGGTCTTGTAGGGCAGCGACTTCGGCTGGATGAAGTTCTTGCGGCGGATGGCGTCGGGCGTCATGTCGAGTTTTCGCGCGCATGCATCCACGAGGCGCTCGATGACATAGGCCGCCTCGGGCCGGCCCGCGCCGCGATAGGCGTCGACCGGCACGCTGTGGGTGAAGATGGTACGCACGCGGCAATGGAAGGCCTGAATGTCGTAGAGGCCCGGCAGCATGCCGGCGCCGCCATGGGGGATGTAGGGCCCGAAGGTCGACAGATAGGCGCCCATGTCGCCCATCAGGTCGCAATCCATGGCGAGAAACTTTCCGTCCTCGGCCAGCGCCATCTTGGCCGTGGTGACGTTGTCGCGGCCCTGCGCGTCACCCATGAAATGCTCGGAGCGATCGGCCGCCCATTTCACCGCCTTCTTCAGCTTTCGCGCCGCGACCGCCATCAACGCGTATTCGCGATACGGAAACAGCTTCGTGCCGAAACCGCCGCCGACATCGGGGCAGATTACCCGCATCTTGTCGGTCGGGATATTGAGCACGTTCTGGCAGAGGATGTCGCGCAGGCGGTGGCTGCCCTGGCTGCCGACCGTCAGCGTCAGATGGTCGCGCTTTGAGTCGTATTCGCAGACCGCCGCGCGCGTCTCCATGAAGCTTGCGACCACGCGCGGATTGACGATGGAGATTTCGGCGACCGCATGCGCTTTCGCAAAGGCAGCTTCGGTTGCGGCCTTCTCGCCGATGGAGACGTCGAACAAGACGTTGCCGGGCTTGTCCGGCCAGACCTGCGGTGCGCCCTGCTTCACGGCGTTGACGACGCCCGTTACCGCCGGCAGCGGCGTCCACTTGACCTCAATCGCCTCGATCGCATCGCGGGCCTGATCGATGGTCTCGGCGACCACGAACGCGATGGAATCGCCGACATGGCGCACCTCGTCCTTGGCGAGGATCGGATAAGGCGGGCCGGTGAACGGATCGGTTTCGAGATTGAACAGGCACGGCAGATTGCCGAGATCCCCGACGTCGTCGGCGGTCAGGATCAGCGCAACGCCCGGCAACGTGCGGGCGCGACTCACATCGATCGTATATTTGGCATGCGCATGCGGCGAGCGCAGCATCAGGCAGCGCAAGGCCGCGTGCGGCGCATAGTCGTCGGTGTAGCGGCCCTTGCCGCGGATCAGTACGTCATCCTCCTTGCGCAGCACGCTTTGGCCAACGCCGAACTTGATGGGAGCAGCCATGTTCTCTCCATGCCCTCATGGTTGTTTTGCCGCATATTGCAGCGGATCGGCGGGCAGCGCAAACGCCTTAGCCATGCAAGATGGACGCAGGCCGGGAAAAAGCGCCGCTGCGCCTGGTCATAGCGGGATTGGGCGGAATGGCATCAATTTGCTAGTCTCCCTGTGGAGGTCGATACAGACCCCGTCAAGTGGCACTAGCTATGCTCTGCCTTCAGACGATACCAAGCCACAGCAACTTCTTCAGTTTCGGCAATGAAAGGCTCTTTTGCGTCCATGTAGTCATCCCAAGAGACGGCTTCACCGGAGGTTATCCTGGCCTTGAGATTGGAATATTCCGCAGCTTTTAGCGGATTGCTCCGCAAGTAGTCCCGAAAGGCAAGATGACGTTCTATATGCGGCGATCCCAGCACGAAGACATGGAGTTGGTGTGTCCTACGACCAGTCGCGTCGAACTTCCGGAAATAACGACGTCCCTCGATGCCAAACGGTCCCATAACCTCATATCCGAGATCGCGCATCCCTGTTGAACGCCGATCTAGCGTCTCGAAGCTATCCACGACGCCAAGCAGGTCGATGATAGGCTTAGCCAAAATTCCCGGAATAGCGGTGCTGCCAATATGGTGCAAAATGATCGGCACATTAGGAAGGGCACGGCTGATGGCCTTTGCCTCTCGCTCGAAAGCTTTTTCCCAATCAGGATTATAGGGGACCAGGAATACGCTCATGCCAACAATATGACTGCACAGCCAAAGAACGGCAATGACCGTTCTTGGCCCAGCAAAGCGCATGTCCGCTTCTGACGGTGATGGTTTAGATCACACCACGGCCCCATAGATACCTCGTGCTATCTCTGAGCGTATCGATAGCTCGTTGACCTGTGATGTAGTCGACCTCAGCGCGCGTCAAACCGATATCCATCAGCTCCCTGTCACTGAGCTCGTGCAAGGTGGTTCGCACGTTCTGGCGTTGTCGCCGCTCCTGAAACGCACGCCAATATCGCTGGAGCAAGCCCAGGACGCTCCGCGCCGGCGCGGCCGTTGATCCCGCAGCATCCTTTTCCGACAAAACGTCGTCCAGCGCTGCGATGGGGAGGTCAAGGCCGAGCGACGCGGCATCGCGCCCCGTCTCGGATGTGATGTTCGTCTGTTGGGGTGGCATCGGATGCTCCTGCTGTTGTGCCGGCAGGGAGCGTGGCCAAACAAAAGGCCCCGTCCGATGCCGGCGGGGCCTGGTGGAAAAGATGTCGTCGTCCAATTCCTAGCGCGCGACTCCTTCCACGGCCCAGCCAAAGCGGGTCATGTGGTTGAAGTTGACGATGCGCACTACTCTGTTCATGAGGCGCCAATACCACGGCAATCGTGCAAAATCAAGGGATGTGTGGAGGCCTGCTGCATCCTGGAGGCGAGCCCCTCGCCCTGGCACATTCGTCCCCTCCTCGCAAAGCGGACGCGACGAATCTATCGAAGCTCTCCTAACCGCGCACCAGCGACACCAGCCAGGCGCGGCCGAACAGCGCGAGGATCGCGAGCGCATAGACGATCGTGCCTCCGACGGCCAACAGGACCAGCGTCAGTTCGTCGTGGAAGTGCATCGAGGCAAGATAGGCACCACTGACGCGCGCGATCAGCCAGAAGGCGCCGGCGAGGATTAACCCGATCAGCAGGAATTTGACGAGCGACAACAGCCAGGCGCGGTCCAGCAGGAGAAAGCCGCGCCGCACCGCGAAGAAGAGCACCAGCAAGAGATTGGTCCAGACGCCAACGGCGGTTGCCAGCGCCAGGCCGATCTGGGCGAGCGATCCCATCAAGGCGACCTTCAGGGCGACGTTGACCGCAATGCCGGTCAGCGATGCCCGAACCGGCGTCGCCGTATCCTTGCGCGCATAGAAGGTCGCGACCGCGCTGCGGATCAGCACGAAGGGGATCAGGCCGATCGCATAGGCCGCAAGCGTCGCGCCGGCGGCCGCCGCATCGGCCTTGGAGAAGGCCCCACGGGCGAACAGCGCGCGCATGATCGCCTCGGGCACGGTGATGAAGGCCGCGACGAAGGGCACCGAGAACAGCAGCGTGAAGTCGAACGCGCGGCGCTGCGCCTTCATCGCGCCGTCATGATCATTGGCCGTGATCCGGCGTGACATCTCCGGCAGCAGCACCGTGCCGATAGCAATACCGATCACGCCGATCGGCAGCTGGTTGAGGCGGTCGGCATAATAGAGCGCCGACAGCGCGCCAGCCGGCAGGAAAGTCGCGATGATGGTGTCGGCAAACAGCGCGACCTGCGTCCCCATCGAGCCCAGCGTCGCAGGTCCAAGCGCCCTGAAGAAGCCGCGGACGTCTTCGTCGAGCCTCAGCGGCGCAAAGCGCGGCAGGCCGCCATGGCGCGCGAGATCCCCCGCGAGCAGGAAATACTGGAGGAAGCCCGAAATCAGGACACCCCAGGCTGCAGCGTGGCCCGCGCTGGGAAACCAGGCGGCGAGCGCCAGCGTCATCATCATCGCGACGTTAAGGAAGATCGACGCGGCCGCGGCGCTTGCAAAGCGCTGCATCACGTTGAGCATGCCGCCGTAGAGCGTCACCAGCGTGATCAAAAGCAGATAGGGGAAAGTGATCCGGGTCAGCTCGATCGCGAGCTTGCGCTGCTCGGCATCCTCACTAAAGCCCGGCGCCAGGATGCTCATGGCCTGCGGCATGAACAGCCAGGCGACGACCAGCAACACGAGTTGGGAAGCCAACAGCAGCGTGAAGATGCGGTCGGCGAACAGCTTTGCGGCCGCCTCGCCCTTGTCGCCATGGACATGCGCATAGGCCGGCACCCAGGCGGCGTTGAAGGCGCCCTCGGCAAAGATCGCGCGGAAGTGATTGGGCAGCCGCAGCGCCACGAAGAAGGCGTCGGCAACGGGACCGGCGCCCAGGATCGCCGCGAGCATGATGTCGCGGGCAAACCCCGTCAGCCGCGAGAGCAGCGTATATCCGCCAACCGTGAAGATGCGTCCGAGCATGCGTCTGTTCTAGAGCGTTATCCGTCAACCGATAAGGCTCTACAGCATGGCGAGATTAGGTCTAGGTGCAAACCACGACGAAGGTTCGCCCCCTCCCCCGCTTGCGCGGGGGGAGGGTTGGGGAGAGGGTGTCTCCGCAGTGAGATTCCCCAAGAGGTGAGAGCCCTCACCCGCGCCTTTGGCTTTACCTCTCCCGCGAGCGGGAGAGGTAAAGCCAGTCCTCGGCAGCGAAATCAGCCCGCAATCGCGCCGCGCACGGCAGCGATGATTCGCTCCTGATCGGCTTCGGTCAGATAGGCGTGCATCGGCAGGCTGATGACGTCCTTCGAAAGGCTCTCGCAGACCGGCAGGCCGCCGTCGGCGACCGGATAGTGGCGGTAGGCGGTCTGCTGGTGCATCGACTTGCCGTAATAGATCGCGGTCGGCACGCCCTGGGCCTTCAGTGCGGCCGCAAAGCCGTCGCGGTCGGTGCCCTCGGGCAGGCGGATGGTGTACTGCGCCCAGACCGAGGTGCAGCCAGCGCCAAGCCGCGGCACGGTGACGACGTTGGACAGGCCCCGCGCATAGCGCTCCGCCACCTTGTTGCGCGCCGCGATCTCGTCGTCGAAAATCTTGAGCTTCTCGATCAGGATGGCGGCCTGCATGGTGTCGAGCCGCCCTGTCAGGCCGAGACGCACATTGTCGTACTTGTCCGCGCCCTGACCGTGGACGCGAATGCTGCGCAGCGTATGCGCGAGTTCGTCATCGTCGGTGAAGATCGCGCCGCCATCGCCGAAGCAGCCGAGCGGCTTCGCCGGGAAGAAGCTGGTCGTGGTCGCCAGCGCCAGCGTGCCGAGCTTGCGGCCCTTGTAGCTCGCGCCAAAACCCTGTGCGGCGTCGTCGAGCACGAAAAGACCTTCGGCGCTCGCGATCTCGGCGATGGCGTCGTGATCGGCAGGCTGTCCGAACAGATCGACGGGAATGACCGCCACAGGCCTCAAGCCTGCCTTCCGGGCGGTCGCGATGCCGCGCTTAAGGGACTCGGCGCTCATGTTGAAGGTCGCCTCATCCACATCGACATAGACCGGCGTAGCGCCGGTCCGCGCCGCCGGCGAAGCCGTTGCAATGAAGGTGAAGGACGGACACAGCACCGCATCGCCGGGCCCGACGTTCTTCGCCATCAGCACCATCAGAAGCGCATCGGTGCCGCTGGCGCAGCCAATCACATGCTTGGCGCCGCAATAGGCCGCAAGCTGCTTCTCGAGCTCGGTCACCTCGGGGCCATTGACGAACTGGCAATGGTCGAGAACGCGGGTGACGGCAGCATCGAGCGAAGCGCCGAGCCGGCGACGCTGCGCGCCGACATCGATGAAGGGAATGGGATCGGAACGCAGATGCTGGTTCATGGCGCCTTGCACCTTGTCTTGCAGATTCTGGGTGGTCGACATCGAGGCGGATCAGCCGGCGACGCGGCGCGGCCCCTTGCGGGCCGCGGATGCCGCAGCAGGCCTGCTCGGCGTCTCCAGGCAGCGCGTGGCGATCTCGAGGCTCGCAACGCCCTCATCGCCGGTCACCGCCGGCGTCTCGCCGCGGCGCACCGCGTTGAGGAACGCGATCAGTTCGGCACGCAGCGGCTCGTCGTGGCCGACCGGCAGATGCCGCATCGAATAGCTGCCGTCCGGCTTGAAGCCGAAGCATTCGGTGACCTGGCGCGTGAGCAGATCGCCCATCACGTATTTGCCGCGGGTCGCCACCGTGACACTGCGCGCCTTGAATGGCGTCAGCCAGTTGGTGTTGATGTGGGCGAGCACGCCGGAGGCAGTGCGGAACTGCAACAGCGCGATGTCCTCGCGCTCGGCGACCGCGCTCGACAATTGCGGCTGCACCTCGACGATATCGGACTCGGTGAACCAGCGGATCAGGTCGATGTCATGCACGGCAAGGTCGATCACCACGCCGACATTCGACATGCGCGGCGGGAACGGGCCGACGCGCGTGATCGCGATCGACAGGATGTCCTCACCCGCGATCGCCTGCTTGACCGCAGCGACCGCCGGATTGAAGCGCTCGACATGGCCGACCATCAGCGTCACGCCGGCCTCGCGCGCAGCGGTGACGATGTCGCGCCCCTCCTCCACGGAAGACGCGATCGGCTTCTCGACCAGCACGTGGACCTTTTTGGCGATGCAGGCGAGCGATATCTCGTGGTGCAGATGGGTCGGCGCCGCGATGGTCACGGCATCGACGCCTTCGGCGACCAGCTGATCGAGCGTCTCGAAGCACTGGCAATTGACAAGCTCGGTCGCGCGCGCGCGGTGCGCCGGCGAGGGATCGACCACACCGACGAGGCTGACGCCGGGAAGCCCCGCGAGCACGCGCGCGTGGTTGCTGCCCATCACGCCGGCACCGATGACGCCGACGCGCAAGCCGGCCTTTGCCGGTGCAGATCCTTTGGAACTCATCTAATCGAACCCCGATTCAACCCAAATCCCCGGCGCCACTCCTAGCACGGGCGCCACATTTGTGGCGAACGCCGAGATCGTGGTCCGGACACGATTTGATTCAAAAAATTACACGTTCCCCGGGCCTTAGCACAGTTGGAGGCCGGCCCTTAGGCCCGGAGCACGTGATTCGGAGCTTGCTGGTTACGACCTTTGATAGTCGTCTTCAATCCGGATGATATCGTCTTCCCCCAGATAGCTGCCGGTCTGGACCTCGATCAGTTCCAGCATGATTTTACCGGGGTTCTCCATCCGGTGGACGGCGCCCATCGGAATGTAGATCGACTCGTTTTCATGCACCGTCTTCACGGTCTCGTTGACGGTCACCCGGGCCGCGCCGCGGACCACGATCCAGTGCTCGGCGCGATGGTGATGCTTCTGGAGCGACAACCGTCCGCCCGGCTTCACGACGATGCGCTTGACCTGGTGACGCTCGCCATTGTCGACCGACTGATAGCTGCCCCAGGGACGATGCACCTTGAGATGCTCTTCGGTGACCTGCGGCGCGACCGTCTTCAGCTTCGCAACCAGCCGCTTCAGCCCGTTGGCATCCTTCTGGCGCGAGACCAGCACGGCGTCGGCGGTCGCTACCACCACGAGATCATCGACCCCCTCCAGCGCCACCAGCGCTTTGTCGGTCGTGACGTTGCAATTGCGCGAGTCCTCGAACACGGCGGTGCCGTGCGCGGCATTGCCTTGCGCGTCCTTCTCCGAGAGCTCCCACACCGCAAGCCAGGAGCCGACATCGGACCAGCCGCACGACACCGGAACGACCGCGGCGCGCGCGGTCTTTTCCATCACCGCATAGTCGATCGAGATCGCCTTGGCGGAGGCGAACGCCTTCGGCTCCAGCGTGACGAAGCCGAGATCGTGGCCGGCGTTCGCGACGGCCTCGGAGACGGCCTGAACGCTTGCCGCATCGACCTTGCGATATTCATCGAGCAGCACAGCGGCCGGGAACATGAAGTTGCCGCTGTTCCAGAGATAACCCGAATTGACGTAGTCGGCCGCCTTCACCGCGTCCGGCTTCTCCACGAATTTCGTGACCGCGCGCACCTCGCCCGCAACCGCTTCTCCGGGATTGATGTAGCCATATTCGGTCGCCGGCCGTTCCGGCTTGACGCCGAAGGTGACGATGCACCCTTCGCCGGCGGCAACGAGTCCCTGCCGGCAGGCCGCGACGAAGGCCGTATTGTCGCGCACGACATGATCGGCGGCGAGCGCCAGCACGATCGCCGCGTTGTCGCGGCTCTGCGCAAAGGCAGCGCCGGCCGCAATCGCGGGGCCCGAGTCGCGCCGCATCGGCTCCAGCAACACATCGGCCTCGATGCCGATCTCGGCGAGCTGCTCCAGCACCATGAAACGATAGGCCGCATTGGTGATGACGATCGGACGATCGAACAGCGCAGCGTCGGAGACGCGCAGCAGCGTATCCTGGAACGTCGAGCGCGAGCCAAACAACGGCAGGAACTGCTTGGGCCGCACCTCGCGCGAAGCCGGCCACAACCGCGTGCCGGCACCGCCGCACATGATCAGGGGGATAATGCGTCTGTCCATCGTCATCTCAAACCTTGTAGTAGTCGCGATACCAGCCCACGAAGTTACGGACACCGATCTCGATCGGAGTTGATGGTGCGAACCCGGTGTCGCGCATCAGATCCCCGACATCAGCGAAAGTCTCCAGCACGTCTCCAGGTTGCATCGGCAGAAGATCCTTGACCGCCGTCCGGCCCAGCTCATGTTCCAGAAGTCCGACGACGTGCATCAGCTCTTCCGGATGGTGGTTACCGACATTGTAGAGCCGAGACGGCGCATTTGCAGCAGCCGGATTGTCCGCGGGCAACCGATCAATCAGCTTGGATATTACACGGGTGACGTCGTCAACATAAGTGAAGTCGCGCCGCATCCTGCCATGGTTAAAGAGCCGGATCGGCCTGCCCTCCATGATGGCGTTTACAAACAGAAACATGGCCATGTCAGGCCGGCCCCACGGGCCGTAGATGGTAAAGAAGCGCAAGCCCGTGACCGGCAACCGGTACAGATGGCTATAGGACTGCGCCATCACCTCGTTGGCCTTCTTGGTCGCGGCGTAGAAGCTCACGGGATGGTCCGTCCTGTCCTCTACGGCAAAAGGCAGCTTTGTGTTGGCGCCGTAAACGGAAGATGACGAGGCGTAGACGAGATGACGACAGCCATTGTGCCGGCAACCCTCGAGCACGTTAAGAAAGCCCTGGAGATTGGAATCGACGTAGGTCTGCGGTTGGTCGATCGAGTAGCGCACGCCGGCCTGGGCTGCGAGATGCACGACGGTCGCGAACTTGTGCTGCGCAAACAGCTTCGCGATCGTGTCGCGATCGGCGAGATCGGCCTGGACAAAGGAAAAGCCGCCATCCTGCTTCAGCACGTCGAGCCGTGACCGCTTCAAGGCCGGATCGTAGTAGTTGTTGAGATTATCGAGCCCGACGACCTGCCGGCCTTCAGCCAGAAGCTGCCGGGCGACATGAAAGCCGATGAAGCCGGCCGCGCCTGTGACCAAAATTGCCTGATCTGCCATCATGTTCCCAAATCGTCCGCCGGCACCTCTTTAGCCGCCGCGTCACGGGGCCGGCAATAGCTATCGCGCCGCCTCACGACAGCTCCTTTCACGACAGCTATTGCAAGATCAGCGCCAAGACCATACCAAAGCGGCCAATTCGGCGCGGGGCGTCGGGTTACGCCAACTCTGAAGAAACCCCTGTTCAAACGCGGGCGAGATGCGCCGAATCCTGCTTTCTGCGGCCAAGATCATCGTTTCCGGTGCGCTGCTCTACCTGGCACTGCGCAAGGTGAACCCGTCCGATCTGCTCTCGCGTTTTACCGTGAGCAGCCTGTACTGGATCGCGCTCGCGATTGCGGTGACGTTCCTGCAGATCTTCGTCGGGGTGCTGCGCTGGCGCGAGATCAGCGCGGAGTGCGGCGCGCCGCTCGAGCTCGAGCGCGCCATGCGCTACAACGTGATCGGAACTTTCTTCAACCAGACCCTGCCCTCGGCGATCGGCGGCGATGCCGTCCGGCTCTGGCTCGTCGCGCGCGCTGGCGCCGGCTGGCGTGCTGCGACCTATTCGATCTTCGTCGATCGCGCGATCGGCCTGATCGCGCTCGCGATCGTCATCGTCGCCAGCCTGCCCTGGAGCTACCGTCTCATCAACGATGCGCAGGGACGCTCGGCGCTGTTGCTGCTGGATTTTGCGGCGCTCGGGGCCGGCCTCGGCTTCCTGCTGCTCGGTGCCCTGAACTGGCCATGGCTGAAGCGCTGGTGGGCCACCCACCACATTCATGCCTGCGCGGTGATCGCCAATCGCGTCATCTTCAACCGTTCGCGCGGTCTGATCGTCACGATCCTGTCGCTGCTCGTTCACGTGCTCACCGTCGTGATCGCCTGGTGCGTGGTGCAATCGATCGCGGCGCCCGTCAGTTTCGGCGAGACCTTCCTGCTCATTCCGCCGGTGATGTTGATCACGATGATGCCGGTTTCCATCGCCGGCTGGGGCGTGCGCGAAGCGAGCATGGGCCTCGCCTTCGGTTTTGCGGGCCTTGCCGCAAATGAGGGCGTCAACGTCTCGCTGTTGTATGGTGCCGTGACCTTCATCGTCGGCGCATTCGGCGGCTTGGTCTGGATTTTCAGCGCGGAGAAGGCTCAGCAGGGATCGGCCCCGATAGGGGTGCCTGAGTGAGCACGTTGGTTTCCGGACCCGACACGGCAGTGGGAATGTTTCTGGTCGCCCTCCTGCCTGCCGCGCTGGCCGCGCTGCTCTCGGCCTGCATCACCTGGCGGAGCATGCCCCTGCTCCAACGTTACGCGCTGGCCCGGCCAAATGCGCGCTCCTCGCATCGGACCCCCACGCCGCAAGGTGCCGGCATCGCAATTGTTGCTGCAACCCTGCTGGTCGCCTCGCTTTGGACCGCCTGGTTGCATACCTCCATTCCGCTGGTTCTGATCGTGGCCACGGTGGTGATTGCGCTGGTCGGCTTTGCCGATGACATCCGGCCCCTTCCCGTGCTGCTGCGGCTCGTGCTCCAGGCCGCTTCCGTCGGAGCCGTTGTGTTCACGACCTCGGATTCGCTCCGGATCATCCCGGCGCTGCCGCTGGCATTCGAGCGCAGCCTCGTCCTGCTCGCAGGCGTGTGGTTCGTCAATCTCGTCAATTTCATGGACGGTCTGGATCTGATGACGGTGGCGGAGGTGGTCCCCATCACCGCCGCGCTGGTCCTGCTCGGATGGCTCGGCGACCTGCCATTGCCGGCCGCGCTGGTCGCGGCGGCGCTGTGCGGCGCCATGGTCGGGTTTGCACCGTTCAATCGCCCCGTCGCAAAGGTGTTTCTGGGCGATGTCGGCAGTCTGCCGATCGGGCTTCTGCTTGGCTGGTGCCTGCTCGCACTTGCCTGGCATCACCAGATCGCCGCGGCGCTGCTTCTGCCGGCCTACTATCTTGCCGATTCCACCGTGACGCTGTTCCGGCGCATCGCGCGGCGCGAGCCGTTCTGGTCGGCGCACCGGTCGCACTTCTATCAGCGCGCCACCGACAACGGCTTCACGGTGTCCCGCGTGGTCGGCGAGGTATTCGCGCTCAATCTCCTGCTTGCGCTGCTCGCGATTCTCACGATCAGGGCCAATTCGACGACTGTCACGACGCTGGCGCTGCTTGCGGGCAGCATCGCGGTCGGCTTCGTGCTGCGCAGATTTTCTCAGATGCGGGTGGGCTGACACCAGGTCGTCGGTTATCAGGCGTCCTGGCCGGACAATGCCCGTCGCAGCCCCTCGTCTAACGACACCTCCGGCCGCCAGCCGATCGCGATCGCCTTCGACACATTCAGCTCGAGCGAGCCGATCAGGCTGTCATGGGTGTCCTGGCGGCCGAGGATCCCGAGCACCGAGCCCAATAGATCCTGCGGGACCGCAAATAGCCGTGGCCGCTTACCCGCGGCCTTGGCCAATCTTTCGATGAATTCGGGCGTCGAGACCTGCTCCCTGTCGGCGATCAGGAATATCTCGAAATTGCTCGCGGGATCGGGGTGAGCGAGCCGGCGCAGGATGAACGACGAGAGATTTTGAACGGCAAGGAAGGCGCGCTGATTGTGGATCGCGGCGAACGGAAGCGGCAATCCGAGATTGACCGCTCGGCTCAGCAGCGCAAAATTTCCCTTGGCTCCGGCCCCATAGACCAGCGGCGGCCTGATCACCGAAATCTTCATGTCGCTGTCGCGCGCCAGCGTCTTGAGACCGGCCTCGGCGGCCGCCTTGGACATGCCGTACAGCCCGCGCGGCGTCAGGATATCGTCCTCGCTGAACGGCGCGCGACCCTCATTGCTACGGCCATGCACGAGAACGGTGCTGATGAAAATGAACTGGCGCACGCCTGCCGCAGCCGCCGATCGCGCCAGGTGCAGGGTGCCGGCGATGTTGACATTGCGATAGAGCTGGACCGCGTGCTCCTCGTGCTTGTGGTGAACGCGGGCTGCAAGATGGACGACTGCATCGACACCGTCGAGCGCAGCCTGCCAGCTGGTTTCGGGACTGATCGACTCGATGACGACCTCGTCGTCCAGCCCCCTGGGGCTTCGCACCGCGCGGCGGACCGACCATCCCTGCTCGACCAGTGCGGGCGCGACGTGGCGGCCGACAAAGCCGCTGGCGCCCGTCACCAGCACAACCGGCTTTCGCTCGCTCATCGTTGCCCCGCCAGCTCCGGATTGCGCAACAATTCATCGATCACGCCAGCATAGGCATCCATGGCCGTGGCGCGATCGAATTTTGCGGCGGCCTTCACCGCCCGGTCCGCCATGGCCGCGGCGTCGGCGCTGGCCGCCGCCCGGATCGCATCCGCCAGCTCATCGGCTCGGCCCGGCGCCACCACCCAGCCCAGCCCGTTTTCGACCACCGTCAACGCCGCCTCTGCCTCGGGCTCCGAAACCAGCACCACCGGACGACCGACGGCCAGGAGATTATAGAACCGGCTCGGCACCGACACACCCGCAACGTTCTTCCGATAGGGAATGATCCACACGTCGGCGGCGGCGAGGAACGCCTCGAGCTCGGAATCCTCGACACGTGGCACGAAGGAGACGTTCGGCAAGGTCGATTCCGCCTGCAACTGCTTCAGCCGCTCGAAGCCAATGCCCCAACCGGAGAGCAGGAAGTGGATGTTCGTCTCCTGCCGCAACAGGCGCGCGGCCTCGAATACGATCTCCGGATCGTGGGTGAAACCGAGATTGCCCGACAGTCCGACGATGAAGCGCGCCGACACCGTGCGGCGGAAAGGGTTATCCGCGCTGACCGGACGCAGCGCAGAAGCAAGCGTCGCCCAGTTCGGGATGAAGCGGATCTTGTTTGCGGTCATGCCGCGGTAGCGCAGCAGCGGTCCCTCGGCGTCACGGCCGATGGTGATGACGGCATTGAGCGCGCGGAACATGAGCGCATTGGCGGCTCGGATCATGCGGGTGACGATCGAGCGGGGCTTGAGCAGGCCCGCCATCACCAGCACGTCGGGAAACAGATCGTGCATGATCAGCGCCGAGCGCGCGCCCTTCAGCCTTGCGGCCGCCGCGACCGCATAGGGCAGCATGAATGGCGCGGTCACGGTGAGCACCACGTCGCCGCGCTTCAACACTTTGGAGAGTGCGAAGAAGGTGCGCAGCGCAAACAGGATCTCGGCGAGAGCCCGCCGGACCAGCGCCGCCTTTCCGGTCATCCGGTTCTTGACCGCAATGACGCGCGGCTTGTCCGGTCCGATCTGCGAGACCGGCAGCGCGCCGGGCGTGCCGGACAGCACGACGACCTCGTGGCCCACGGCAAGACGACACGCGATCTCCGCCATGATCGCCGCCGTGGTGCTGGGATCCGGCGGATAATGCTGGCTCGCGACGACGATCTTGCCTCGAGACTGCATGGTCAGGCCGCGGTCGACCCGAATTCCGGAACGGCGTCCTTCAGGATGGTCCTGATGGTGGCGCGATCATCGCGCGCGATCGCCTGCTCCAACGCGGAGATCCATTTGCGCAGGGTCTGCATCGGCGGCTCGTTGGGCCGCGCCGCCATGATGCCGGCAATGCCGATCTCGACCGTCGGCTCCTCGGACGCGAACAGGATCTCGTTCAGGCGCTCGCCGGGCCGCATGCCGCTGAACACGATCTCGATGTCGTAGCCGGGCTGCAGGCCGGACAGGCGTATCATGCGCTCGGCGAGATCGACGATCTTCACCGGCTGGCCCATATTGAGCACGTAGACCGAGACGTTGGAACGCTCGGCCCCGAGCGCGTGGGTCGCAGCCGTGATCACGAGGTCGCAGGCCTCGCGGATGGTCATGAAGTAGCGGACCATGTCGGGATGAGTGACCGTGACGGGGCCGCCCGCATCGATCTGAGCCTTGAATTTCGGCACCACCGAGCCGTTCGAGGCGAGCACGTTGCCGAAGCGGACCGAGATCAGCCGCATCGGCGACTTGTCAGCGCCCTGCGAGCCCAGATCGTGATCCAGCGCCTGGCAATACATTTCGGCAAAGCGCTTGGTCAGGCCGAGCATCGAGACCGGCTCGATCGCCTTGTCGGTCGAGATCATCACCATGGCCTCGGCGCCGGCGGCGAGGGCTGCATCCGCCACGTTGATCGAGCCGAAGATGTTGGTCTTGACGCCTTCGCTCCAGTCGCGCTCCAGGATCGGCACGTGCTTGAGCGCAGCGGCGTGGAACACGATGTCCGGCTTGAACTCGGCCATCAGGCGCATGATGCGTTCGCGATCGCGGATATCAGCGATCCGGCCTTCGATCGTCGCCACAGACCCCTGCGCCGCAAGCGCTTCGGTGACCGCATAGAGCGCCGGCTCGGAATTCTCGAGCACCAGGAGGCGCGCGGCGCCGAAGGCGACGACGCGCTCACAGATTTCGGAACCGATCGAGCCGCCGCCACCGGTGACGATGACGGACTTGTCCCTGATGAGAGCTTCCAGCCGCGCGTAGTCGATCTTCTCGCTCGGCCGCAGCAGGAGGTCCTCGACCGCGACCGACGTGAGCCGGGGCGTATCGCCGCTTTCGAGCGACGGTAGCCGGCTGACGATCAGGCCAAGACGGCGCGCCCGCATCAGCACGGATTCGGGATGAGCCTCCGGCTCGAAGGCGGACGGCGTCATCACCACCCGCGCGATCGACTTGTTGCGCTTGGCGAAGTCGCCGATCACGTCCTCGATGTCGTCGATGCCGCCAAGCACCGGCACGTTGCGGATGAGCTGTCCGAGATCGGCGCGCGACGGCGACAGCACGCCGACCGGCCAGACCCGCGTGATCGCCCCGCTCTCGATGCCGCGCAACAGCACCTCGGCATCCGCTGCGCGCCCGATCAGCAGCGTCGGCGATGCATCCTCGATCCGGGCATGCCGCCGCACGCGGGTATAGCGGAAATACCGATAGGCGAGCCGCAGCGCGCTGAGGAAGGAGATCTCCAGGAACCAGTAGAGGATGATGGTCACCTTGCCGAGGAAGAAGGTGCCGTGGACGTTGGGCGCGAGGAAGATGTAGTCGAGCACGAGCAGTGCGACGGTGAGCACGGTCGCGACGCGGATGATGTTCAGCGCATCGGGCAGCGAGATGAAGCGCCATTTCGTCGTGGTCAGGTTGAAGATAAAGAACACGACCACGCTGAAGGCGAGGAACCAGGGCAGGATCTTCAGAAGCAGCGGCAGGCGGACAAAGAACAGCTCACCGCCCTCGAAGCGGAGGTAGAACGCGACAAACAGCGCCGCCGCAGTCGCAAGCAGGTCGTGGAGCGCGATCAGGAAATTGCGCGAGTTAAGATGCGAAAGACGCGTCATCCGCCGACCGATGATATCCAGTTGTCTACAACCTGTCCGCGCTGATAGCCCATCTCGACAAGACTTGCCAGCACAAGACTTGCCAGCCGCGCGACAACTCAGGAACCAGCTTCCCCCACCTTCGGCTCGGCTCGTTGCGCGCGGATCACCATGCCGCCGGCAACACCGACGCCGATGACGTACATCCACCCTTCGTGGAAGTCGAACAGATGGGAGTTGAACAGCGAGGTGAAGATGTTCTGCACCACGACCAGGAGGCCGACCCAGTTGGCAAGTCCGTCGCCGCGAAACATGAGGAGGTGCAGGAACCAGATCGCGTAGAGAATGACGATGCCGATGACGCCCCATTGCACGGCGACATTCAGCGTCTGGTTATGCGGGTTGCCGATCACTTCGGCGGAAGCCTGGTAGTGCCCACTCGGTGTCGCGACCTGCTCGAACAATCCGCGCGTCGAGCCGGTGCCATGCCCCATGATCGGCGCCTCCGCGAAGAAGCCGAGGGATTTTCGCCAGAATTCGAGTCGCAGCCCGAGCGAGGTCGGCTCACCCTTCTCCTTGTAGCGATAATAATCGCTGGCAAAGGTGTCGGCGGTCTTGTGCAGTTGCGGCGAGGCCTGCCAGGCGAGCGCAGCACCGGCAAGCAGAGCGGCGGAGATGATCGCGATGCTGCGCCATTTGAGGTGCAGAAACGCGAACACCGCGAGCATGATCGGCACGGTGACGAGCGCGGTGCGCGAGACCACGACGAAGGCCATGTTGACGAAGAAGCTCAGCGCAAGCGCCGTGAGCACCGCGGCGAGCCCGTATCGCTTCTCACGCAGCAGCATCACGACCGGATAGGCGAGCGCGACTGCGCACAGCGTGAACTCCTGGCTCTGGTCGATGTAGTTCTTGACGAAGATGCCTCGCTCGAGATTGCCGGGCTTCAGCGAGAGGTGCGGGTAGAAGGCAACCAGCCAGGACATCACCGACAGTAGAGCGCAGGAGACCAGGAAGGCGACGAATACCCAACGTCCGCGCGAAGATCGCTCGAAGTGATAGAGCAGGACCGGGAGCACGAGCAGCTTGACGGTCGGATTCATGGCGTAGAGCCGGGCGCCCCATGCCGCATCCGACCACAGCATTCCGACCAGCGCGAGCAGGAACAGCGCGATCGGCGCCGCACAGATCGGCCGCTTCAAGGATGTCAGGAAATCCCGGACGTCGAGAAACGGCACCATGCAGACGAGCATGAGGGCATTGAAGATCGCGGCCAGCGACGTCGACCACGGCAGCGAGGCTGCGGTCAGGACCGCGAACAGGTCCACGGACTCGACCCAGGCGGCCGGGCTGCGCAAGCGGCGGAGCATCATCGCGCCGGTGGTTTCCCGCGTCAGTGCCGTCACGTCGTCCCTCCCCGCGCGCGGTTGACGAGTGCGGTCGTGCTGAATCCCCTGAGGATGTCGACCAGGACCACCGTTCCGCCCGCGGCTTCGACGACGTCATGGCCGACCACCTGCTCGCGCGTGTAGTCGCCGCCCTTCACGAGCACGTTCGGCTTGATGTCGGTGATCAGGTTGATCGGCGTATCCTCCTCGAAGATGACGACGAGGTCGACGGCTTCGAGCGCGGCCAGCACCTCGGCCCGCGCGCGCTCGTTCTGCACCGGCCGGTCTTCGCCCTTAAGCCGCCGCACCGAGGCGTCGCTGTTCAGACCGACGACGAGGCGATCACAGGCGGCGCGCGCCGCGGTCAGCACCTTGACGTGGCCGGGATGCAGGATGTCGAAGCAGCCATTGGTGAAACCGACGCGCAGCCCCTGCTTGCGCCAGTCCGCAAGCTGTGCGGCAAGTGCGCCAGGGACGAGCACGATCTTTTCCTCGGCGGCGAGATAGGCATGCGGCAGGATCTTTCGCCGCAGCTCGGCCGTGCTCACGCTCGCGGTGCCCTGCTTGCCGACCGCGACCGCAGCGGCGGCGCTGGCCATGCGCAGCGAGGTATCCCAATCGGCGCCTGTAGCAAGCGTCGCGGCGAGCGCCGCAGCGACGGTGTCACCGGCGCCCGAGACGTCGCGCACCTTCACCGGATGGGCCGGCACATGCACGGCCTCGCCCTCGCGCGGCACCAGCGTCATGCCGTGCTCGCTTCGCGTCACCAGGATCGCCTCGCAATCGGCAAGTCGCATCACGTCCTGCGCCGCCTCGGCGATGCTCTCGACCGTGTCGGCGCGGCTGCGGGTCGCCTCGGCAAACTCCTTGCGGTTGGGCGTGAGCAGGCTGGCGCCGCGATAGATCGCCCAGTTGAGGCTCTTGGGATCGACGATCACGCGCTTGCCGAGCTTGCGCGCGGCGTCGATCACGTTGCGGATCACGCGCGCGGTCAGCACGCCCTTGGCATAGTCGGAGAGCAGCACGATGTCGGCGCGCGAGATCTGCGGCAGGATCGCCTCGATCAGCTTCAGCTCGATCTCGGAGGAGGCAGGTGCCGCCTGCTCCCAGTCGGCGCGCAGCATGTGGGTGGAAAAATGCTCGGAGACGAAACGCATCTTGCGCGTCGTGGGACGTGACGGATCGCACACCAGCACGCTTTCGATTCCGGCGATCTCGGCCAGCGCATCATTCAGCCGCCTCCCCGCGTCATCATCGCCGACCAGCGCAACGAAGATGCAGCGCGCACCGAGGGATGCGATGTTGCGTGCGACGTTGCCGGCGCCGCCGATATGGGTCTCGCTGCGCTGCGCGGCGATGACGGGCGCCGGCGCCTCCGGCGAAATCCGCGAGACCTCGCCATAGACGAATTCGTCGAGCATGAGGTCGCCGATGCAGAGCACGGTGCGGCCAGCGACGGCCTCTGCGAGCGTATCGAAATCGAAGACGGGCGTTTGCATGCTCCTCAACGCCTCAGCGGAAACGGTCGGGTCGGTCGAGGTAGCCTCTGACATAGGCCCTCACCGCATCTTCGAGCGTCGTGAAGCCGCCGTTATAGCCGGCGCGACACAGGCGATCGACCTCACTCTGGGTGAAATACTGGTAGCTGCCGCGGATCGCCTCGGGCATGTCGACATAATCGATGTTGGGCTTGGTGCCGAGCGCAGCGTAGGCCGCGAGGATCAGATCCTTAAAGCTGCGCGCCTTGCCGGTTCCGACGTTGAACAGCCCGGAGACCGAGGGCGTTGCCAATAGCCACATGACGACCCGCACGACATCGTCGACATAGATGAAATCGCGGCGCTGGTCGCCGTCGGCAATGCCTTCGCGATGCGACTTGAACAGTTGCACGACGCGCCCGGCCTTGATGTCGTCGAAGCGCTTCGCCAGCACGCTCATCATCGTGCCCTTGTGGTACTCGTTCGGGCCGAACACGTTGAAGAACTTCAGCCCGGCCCATTGCGGCGGCAGCTTGTCGCCGCGTGCGACGCGCTCGGCAACAGCGAGATCGAACAGATGCTTGCTCCAGCCGTAGAGATTCATCGGCCGTAACGTTTTCAGCGCCGGCAGCGAAGCGTCGTCGCCAAAGCCTGCCTCACCGTCGCCATAAGTCGCGGCTGACGAGGCATAGATGAACGGCACGGCATTCGCCGTGCACCAGTCCAGAAGGCGCATCGAGAGGCGGAAATTGGTCTCGATGACGAGATCGCCGTCGGTCGCGGTGGTCTCGGAAATCGCGCCGAGATGGATCACGGCATCGAGCTTGCGCCCCTTCAGCCAGTCAATCAGCTCGGCCGGCGGCACGATGTCGACGAGCTGTCGCTTGGCAAGATTGCGCCATTTGCCCTCGTGGCCGAGCAGGTCGCAGACCACCACGTCGCTACGGCCGGCATCGTTGAGCGCCGCCACGACATTCGACCCGATAAAACCGGCCCCGCCGGTCACCAGCAACATTCCACCGTCCCTGCCCGATTTGCCAGATTCAGCGCGACTGCGCCGGACCCTGCCCTAGCGCATGATCCACCAAAGTGTAAGCGGTTTTGGGATCGGAACTGTCCCGCCTTGTCCTGCCTGTGCAGAGCGGCTACCGAACGGTCCCTATCGACATCCCCAGGGCCCATTAGAAAAATGAACCTTGATTCACAATTTAGCGGATTTGAGGATCCGGCCGACACGCGCCCGATCCTGATCATCCCCTATATGTGGATCGGTGATTTCGTGCGCGGTCACACCGTGGTGCGTGTCCTGAACGAGCGCTGGCCGAATCGGCCGGTCGACCTCCTGACCACCCCACTCTGCGCTCCCCTGGTCGACTACATGCCGGGCGTCCGCCAGGGGATCGTCTGGGACCTGCCGCGCAGCCGCCTTGCTGTCGGCCGCCAGCTCGGCTTGGCGAAGCTGCTGCGCGAACGGAACTATGGCACGGCCCTGGTGCTGCCCCGTACCTGGAAGGCGGCCATCGCGCCGGCGCTGGCCGCCATTCCCGAGCGGGTCGGCTTCGTCGGCGAGTTCCGCTTCGGCCTGATTAATCGCTGGCGTTGGGGAGAGAAACGACTACCCCGCTTCATCGACAAGAACGCTGCGCTCGCCCAGCCCGACGGTGCGCCGCTGCCGCCGGAATGGCCGGTGCCGCAGTTGCGGGTCCCGGCCGAAGAAGTTGCGCGCTGGCGCCAGGCGAACGGTTTGACCGGGGTCACCGCGGTCGCGTTGGGCCCGGGATCGGTCGGTGTCTCCAAGCGCTGGACCTACTATCCGGAAGCGGCCCGCCAATTCGTGGAAAAGGGCCTCGAGGTCTGGGTGGTTGGCGGCCCCGGTGAGAAGGCCATGGCCCAGGAGATCGTCGCAGCCGGCGGGCCGAAGGTGCGCGACCTGACCGGGACGGATTTGCGCAACGGCGTGCTGGCGATGGCGGCAGCCGGCGTTGCCATCTCCAACGATTCCGGACTGATGCATATCGCAGCCGCGCTGGGCACGCCGACCATGGGCATCTTCGGCCCGACCAGCCCCTACCTCTGGGGGCCGCTCAACGGCCTTGCCGCCACCGTTGTGCAGGACAAGTCGATCCTCTCCTGCCAGCCCTGTCAGAGCACGATCTGCCGGATGAACGACCATCGCTGCATGCGCGACATCGCCGCCTCCGAGGTCGTCGCGATCGCAGAGCGCGTGCTCGGCGAAAGCGGCGCGCTGATTTAGCGCATCAGTGAGTGCACCCGCGCCTTCTCACAGGACGCCAGTGTCAGCTTGCGCCCGACCGGCCAAGCAAGCGACTTCTCCACCGGCCGTCGACGGGGAATGACGAAGCTGTTGACGAGAATGGGATCGGTATCTCCAAGAGCTGTTCGCTCCTCAACGAGCAGGCTCATGACCGAACGCATCTTCATGACCTCCTGCGCCACGAAGGCGCAGCTCTCATCCCGGTTGATCTGGTCTCGCATGATGGCCTCAGCCTCGAGCATGCTCACGCGTAGCGCCCTGATAAGTCGTCGGATTTCGTTGATACGGTTGTCCATGGCCATCTCCACTCGGGGATGGCACGATAAGAACAAAACATGAACAATGTGTCAAGAACATCGAAAGACGACGAAGCCCGCTGCCGGTAGTAACGCGGCACCGACATGATCATTTCCGCGATGATGCATGCTTACGGGTGACCTGCCGGACGCGCCATGCGTTTTCGTAAAATCAGCACGCCGACCCAAGCCGTCACCGGCTACTTTGCATGGGGCTGTTTTCGACATTTTTGTTCGGGCCCCCGAAAGCGCCGGTTCAGAGCAGCGGACGATAGACCTCCCCGATCCGCGCCGCTTCGGCATCGAGGCTGAACCGTTCGAGCACCCGCCCCCGACCGCGCTGTCCCATCGCCTCTGCGGATGCAACGTCGCGCATCAAGGGCTCAAGCGCGGCGACCAGGGCGTCCGGATCACCCGGCGGCATCAAGACGCCAGTGACGCCGTCCTCGACGACGAGTTCGGCTGCGCCGGCGCGTGAGGCCACCAGCGCAGCTCCGACGGCCATCGCCTCGATCAGCGTCAGGCCAAAGCCCTCGTTGCGCGAGGTGAAGGCGTAGATCGTCAGCCGCTGATACCAGCGCTGCACCTGTTCGGTCGGCAATTCACCGGTGATGACGATGCGCGATTGCAGGCCGGCGGCTTCGATCCGCTTCTTCAGATCATTTGCGAACGGCATTTGCTCCGGCGTGATCGCGCCGACGATGACGGCGGTGAAGTCCGGATAGCGCGGCAACAGGCGGCACATCGCGTCCACGAAGACGTCGCTGCCCTTCTGCGCGCGCACGCGGCCGAAGCAGCCGATGGCGTAGCGGCCCGGCAGCACGGCTTCCGCAAACGCCGCGGCGCGATTTAAAGGAGGCGCATAAACGTCGGTATCGACGCCATGCGGAATCACGGTCGCCTTCACTTTCAGAAACGATGCCGAGATGTCTGACGTTGCGATGATCGCATCCATCCGGCGGATCAGCCAGCGCGTGATCCAGGTATGATGGCGCTGTGCAGCCGATGTGAACACGAGCTTCAAGGGCCAGCCGAGCGCGCGCAACAGCACGCCCGCGATCATCTCGTTGTTGCGCCGCGCGTGCCAGATCAGCGGCGCGCGCCGGCGCCATAATTGCAGGAAACCGGCAATGTCGAGCCGCGCGATCCCCTCCGGCGCGTCCGAGCCGAACCAGGCGGCGCGAAACAGCTTTGCAAGGCGCGGCGCAACCATCCGGTTGGTCGCGGTCACACCGGAATAGCGCCTGTGCAGATTTGGCACGATCAGCTCAAGATCGCCCGGGAAATTGGCCACGTCACGCTCCGTTTCGTGAGGCTCCTATACGCAACATTAAGCATAGTGACCAGTTCAGCCGCGCCGATACCCCCTCTTCACCACGCAAACGTTAGCATCACCGGATGATCGCAAGACGGGTGAGATCATGACTGTGCTTGTCACCGGCGGCGCCGGCTATATCGGAAGTCACACCGTTCTGGCGCTGGCGGAAGCCGGCGAGGACGTCGTCGTGATCGACGATCTTTCCACGGGCTTTTCCGCTTACTTGCCGGAAGGCGTACCGCTGTTCATTGGGGACGCCGGCGACGAAAACCTGCTCGAAGGCGTGATCGCCCAGCACAACATCGAGAGCATCATCCACTTCGCAGGTTCGGTCGTGGTGCCGGAGTCGATGCGCGATCCGCTCGGCTACTACCGCAACAACTTCATGACCGCGCGCAACCTGCTCAATGTCGCGGTCAAGCGCGGCATCAACCGCTTCATCTTCTCGTCGACCGCCGCCGTCTACGGCAATCCCGACCAGGTGCCCGTGCCCGAGCACGCACCGACCCGGCCGCTCTCGCCTTACGGCTCCTCGAAGCTGATGACCGAGATCATGCTGCACGACGTCGCTTCGGCCTACGGCATGCAATATGTGACCTTGCGCTACTTCAACGTGGCGGGCGCCGATCCGCAGGCGCGCATCGGGCTTGCCACCGTCGGCGCCACGCATCTGCTCAAGATCGCGGTCGAGGCCGCGACCGGCCAGCGCGCCAAGATCGACGTGTTCGGCACCGACTATCCGACCCCGGACGGCTCCTGCATCCGCGACTTCATCCACGTCACCGATCTGTCGCAGGCGCATCGCTCGGCACTGGCTTACCTGCGCCGCGGCGGAGCCTCCACGACGCTGAACTGCGGCTATGGCCGCGGTTACTCAGTGCTCGAGACCATCGATGCCGTACGTCGCGTGTCGGGGCGCAGCTTCGCGGTCCAGTACGCGCCGCGCCGGCCCGGCGACATCATGACCATGGTCGCCGACACCGGCCGTATCCGCAGCGTGCTGGACTGGAAGCCGCAATACGAGAACCTCGAGACGATTGCGGCCCACGCGCTGGCCTGGGAGGAACATCTGTTCCACGAGCGCCACGGCGACCTCCGCCAGGCGGTCTCGGCCTAGAATCGTTAGGTTTGCAAGTCCTTAATTGGGCTTGAAAAACCCGGTCTGAGCGGGCACAGAGGCCATTCGATCCCTGACGCGCGGGCAAGTTTGCACCCGGCCGTCAATGGACTACGGATGGCCCAGTTTCCAAAGAAAATCACCGACGATCCCTATGCGGCAGCGATCCTGATTCGCCGCCTCGTCACGGAACAAGGGATCACCTATTGGCGGCGCTATCTGGTCGCCTTCGCGCTGATGGCGGTGGCCGCGGGCGCGACGGCGGCTGCGACTTACGTTCTCGGCCAGGTCATCAACCAGGCCTATGTCGACAAGAACGTTCCCGGCATCGCGATGCTGTCCGGCGTGACGGTGGTCCTCCTGTTCATCAAGGGCGTTTCGACCTACGGCCACATGGTGATCCTGACCAAGATCAGCAACGCCATCCTCGCCACCAACCAGCGGCAACTCTTCGCCAAGCTGATGCGCGAAAGCATCGGCTTCTTCTCCGAACGGCACTCCTCGGAGTTCCTGGCGCGCCTGACGGCCGGCGCCAAATCCATCACCGACGTCCTCAACATGCTGGTCAATGCCATCGGGCGCGACCTGCTGATGCTGCTGGCCATGATCGGCGTGATGGTGTGGCAGGATCCGCTGATGTCGTTCATCGGCCTCGTCGCGGTGCCGCCGGCGATGCTGGTGCTGCGCAAGCTGGTCAAGCGCATCAAGGGCCTCGCCTATAACCAGTTCACCGGCACCGCCGACATCCTGGAGACCATGCAGGAATCGCTGCAAGGCATCCGCACGGTCAAGGCGTTCACGCTGGAAGATGCGATGCAAAGCCGCATCGACGAGAACATCGCCGTCGTCGAGCGCAACGCCAACAAGATGGCGCGCGTCGCGAACCGCTCCAATCCACTGATGGAGATGCTCGGCGGCTTCGCGGTCGCGGGCTGCCTGCTTTATGGCGGCTACAGCGTGGTCGCACTCGGCGCCACTCCGGGGCAGTTCTTCTCGTTCATGACCGCCTTCCTGATGGCGACCGAGCCGGCCAAGCGGCTGGCGCGGCTCAACATCGACCTCAACAGCCAGCTCGTCGGCGCGCGCATGCTGCTCGAAGTCGTCGACAGTCCGGCGAGCGAGCAATCCGATGACGACAAGCCGGCGCTGAAACTGTCGGATGCGCGGATCGAGCTCAACGACGTCAGCTTCTCCTATCGCGCGGGCGAGACCGTGCTCAACCGCATGAGCTTCACCGCCGAGCCCGGCAAGGTCACCGCGCTGGTCGGCCCCTCTGGCGGCGGCAAGTCGACCGTGCTGTCGCTGCTGCTGCGTTTCTATGAGGTGACACAGGGCGATATTCTGATCGACGGCCAGTCGATCCGGTCGGTGTCGCGCAAATCGCTACGTGCGCAGACCGCCTATGTCGGCCAGGACGTGTATCTGTTCCGCGACACCATCCGCAACAACATCGCCTTCGGCAGGCCCGGTGCCACCGAGGACGAGATCATCGATGCCGCCAAGGCGGCCTGCGCCCACGACTTCATCATGAGCTTCCCGCTCGGCTACGATACGCCGGTTGGAGAGCACGGCACGCAGCTTTCCGGCGGCCAGCGACAGCGCATCGCGGTGGCGCGCGCGCTGCTCAAGAACGCCCCGATCATCCTCCTGGACGAAGCCACCGCCGCGCTCGATTCCGAATCCGAGAAGCAGGTGCAGGAGGCGATCGAGCATCTCTGCCGGAACCGCACCACCATCGTCATCGCGCACCGCCTGCACACCATCATGCATGCGGACGCCATCCTGGTGGTCGAGGGCGGGGAGATCGTCGAGCGCGGACGGCATGACGAGCTGCTGCGCCGCTCCGGCCGTTACGCCTCGTTCTTCCGCCTCCAGCACCACGACATCAGCGCCTCGGCGCTGGCGCCGATCAGTGCAACCGCCTGAACCACGATGAGGGATCATCGTGCTTCAGGTTATTGTCTGAGCATGTTCTTTTCGAAAAACCGCTTCACACTTTTTCGGATCATGCTCTAAGTTCGTTTCACCCCAAGAGCAGCGAGATCGCTTCATGAACGCCGCCTCCTACGTCATCCCGCTTCCGCCTCAGGCTTCGCTTCCCGTCGTCGGCGAGACCGGCCGTTATCCGGTGCGCCGCATCTGGTGCGTCGGCCGCAACTATCTCGAGCACATCCGCGAGATGGGCAATGACGAGCGCGCCCCCCCTTTCTTCTTCGCGAAGCACGCCGACATGCTGGTACCCGATGGCGCCACCATCCCCTATCCGCCGCTGACCAAGGACCTGCATCACGAGGTCGAGCTGATCGTCGCGATGAAGAGCGGCGGCCTCAACATTCCCGCTGAGAAGGCGCTCGACCATGTCTACGGCTATGCCGTCGGCATCGACCTCACCCGCCGCGACCTCCAGATCGCCTCACGCAAGAAGGAGCGTCCCTGGGAGATCGGCAAGTCGTTCGACGGCTCCGCACCCTGCTCCGCGGTGCAGCCGGCCTCCAAGATCGGGCACCCGTCGAAGGGCAAGATCTGGCTTACCGTGAACGGCAAGGAAGCGCAGAAGGGCGACCTCACCGAGCTGATCTGGAACGTGCCCGAGATCATCTGGCAGCTCTCTCAGCAGGTGAAGCTCGCCGCCGGCGACATCATCCTGACGGGTACGCCCGCCGGCGTGTCGCAGCTCCAGCCGGGCGACAAGCTCGAATGCGGCGTCGACGGCGTCGCCACGCTGAAGGTGTCGATCGGCCAGCCGGAGTAACAAACTCCACGCTACACATGCAAAAATCAGAGCCCCGGAGTTCGTTCCGGGGCTTTTCCATATTAGGCTGATCCCCGGTGCCCCGCCGGCGGGCCCGCGTCGAGAATGCACTGAAACGAGAGGATGTCTCGGATGTCGAACACGACCACGGAGCTTGAGGCGCTCCTCATGCAGCGCTCGCTCACAGATCCGCAGCTTCAGGCCGCGGCGGAAGCGGCTCCGGACTTCCGGATTCTGCCGGACGCCACGGTGATCAAGATCGGCGGACAGAGCGTCATCGATCGCGGCCGCGCCGCGGTTTAATCCGCTGGTCGAGGAGATCGTCGCCGCACGCAAGGTCCATAAGCTCCTGATCGGGACCGGCGCAGGCACCCGCGCGCGGCATCTCTATTCGATCGCCGCGGGGCTTCGCCTGCCGGCCGGTTTGCTCTCGCAGCTAGGCGCCTCCGTTGCCGATCAGAACGCCGCAATGCTCGGGCAACTTCTCGCCAAGCACGGCATCTCCGCGGTCAGCAGTGCCGGGCTCTCCTCCGTACCGCTGTTCCTCGCCGAGGTGAACGCCGTCATCTTCAGCGGCATGCCGCCCTATAGCCTGTGGATGCGCCCCGCGGCCGAAGGCGTGATCCCGCCCTACCGCACCGACGCTGGATGCTTTCTCGTGGCCGAGCAATTCGGCTGCAAGGCGATGGTCTATGTGAAGGACGAGAACGGCCTCTACACCGCGAATCCGAAGACATCGAAGAACGCCACCTTCATCCCGAAGATCTCGGTGGCCGAGATGAAGGCCAAGGGGTTGCAGGACTCGATCCTCGAATTTCCGGTGCTCGACCTCCTCACCTCGGCGCGCCACGTCCACCAGGTGCAGATCATCAATGGCCTCGTTCCCGGCAATCTGACCCGCGCACTCGCGGGCGAGCATGTCGGCACCATCATCACCGCGAGCTGAAGAGAATAGCGCCATGACTGTCACCAACCAGATCAAGCACGTCGCCTCGCCGCTCGCACGCCAGACCCTGCTCGACGGCGATCTCACCCGCCCCGTCGCAGGCAGCCGCCCGATCAAGCTGTTGCCCTGGGTGCAGGTGATCAAGATCGGCGGCCGCCTCATTGATCGCGGCCACGAGACGATCCTTCCGCTCGTCGACGAGTTGCGCTCGCTGCTACCTGAGCATCGCCTGCTCATCCTGACCGGCGCCGGCATCCGCGCGCGCCACCTCTATAGCGTCGGCCTAGACCTCGGCCTCCCCGTCGGCTCGCTCGCACCGCTCGCCGCAAGCGAGGCCGGCCAGAACGGTCACATCCTTGCGAGCCTGCTCGTACCCGAGGGCGTGTCCTACATCGAGCACCCCACCATCGCGAGCCAGCTCGCCATTCACCTCTCGGCAGCCCGCGCGGTCGTGGGCAGCGCGTTTCCCCCGTATCACCACCACGAATTCCCGACCTCGCGCATCCCGCTGCATCGCGCCGACACCGGCGCCTTCCTGCTCGCGGACGCGCTGGGCGCTGCCGGCCTTACGATCGTGGAGGACGTCGATGGCGTCTACACTGCGGACCCCAATGGCGCCGACGGGAAGCAGGCGGAGCTGCTGAAAGAGACCAGCTTTGCCGACCTTGGCAAGCTCAAGGGCACACTGCCGTTCGATCCCGCGCTGATCGAGGTCATGGCGAACGCGCGGCACATCGCGCACGTGCAGGTCGTGAACGGTCTCGTTCCCGGCCGGCTCACTGCCGCGCTGCGCGGCCAGCACGTCGGGACGATCATTCAGACCGGTGCTCGCCCGGCCTGAGGATTCGATCTACCAGGCCTTCACCGGTCGGCTGGCATGGCTCACCTGCGGGACACCGCGGTTGAGCGACATGTGGGAATGCACACACAGCCAGCCATCGGCATTCCGCGAGAACACCATGGTGGCCCGTCCCGGCCGCGCAAACGGGCTACCATCGGAGTGATAGCCCGTGCTCGTCCACGGCGCGATCACCGTCACCATCTTGCCATCGGAAGACGCTAGGACCGACGTCTGCTCAAGGACAAAGCGAAAGTCGGTCGTCTTGGGCCAGACATTGTCCCATTGCGTCGCGACCCATTGATCGAGACCGGGGATGACGTCGTTGTGCGTGCCGAAGGCAAGCACATCCGGATGGAAGAGCGGCCTCGCCGCGGCGTAGTCGACTTCGCGGACATAACCCGCGAAGGTGTCGAGCCATTGGCGAAAGAATTGCTCCGTCTCGGCGTCGGCGGTCGGCAACGGGGCCATTGCCTATCCCCCATTCAGCGCGGACGCCGCGATCACCGCAGCGCTGAGATCACGATGAGGCCGAGGATGAGCGCGGTCAGCGAATATTTCAGCGTGTAGTAGACGTTGCGGTTCCACTCCTTGACCTTGCGGCTTTGGAGATGGATCTCATAGAGCTTGCCGAATACCTTGTTGAGCACGCCGATGTTCTCGCCGTCGACGTTCTGGGTCGCCGACGCCTTGACGATGTGATGGCTGACCCAGCGATTCATCGCGGTCATGAAGCCGTACTTCATCGGGCGCTCGACGTCGCAGAACAGGATGATGCGGTTGACGTCGGTCGCGTTCTCAGCGCTGTGAATGAAGGTCTCATCGAACATGAAGGCTTCGCCGTCGCGCCAGACGCATTCGACCCCGTCGACGAGAATTCGGCACTTGTTCGAATTCGGCGTGACCAGTCCGAGGTGATAGCGCAGCGATCCGGCGAAGGGATCGCGGTGCGCGCCCAGCTTGCCGCCGGGCGGCAGCATCGCGAACATCGCGCCGTGCACGGATGGAATCGAATTGAGCAGCTCGACCGTCTTCGGGCACAGCGTGCGCGCCGAGGGCAGGAAGTCGTCGTACCATTTCAGGTAAAAGCGCTTCCAGCCGCTCTTGAAGAACGAATAGAAACCCCAGTCGTTGTTCTTGGCCGCGGCGCGGATGAAGCCTTCATCGAACAGGCGCACGGCCTCATCGCGAATCGTCTCCCAATTCTCGCTGAGCGGCTTCAGCTCGGGAAACTGATCGACCGAGATCACCGGCTTGTTCGGCACGGCCGAGCCCGCATACATCAGCACGTTGTAGGGTGCGAGATAGGTCGAATGATCGCCAAGCTGGCGGGCAAAGCGCAGCCGCTGCTTGCCGCGGAAGTGTACGTAAATCGTTGATGCCGCAAGCACATAGAGAACAACAAGCTGCGGCGCAAAAAGCTGTTTCAACATTTCCCCGATCCCAACTGACCCAGCGGCGTCTCGTGTAGCCCGGGCCGTCGCCAGCGGCAAGGCGCCGCAGACTGGTTCCGTCGCTCTCGACACAGGCAGTTGCGACAGAGGGGATGCGATCAGGCCCGCGCGAGCGCCTGCAGTCCCTTGAAGGTCAAGCGCTTGGGGTCCCTGACGCCTTGGAGATAGAGCCGGCGGATGAAGGTGGTGACGGCATCGCGGTCACAATCGGTCAGCGCAACGACGGCGTCGACCGCGATCTTCTGGGCTTCCATTGGGCTACCCTCAGTTAGCGAGCACCCCGGCCGAGAGAGCCTAGGACGTGCCGGTTAATCCGGCGTTAACCGTTTGGGCAGCATGGCCGATTCATCTCCGGGCTCGAATACGCAAAACAACGCATGGCGCCATCAGCTCGCGGCGATATCGAGGACGGCCTGGGCAAAGGCCTGCGGGGCTTCCTGCGGGAGATTGTGCCCGATACCGCCCGTGATCGTCCGGTGCTCGTACTTGCCGAAAAACATCTTCGCGTAGGTGGATGGCTCCGGATGCGGTGCCCCATTGGCATCGCCTTCCATGGTGATGGTAGGCACGGTGATCACCGGCAGGCTCGCCAGCCGCTGCTCGAGCTCGGCATACTTTGCTTCGCCCTCGGCCAGTGCGAGCCGCCAGCGATAGTTATGGATCGCGATGTCGACATGGTCGGGATTGTCGAGCGAGGCCGCGCTGCGGTCGTAGGTGGCATCATCGAAATGCCATTTGGGCGAGGCGAGCTTCCAGATCAGCTTGGCAAAATCGTGCAGGTTCTTGGCATAGCCTTCGCGGCCACGATCAGTGGCGAAATAGAACTGATACCACCATTGCAGCTCGGCAGCCGGCGGCAGCGGCATCTTGCCCGCCGCCTGGCTGGAAATCAGATAGCCGCTTACCGAGACCATCGCTTTGACACGCTCCGGCCAGAGCGCCGCAATGATGTTGGCGGTCCGCGCGCCCCAATCATAGCCGGCGAGCGTCGCCTGCTTGATATTGAGCGCATCCATCAGCGCGACGATATCGGCGGCGAGCGCCGCAGGCTCGCCATTGCGCATCGTCTCGCCGGAGAGGAAGCGCGTCGTGCCATAGCCGCGCAGGTGCGGGACGATGACACGATGACCGGCTTTCGCCAGCGCAGGCGCGACATCGACGAAACTATGGATGTCATAGGGCCAGCCGTGCAGCAGGATCACCGCGGAACCATCGGCCGGACCGGCCTCGGCGTATCCGACATTGAGAACGCCGGCATCGATCTGCTTGATCGCGGCAAAAGACGTGTTGGTACCCGGCTTGATCGCGGGCACAGTCGAGGCACTCGCCTTGCCGGACTGCGCGGTGGCGGCGCGGCCGAGAACGAACGGTGCGACGACGCCGATCGCGGCGGTGGTCAGGAAACGACGACGCTCTCTGCTTATCTCTTTTGACATCCTCATCTTCCTGCATATGGAAAGGCGCGTAAGGCGCCCAAAGGCCGCTGTATCGCGACGGATCGGCGAATGGCCGCTCTGCGATAAACGCTCCTCGCGCGGCGAACGAGTCACAATTCGGCGAGTGTCGATAGCCTTCTCGAGGACAGCGAACCGCTTCTTCAACCACGGCACGGCAAAATCGGTGAAGGCGCGCACTTTCGGCACCGGCGGTGACTATCTGGTCCTGTTCGGTCTCGCGGGAGGCGCCGTGATGCTGGCGCTGGCCATCGATCTCGGTCTGGCACTGACTCTACGCAAGCAATGAGCGCGAGGACGGCGGCACTCACGAATACTGCATCACGCCGTCGTCGATCTTGCCGAACCGCAGCGAGACGATGTCGATTGCATAGTTCTGATACAGCCGCCACGGCCGCTTGGAGCCCTGCTTCGGCAGCTTTGCAATCGAGCGCTGCACATAGCCCGAGGTGAAATCGAGGGAAGGCTGAGCAGTGACCGTGGCATCGTCATTGTGGGGCATGCACTGGCGGAAATTGTGCCGATCCATGTAGTTGATGAGACGGCAGACATATTCGCAGGTGAGATCGCATTTCAGCGTCCACGACGCGTTGGTGTATCCGAAGGCGGAAGCCATGTTCGGCACGTCCGCATACATCATGCCCTTGTAGGTCAGCGTCTTGGCGAAATCGATCACCCGCCCGTCGACGCTGATCTCGAGTCCGCCGACGACCTGAAGCACGAGCCCGGTCGCGGTGACGATGATGTCAGCGACGAGCTCGGTGCCGTCCTTGAGGCGAATTCCGTCTTTCGTGAAGGTGTCGATCTCGTTGGTAACAACGGAGGCACGCTTCTCTCGAATCGCCGTGAAGAGGTCGCCGTCGGGCACCAGGCACAGCCGCTGATCCCAGGGATTGTAGCGCGGCGTGAAATGCGTCGCGACGTCGTAGTCCGGCCCCAGCGCGATCCTCACGCCCTTCAGGATCAAGTCCCTCACCTTGGCGGGCCGACGCCGGCTGAGCTGGAAGAAGAACATCCCCCACATCACGTTGCGCCAGCGGATCAAATGATAGGCCAGCGTCGCCGGCAGATTGCCGCGCAGCTTGTTGGCGAGCCGATCCTGCGCCGGACGCGACACGACATAGGTCGGCGAGCGCTGGAGCATGACCACCTCTGAGGCCTTCTTCGCAAGCTCCGGCACCAGCGTCACAGCGGTGGCGCCCGATCCGATCACCACGACGCGCTTTTCCGCGTAGTCGATGTCCTCGGCCCACTTTTGCGGATGCACGATGCGGCCTTGGAAATCCGCGGTGCCCTTGAACTCTGGCGTGTAGCCTTGCTCGTATTTGTAATAGCCGGAGCACATGAACAGGAAATTGCAGGTGAAGCGGACGATCTCGGATACGCCTTCGCCCGTCAGACGTTCGGCTTCGACGGTCCAGCGCGCATCAGGCGTCGACCACGACGCGCGCTTGACGCGATGGCGGAAGCGGATCTTACCGTCGATACCGTTCTCGGATGCCGTCTCGCGCACGTAGTTGAGAATTTGCGGCCCGTCGGCGATCGCCTTCGGATCGGTCCACGGCTTGAAGGAATAGCCGAGCGTGAACATGTCGCTGTCGGAGCGGACGCCGGGATAGCGGAACAGATCCCAGGTACCGCCGATGCAGTCGCGCCCTTCGAGGATGACGTAGCTCTTGCCCGGGCATTTCGTTTGCAGATGGTAGCCCGCGCCGATGCCGGACAGGCCGGCGCCGACGATGAGGACGTCGAAATGTTCTTGTTGCATGGTTTCCTCCGCCGCCGAGGATTGTCCGACCATCACCGCGGCACGTCAATCGCCAATCGGTCTTGCGATGCAACCGGGAGAAGAACTCCGTAGTTTCCGCCCTGCAAAACAAAAAGCCCCGGATTGCTCCGGGGCTTTTGCATGTTGTGAGGCGATCCGACCTCAGTAGCGGTAGTGATCCGACTTGTACGGACCTTCCTGCTTGACGCCGATATAGTCGGCCTGGTCCTTGCGCAGCTCGGTGAGCTTGACGCCGATCTTGGCGAGATGCAGCCGCGCGACCTTCTCGTCGAGGGTCTTCGGCAGCACGTAGACTTCCTTCTTGTACTTGCCGTCCTTGTTGTTGGCGAACAGCTCGATCTGCGCCAGCGTCTGGTTGGTAAAGGACGCCGACATCACGAAGGAGGGATGGCCCATCGCGTTGCCGAGATTCACGAGGCGGCCTTCCGACAGCATGATGATGCGGTGCTTGTCGGGGAATTCGATCTCGTCGACCTGCGGCTTGATGTTGGTCCACTTCAGATTGCGCAGAGACGCGATCTGGATCTCGTTGTCGAAGTGACCGATGTTGCAGACGATGGCGCGATCCTTCATCGCGCGCATGTGCTCGATGGTGATGATATCCTTGTTGCCGGTGGCGGTGACGAAGATGTCGGCGCGGGGCGCGGCGTCTTCCATGGTCGTGACCTCATAGCCCTCCATCGACGCCTGCAGTGCGCAGATCGGGTCGATCTCGGAGACCATGACGCGGCAGCCGGCCTGGCGGAGCGATGCCGCCGAGCCCTTGCCGACGTCGCCGAAGCCCGCGACCATCGCGACCTTGCCCGACATCATCACGTCGGTGCCGCGGCGGATGCCGTCGACCAGAGACTCGCGGCAGCCATAGAGGTTGTCGAACTTGGACTTGGTGACGCTGTCGTTGACGTTGATCGCCGGCCACAGCAGCGTGCCGGCCTTCTGCATGTCATAGAGACGATGCACGCCCGTGGTGGTCTCTTCGGAAACGCCCTTGATGCTCTTCGCGATCCCGGCGAAGTAGCCCTTCGGCTTTTCCTTGAGCTGCTTCTTGAGCAGCGCGAAGAAGACTTCCTCTTCCTCCGAACCGGGCTTGTCGAGGAACGCGGCGTCGCCGTTCTCGGCGCGCAGACCGAGATGGACGTACATGGTGGCGTCGCCACCGTCGTCGAGGATCATGTTCGGGTGACCGCCGCCGTGCCAGTCGAACAGTTTTGCGGTGTAGTCCCAGTACTCGGTCAGCGTCTCGCCCTTGACTGCGAACACCGGAATGCCGGCGGCGGCGATCGCCGCTGCGGCGTGGTCCTGCGTCGAATAGATGTTGCAGGAGACCCAGCGAATGTCGGCGCCGAGCGCGGCCAGCGTCTCGATCAGCACGCCGGTCTGGATCGTCATGTGCAGGGAGCCGGCGATACGCGCGCCCTTCAGCGGCTGCTTCGGGCCGTATTCCTCACGCGTGGCCATCAGGCCGGGCATCTCGGTCTCGGCGAGCGAGAGTTCCTTGCGACCGAAATCGGCCAGCGAAATGTCCTTGACGATGTAATCGGTGAAGCCGGGCTTCGCGTTCATGTCGAGCTTCCTGTTGTTTGAAAAAAGTCATTCCGGGGCGCTCGTGAAACGAGCGAACCCGGAATCCAGAGGTTCGAGATTCCGGGTTCGCCGCTGGCGCGGCGCCCCGGAATGACGGAATTGATCAGACCGCGCGCTTGAACGGTTCGACGAGGTCGGTCTTCTCCCAGGAGAACCCGCCTTCATTGTCGGGCGTACGGCCGAAATGACCGTAGGACGAGGTGCGCGCATAGATCGGACGGTTGAGATCGAGATGGCTGCGGATGCCGCGCGGCGTCAGATCCATCACTTCGGCCGCGGCCTTCTCGAGCTTGTCCTCGGGGACCTTACCGGTGCCGTGCGTATCGATGTAGATCGACAGCGGCCGCGCCACGCCGATGGCGTAAGCGAGCTGCAGCGTGCAGCGGTCGGCAAGACCTGCGGCGACGATGTTCTTTGCGAGATAGCGCGCCGCGTAGGCAGCCGAGCGGTCGACCTTGGTCGGATCCTTGCCGGAGAACGCGCCGCCGCCATGCGGGGCTGCGCCGCCATAGGTGTCGACGATGATCTTGCGGCCGGTCAGGCCGGAGTCACCGTCGGGACCGCCGATGTAGAACTTGCCGGTTGGATTGATGTGCCAGATGGTCTTGCCGTTGATCCAGTCCTTCGGCAGCGCTTCGCGCACATAGGGCTCGACGATGTCGCGCACCTGGCTGGATGTGAGATCCTCGACCAGATGCTGGTGCGAGACCACGATCTCGCGCACGCCGACCGGCTTGCCGTTCTCGTACTGCACGGTGACCTGGCTCTTGGAGTCCGGGCCCAAGACCTTCTCGCGGCCGGAATGGCGCGCTTCGGAGATCAGGCGCAGGATCTTGTGGGCATAGAAGATCGGCGCCGGCATCAGGTCAGGCGTCTCGTTGGTGGCGTAACCGAACATGATGCCCTGGTCGCCCGCGCCCTCTTCCTTGACCTCGCCCGGCTGAAGCGCATCGACGCCCTGCGCGATGTCGGCCGACTGCGGATGCAGGAGGATCTCGATGTCCGCGGTCTTCCAGTGAAAACCTTCCTGCTCGTAGCCGATGTCCTTGATCGCGCCGCGCACGACGCTTTCGATCTGCTCGTTGGTGACCGATGCGGGACCGCGGGTCTCGCCTGCGATCACGACCTTGTTGGTGGTTGCAAGCGTTTCGCAGGCCGCGCGGATCTGCCACGGGTCGATGCCGGCTTTCGGCCCTTCGCGGTAGAACAGATCGACGATCTCATCGGAGATCCGGTCGCAGACCTTGTCCGGATGGCCTTCGGACACGGACTCGCTGGTGAAGAGATAGGACGCTCGCATCAGTAACCCCTTGTCCCGCCCCGTTGGGCGGTCGTTTGCGATGTTTACTTTTGGATGATGTCAATCACGCCGGCGCGAGATGACGTAGGATTCGTCGTAAAACCAGAGCCCGTTGTACTTGCGCAGCACGTCCCTGGCAGCATCCAGAGTGCGGCCGTTTTGAGTCATTTCCGTCAATCGGTCGTCCTCAATCTGAGCGACATACACCGCCGCATTCCAGGCTGCAAAGGCTGTCGAGGTTCCGATGGTCCCGGTCACCTCGTTGGGCAGCGCTTCCATATCATACCGGAAGATCGAACGGTTATCAGCATATGCGTTAAAATTGAGGTCGCGCCCTGCCGAGCCGAGCTCGTATTTCACAGCGCGCAATAGCTCATGACGGCTCACTGAGAAAGGATTTTCTCCAGGCCAGACGGCCTGGATGATCTCCATGCCCGGATCCTGGCCGTGGGAGTGAATCCCGATCAGGCGGCCGCCACCCCTCAGGGCGCGCGCCAACGGTGCAATGATGCGTTTTGCCCGGAAATTAACCGATGATTTGGCCCGGTATGGCTGGGATGCGATAACGAGGTCGAAATTGGCCTCGGTCTGGCCGGGCCGAGGAATCGTCGAATCAAGCAGGAAGCGGTGATCCTCCCGGTAGAGCACCAGAACCACCGGCCGCTCGTAGAGTGGCATGCCGGTCCGCGGGCTGACCGCCGCGCGCCAGTTCTGCTCCAGGAAGGGTTTCAGGTCGGCGATCTGAGCCTCGAAATCTCCGGAGGCGGCGCCGCGCATCGGCACCTCATGCCACACAGTGGCGGCGGCGGCCGCGGGTGACGCCGGTGTCAGCCAGGGCGCCTCGGCATAGTACATGTTGGTGAAGACGAAAACCGAGGCCGGATGCTCGAACAGCCGGTCCGGCACCTTCTCCAGCGTCAAGCGAACATCCTCGAGGCTGAGCTCCTTGCCCGCGACATAGAACGGCATGTGCGGAAAGCGCTGATGCATGGCGCGCAAGACACGCGCGAGCACCGTGCCGTCGCCGACGCCGGCGTCGAACACCCGCAGCGCCGGCGGGCGCGGATGCATGCTGGCAAGCTCCAGCGCCACGCGGTCGGCGATCACCCGCTTCTCGCTGCAGGTGTGGACGAACAGCAGGTATTTCTGCCGGTTCTCGAAGAAACGGAAATTGCCGCGCGGATCGCGCTTCTCCGGCGGCACCTGCAGGCCCCGCGGCGGCGGCATCCCGCCGGGCATGCTCGACGCCATATAAGCCTGGATGCGCTCCAGCGTGTCGATGGTGATGCGCTTGCCTTCGCGCAGACGCTGCACCAGCTTGCCATCATTCACCGCGCGCCGGCCGAAGGTGGATTCCGCCATATTGGCCTTGCGGCAGAATTCGGTGATCTGGCTCAGAATTTCGTCGTTCTTCATGAGTGGGACGGAGTGGGCAGCGGGCTCGATGGAGAACGTCCTAACACGATCTGCCCACCGGGGAAATGCGCGGGTATGAGGAAGGCTGGCGTCCTGCCTGACCGCTCAGTCGATCATCTCGTCGGCGTTGGACAGCAGCGCGGGCGGCAAGACGAGGCCGAGCGCTTTGGCCGTTTTCAGGTTGATCAGGAGTTCGAACTTGGTCGGCTGATAAATTGGGATGTCGCCGGGCCTGGCTCCCTTCAGGATTTGGTGGACATCCTGGGCCATGCGCCTGAGCAATTCCGCGAGGTCGACGGTATAGGCCATCAGCCCACCGGCATCGACGTAATCGCGGTAGGGACACATCGTCGGCAAGCGGTGTTTCAGGGCAAGCTCCGCAATCAACTGCCGATGAGCGTAGAGGTCGCCTTCGCCGGTGATCAAGACTGCGTCCGGCCGCCGCTCGGCCATGTCCGTGAAGACACGCTCGATCTCCGCGGTCGTCCCGATGTTCGGGACCATTGAGACCAGTGAAATTCCCAATCGGCTGCTGACGTCCCGCAAGGCCTGCCCAAATGATCCTTCCCATCCATCGCGCATCCCGAGAAAGGCGACGCTCACGGTCTGGGAGACGGCTTCCTTCAGCAGCGCGAGGCGCTTCCCCCAGATCTCGATGCCAGCATCGAGCGTGATACCGGTCAGGTTGCCGCCGGGTCGCGCAAGGCTGGCGATCAGTCCCGCCTTCAGCGGATCCAGCATGAAGGCCACAAGCGGTATCGTGCTCGTCGTCGCCTTGAAGGCGACCACGACCGGATTGGTCCCGGTGACGATCAAATCAGGATTGCGCGCCACGATCTGTCGGGCAAAGTCAGCGTAGCGCTCGTGATGCCCCTCGGCGGAGTAGCGCTCGATGATCAGATTCTGTCCTTCGACGTAACCCAGCCGACGGAGTTCTCCGAAAAACGCGCGCCACGCCGTTCCGCCGCCGGTTTCGGTCAGGAGGCTAACGGGGATCGCCGGATGGAAGATCGCAATCAGCTGCGGTGTGCCGCGCTGTGCCCGCGCGGGCCGGATCGCCGTGGTCAGCAACAGACCGGCTGTAAAATCCCGCCGCCTCATTGCACAACGCCCCTGGACGTCTGAGCGATGCTGAGATCGTATCAGGTTACGAGCGCGTGACGCAGAGGAATTGGCAGGAGTTGGTCCAGGAGCTGATCCAGCCCAGGTCAAATTGGGTCATTGCTTCTGCCCTTGAACCATCATCGGCGGCCCGGCAACAAACAAGAGACGCTCCACCCCGGGAGATTTACGACTATGCGCCGTCTGCTTGTTGTGCTCGGCCTGCTTGTCACGGCGCTCTGGAATGCTTCGGCCCTTGCACAGTCGCGCAGCCAGCTCGGTCCGCTCTGCACGACCGACACCACGCCGGCCGATCAGATGATCGATGCCTGTAACAAGATCATCGCGCTGAAAGTGTCCAAGGGCGGCCAGCTCGCCACCGTTCATTTCTGGCGCGCGGTCGGCTGGAACAAGAAGGGCGACTACGCGAAGGTCATCGTGGATACGACCGAAGCCATCCGGCTCGAGCCGAGCCAGGCCGTCTACAATCTGCGCGGTTCGGCTTATTTCGACAAAGGCGAGTACGACATCGCGATCGCCGATTTCGACGACGCGCTGAAGCTCGGACCGCCGAGCGGGATCATCTTCCACAACCGCGGCAACGCCTATCAGGGCAAGAAGGACTACGCCAAGGCGATTGCCGATTTCGATGCTGCGATCAAGGCCGACCCGAAATCGGCTTTTTCCTTCCAGAATCGCGGCGCCTGCAAGGAAGCCCTCGGCGACCTCGACGGCGCGCTCGCCGACATCAACCAAGCCATCCGCATCGACCCGAGCCTGTCGCAGCCGCTGGTGCACCGGACCACGATCTGGCGCGCCAAGGGTGAGCTCGACCGCGCCATTGCCGACGGCAGCGAAGCGATCCGGCTCGCCAAGGACAAGCCCCCGGTCAACATCATGACGCCGCCGAACAGCGTGCTGATCTCGGCCTACACGTTCCGCGGGCTCGCCTACGAGGCCAAGGGCGATTACGCGCGCGCCAGCGAGGACTACAAGGGCGCGCTCGGCGTCACTGCATCGGACGCCGGCAGCAAGTCCAACCAGGCGACCGCGAAGGTGCGGCTGTCGCTGCTATCAGATGCGACCGTGCCTACACCGCGCGATCCGCCGACCTCCCCGGCGCAACAGACAAATGCGCCTGCGGGGCAACAGGCGAGCACGACGCCAGCGTCATCGTCCGCCTCGGTTGGCCGCGGCCAGCGCATGGCGCTGATCATCGGCAACGGCGCCTATGCCCACGTCAAGGCGCTGCCCAATCCGCCCAACGACGCGCGCGCAGTCGCAAAGAGCCTGCGTGATATCGGCTTTACGGTGTCGGAGGGCATCGACCTCGACCGCGCGACGATGCAGAAGATGACGCGAGACTTCCTGCGCGACGCTGCGCGGGCACAGGTCGCGCTCGTCTACTATGCCGGCCACGGCGTGCAGATCGACGGCCGCAACTATCTCATTCCCGTCGACGTCGAGCTCAAGCCGGGAGCGAGCATGACGGAGGCGATGATCGACATGGACACGATCACGGCCGGCCTCGACGACCAGGTCCGCACCAACATCCTGATCTTCGACGCCTGCCGCAACAACCCGATGGCGCCGCAGGTGGCTGCCGCCGGCGCCAATCGCGGCATCGAGGGCGCCTCGGGTCTCGCAGCGCCGACCAGTCTCGGCGCAGGCGCGACACTGGGGGCCGGCACGCTGATCGCATTCGCCACGGCACCGGGCCAGGTTGCGCTCGATGGCGAAGGCGCCAACTCGCCATTCTCCTCCGCCCTCTCCCGCCATATCGGCACGCCGGGGCTCGAGGTGCAGCAGATGCTGACGCGGGTGCGCGCGGAGGTCGTCTCGTCCACCAGAAACAAGCAGGTGCCGTGGTCGAACTCGTCGCTGCTGGGCGAGGTTTATCTGGCGGAGAAGTGAGGGCGCGGGCACAGGAGCGCGGCGCTACTCGCATCGCGCTCAAGTGTCATCGCCCGGCTTGACCAGGCGATCCAGTGCTCCAGCGACAGTGCGAGGTACGGAGAAGCTGCGGAGTACTGGCTTCCCCGCCTTCGCGGGGAATGACAGCGAGAGTGTTGTAGGGCCTCCCCGTCACTCACGTGACGGATTACGTGGCGCTCTTAGTTGCCCCACACTTCCTTTGCGATCTCAACAGCCAGGCTGAGCTTTGCCCACTGCTCCTCCTCGGAGAGGATGTTGCCTTCCTCCGTCGAAGCAAAACCACACTGCGGGGAGAGCGCGAGCTGCTCGAGCGGCGCGAACTTGGCGGCTTCTTCCAGGCGGCGCTTGATGTCATCCCTCTTCTCGAGCTCGCCGAACTTCGAGGTGATGACACCGACCACAACGACCTTGTTGCCCTTGGGCAGGAAGCGCAGCGGCTCGAAGCCGCCGGCGCGGTCTGAATCGTATTCCAGGAAGTAGCCGTCGTAATTGGTGGCGGCGAGCAAGGTCTCGGCCACGGGCTCGTAGCCGCCCGAAGAAATCCAGGTCGAGCGGAAATTGCCGCGGCAGACATGGGTCGTCACCACCATGTCGGCGGGCTTTTCCGCCAGCGCATAGTTGATGATGCGCGAATAGATCTGCTGGAGACCTTCAGGGTCGTCGCCGCGCTCGCGGGCCTTCTTCAATTCGTCCTGCGAGCAGAGATACGCCCACACGGTATCGTCGAACTGGAGATAGCGGCAGCCGGCGTCGTAGAACGCCTTGACCGCTTTGCGGTAGGTCTTGCCGAGGTCCTCGTAGAATGCATCGAGATCGGGATAGACGTCCTTGGAGATCGACTTGCGGCCACCGCGGAAATGCAGCACCGACGGCGAGGGAATCGTCATCTTGGCGGTGACGTGAGCCTGGTCGGCATACTTCTTCAGGAACTTGAAGTGGTCGAGCATCGGGTGTTGGTCGGGAAAATCGAGCTTGTCGATCACCCGCACTGAATCATGACGCGTCTCGACGCCCGCGAACTGGATACCGGTGTCCGGATGGAACATTTCGCACCCGGTGAGCTTGGCCAGGAAGTCGAAATGCCACCAGGAGCGCCGGAATTCGCCGTCGGTCGCGAGCTTGAGGCCGATCGAGGCCTGCTTGTGCACGACCTTCTCGATCTCCACGTCCTCGATCTTGCGCAGATCATCGGCCGAGATCTCGCCCTTCTCCAGCTTCGCGCGGGCTTCCTTGATCTTGGCCGGGCGCAGGAGGCTGCCGACCTCGTCGGCGCGGAAGGGGGCTTTGGTTCGCTGCATTGGTTCACTCCCGAATTTTCAATAGCGCTTTCAAGCGAAGTGGCTACCGGTTCGCGTGAAGGAAACGCGTCTGACAGACTAGTGGGCGGCCGCCCCGGCGACGCCGAGATGGCGCTCGAGGACCGACGGGTCGGCCTTCAGCGCGGCGCTCGGGGCGTCGTGGACGATCGTTCCGCGCTCCAATATCACAACGCGGTCGGCAAGCCCCAGAATCTTTTGGGCATTCTGCTCGACGATGATCGAGCAGATGCCGCCGGCCCGGGTAATGGTCCCGATCGCCTTCAGGAGCTCCTCGACGATAATGGGTGCAAGACCCTCGGTCGGCTCGTCCAGGAGCAGAACTTTTGGGTTGAGCGTCAGCGCGCGGCCGATCGCCAGCATCTGCTGCTCGCCGCCGGAGAGCTGGTTGCCAAAATTGCTCCGCCGCTCCTTCAGGCGCGGAAACATCTCGTAGACCTTCTCGACCGTCCAGAGGCCCGGCTGGGCCACGGCGGTCATGTTCTCCTCCACCGTGAGCGAGCGGAAGATGTTGCGCTCCTGCGGCACCCAGCCGATGCCGGCGCGCGCACGCTGGTCGGGCCGTAGCGAGGTGACGTCGGTGCCGGCGAGCGCGACCGAGCCGGAAAAGCGTCGGGTGACGCCGACGATGGAGTTGATCAGCGTAGTCTTGCCGGTGCCGTTGCGGCCCAGCAGCGCGAGCACTTGCCCCTCGGCGAGGCGCAAGGACATGTTGGGCAACACCACCGCCTCGCCGTAGCCGGCGCGCAGGGAGTCGATTGCGAGCAGGTCAGACATTGACCGCCTCCTCGCCGAGATAGACGGCCTTGACTTGCGGATCGCGCGCGACCTCGTCGGGCGGGCCCTCGGTGAGCAGCGCGCCCGAGACCAGCACCGAGATGCGGTCCGCGAAGGAAAAGACGAGATCCATGTCATGCTCGATCAGGAGCACGGTGACGTCGCGGGGCAGCCCCGCGACCACGGCAAGGATGTCATGGCGCTCGCTTTCGGGCACGCCCGCGGCGGGCTCATCCAACAACAGCACGCGCGGCTTGGCCGCGATCGCGACCGCGATTTCGAGCAGGCGCTGCTTGCCGTAGGGCAACGTCACGGTCTGCTCGTTCATGACGTCGAGCAGATGGAAGTGCTCGAGGAGCTCGGCGATCTCGCCATTGACGTCGTCACGGGTGCCCATCCGCCGCCACCAGTCGCCGCCATGGCCAAGGCGCTCGGAGACCGCCAGCCCAATGGTTTCGAGCGGCGTCAGGTCGGGGTAGAGCTGGTTGATCTGGAAGGTACGCGACAGGCCGCGCAGCACGCGCTTGTGCACGGGCAGATCGGTGATGTCCTGGCCTTCGAGCAGGATGCGCCCCGAGTTCGGCTTGAGCACGCCCGTGAGCTGGTTGATCACGGTGGTCTTGCCGGCGCCGTTCGGGCCGATCAGGGCGTGGCGCGCGCCCTGCTCGATCCTGAGCGACAGGTCGCGCGTCACGCGCAGGCCGCCGAACTGCTTTTCGAGATTCTTGGTTTCGAGCGCGATGGTCATGCATCGCCCTCCGGCACGGCGACGACCGCCTTGCGACCGCCAATCTGCTTGATGATCAGATTGGGAACGAAGAGCACCCATCGGTGCAGGCGCTGGCGGCCGACCAGCACGATCACGACCAGCACGAGGCCGATCCAGAACTGCCAATATTGCGGGGTGATGGTCGAGAACCATTCCTGGAGCATGCGGAACACGACCGCGCCGATCAACCCGCCATAGAGATAGCCGGTGCCGCCGATCACGAGCACAAGCATGAGGTCGGCGGAGCGCTCGAAGGCGAACACGTCGAGCGAGGCGATCGCTGTGGTCTGGGTGAACAGCGCGCCGGCAATCCCCGCATAGAAGGCGGCGAGCGTATAGATCGCGATCAGGCGGCGGTTCACGGGGATGCCGATGGCGGCGGCACGCAGCGGATTGTTCTTGATGGCGCGCAGCGACAGGCCGAACGGTGAATGCACGATGCGGCGCGCGAGCAGGAACAGGAGGAACAGGACGGCGAGCGAGTAGAAGAACCCGGTCTTGCCGAACATGTCGAAGGCCAGCGTTCCGAAGATCGGCTGCATCTCGATGCCCTGCAGGCCGTCGGTGCCGCCGGTGATGTTGGAGAAGCGTTCGGCGAGCGCTTCAAGCAGCAGCGCGATGCCGAGCGTCACCATGAGACGGGTCAAATCGACGCCGCGTATGACGAGGAAGCTGGTGGCAAACCCCAGCACCATCGCCGCAAGACCAGCGACGACGAGCGCAATCACGGGCTCGTTGATGATCCCGTGCAGCGCAAGCAGCCCCGCGCCATAGGCTCCGACGCCGAAGAAGGCGGCATGACCGAGCGAGACGATGCCGGCATAGCCGAGGATCAGATCGAGCGACATCGCGAACAGCGCAAGCCGCACGATGTCGGTCATGATCAGGTAGCGCGACGGAAACACGAAGCCGCAGGCCAGCACGATGAGCCAGAAGGCGACTTCGCCATAGTGCCAGCGCGCGTGGCGCTGGGCGTGATAACCGACGTCGGATGCGGCGCTCATCGGCTCAACTCAACGCGCGGCGGTGCGGCCGAACAGGCCGTTCGGGCGCCAGATCAGGATCACGATCATCATGGTATAGATCACGAACGGCCCCATCTTCGGCACGTAATATTTGCCGGCGACATCGCCGATGCCGAGCAGCAGCGAAGCCAGAAACGGACCGGTAATCGAGGAGGAGCCCCCGACCGTAACCACGATCAGGAAGTAGATCATGAATTTCAGCGGGAAGTACGGGTCGAGCCCAAGGATCTCCGCGCTTAGCGCGCCGCCGAGGCCCGCGAGGCCGCAGCCGAACGCAAAGGTGAAGGCGAACACCTGCGGCACGTTGATTCCGAGGCCGCTCGCGGCGCGCGGATCGTCAACGGCGGCGCGCAGGCGGCTGCCGAAACGCGTCTTGGCCAGCACGAGCTGAAGCGCGATGGTGAGGAGCCCGCAGATGATGATGATCATCAACCGGTAGCGGCCAATGCCGACGCCGAACAGGTCGAACTGGCCCTGGAGCGCCGCCGGCAGATTGATGAATACCCGCGACGAGCCCTTGATGTAATCGACCGCAGCGACCGACATGAACGTCAGACCGATGGTGAACAGCACCTGGTCGAGATGGCCGCGCGCATAGAGGTGGCGGTAGAGCGTTCGCTCCAGCGCGATGCCGACCACGGCGGCCGAGACGAAGGCGAGCGGCAGTGCGGCGAAGAACGGCCAGCCCTGCTGGTTGACCAGCACGGCGCAGATGTAGCCGCCGGTCATCGCGAAGGCGCCGTGGGCGAGATTGACGAAGTTCATCAGGCCGAGCGTGACCGCGAGCCCGCAGGCCAGCACGAACAGCAGCATGCCGTAGGCAACGCCATCGAACAGGTTGGTGAGGATTGCGGTCATCGGGCGCAGATCGTTGTCGAAAAAATATGAGGTCCGCTGTGCTCCCTCTCCCGCTTGCGGGAGAGGGTCTCTCCGTAACGGGACAATCCCCGTGTTGAGAAAGCCCCCAGCCGTCGCTTCGCGCCGACCTCTCCCGCAAGCGGAAGAGGTTTAGAAGAGCGCGTCACTTCTTGGTCTTGCCGAGATCCTTGACGGCCTCGAAGGTCTGGAATTCGACGTTGTAGAGCTCGCCGTCGACCTTCTCGACCTTGCGGATGTAGATGTTCTGCACGATGTCGCGGGTCTCGGGGTCGATCGAGATCGGGCCGCGCGGGCTCTCCCACTTCTGCCCCTTCATGGCTTCGATCAGCTTGGTGCCGTCGGTGTCGCCATTGGTCTTCTTGAGCGCCTCGTAGATCAGGTGAATGCCGTCATAGCCGCTCACGGCCATGAAGCCCGGACGGCTGCCGAACGCCTTCTTGTAGGCCGCGACGAAATCCTTGTTCATCTGCGAGGGATGCGCCGCCGAATAGAGATGCGCGGTCACGGTGCCGAGCACGGCATCGCCCATGTTGTTGAGGAGATCGTCGTCGGTAACGTCGCCCGGCCCGATCACCTTGATGCCGGCCTTGTCGAGACCACGCTCGGCATACTGCTTCATGAAGTTGCCGCCCTGGCCCGCCGGCACGAACACGAAGATCGCGTCGGGTTTTGCGTCCTTCATGCGCTGCAGGAACGGCGCGAAGTCCGGATTGGCGAGCGGCGTCTTGACCTCTTCGACGACCTCGCCGCCGCCAGCGACAAAATGCTCCTTGAAGAAGTTGAGCGCGTCATTGCCCGGCGCGTAGTCAGAGGTCAGCGTCGCCACCTTCTTGATGCCGTTCTTCACAGCCCAGTCGCCGATGATCGTGGAGGACTGCGCCAGCGTGAAGCTCGTGCGCACGATATAGGGCGAGCGCTCGGTGATGATGGAGGTGCCGGCCGCCATCACGACTTCCGGAATCTTGGCCTGGGTGGCGAGCGGCGCCGCGGCCAGTGCCGCCGGCGTCACGCCGAATCCGGCGATGAAATTGACCTTGTCGTTGACGATCAGCTCCTGCGCGGCCGTCTTGGTCTTGTCCGGGATCGCGGCGTCGTCCTTGACGATGATCTCGACCTTCTTGCCGGCGACAGTGTCGCCCTTCTGCTGCATGTAGAGCTTGATCGCATTCTCGATCTGCTTGCCGGTCGAGGCCTGCCCGCCGGTCATCGGCAGGATCAGGCCGACCTTCACGGTATCTTCCGCCCTGGCGGGCATGACGGCCACGAGGCCTGCGACGGCCGCGAGCGTGGCGACCCATGACAATCTGCGACGTCCGAACATCAAAATGTCCCTCCCCTTCTTCCTTCTCTTGCGTCCAGAACCGAGTGCCCGGCTCTTGCCTCACCAAAACTCGGACCGGACCGTGTGGCGGGGCCACATGGCGTCTTTCGCGCCCCTGTTGTCAATCGGACGTTTGGCGACCATTCGGCGCAAGCCGCGCGTTCCTTTGCCAGCAGCGGGGGCGATGTCGGTTACGTCGAGGTGACCTAAGCGCCTCGATCCCTCGACCGCATCTGATTTGTACGGTTGTACAAATAAAATGGACTTGTCAACGAGAAAGCCCCTTCGACGTCCACGCCAGATTGTCGCGAGTCCCTCCCGACAGTCTAGAAATCGGATGCGCGGCGTGGATGGAGGATTTCATCATTCCCTTGCAGAATTTGTACATTCGGGAGTTTTCACGCGGCTCGAATTTGGTACCCAGTTACCTATCTCGAATAAGTCTCTTTTACCTAGTTGATGGCTAGTCTTCCCACGCCAGCTCCGGCTAACCCGTTCCAATTGCTCGTGCCACTTACAATGCTGCAACGTTTCGGCTCTCTCATGATCCTCCTTGCTCTCGTCGTGGGGCTGACTGGCTGCGGCACGGTCAACGAGAAGCTTTCCGCCGGGATGGGCGACTACGTTCCACACTGGGCCGGAGGCCTGCCGGCGGACGCCCCTCCGCGCCCCGGCACACCGCAATACGACGCCTGGATGAAGGAGCGCGAACGCAAGCGCATGATGCCGGCCGCGGATCGCGAAAAAGAAGAGCAGGCGCAGCAGGGCGCCGCGGGGTCGACATCCAGCGACGCGGCACACTGAGCCCGTGCACTCCTCGCCGCGCTTTCGGGTCGCGGTGAAGCAATCTAGTCCACGAACACAACGGTCTTGCGACCGTTGAGAATCACGCGGTCGTCGAGATGGTAGCGGATCGCGCGCGCGAGCACGCGACGCTCGATGTCGCGTCCCTTGCGGACGAGATCCTCGGGCGTGTCGCGATGGCTGATGCGCTCGACGTCCTGGTCGATGATGGGGCCCTCGTCGAGGTCGCGCGTGACGTAATGCGCGGTCGCACCGATCAGCTTCACGCCGCGCTCATGGGCCTGGTGATAGGGCTTTGCACCCTTGAAGCCCGGCAGGAATGAGTGGTGGATGTTGATGCAGCGCCCCGACAGCTTTGTGGAAAGATCATCCGACAGGATCTGCATGTAGCGGGCGAGCACCACGAGATCGGTCCCGGTCTTGGCGACGAGGTCGAGGATCTGAGCCTCCTGTTCGCGCTTGGTCTCCCTGGTGATCGGCAGATGGTGGAACGGGATCTCGCCGAAATCGAGCCCGCCATAGACCTCGCGCGGGTGGTTGGAGACGATCGCGGTCGGGATCATCGGCAACTCGCCGGTGCGCCAGCGATAGAGGATGTCGACCAGGCAGTGGTCGGACTTCGACACCAACAACATCACGCGGCGTTGGGACGCGCGGTCGCGCATCTGCCACTCCATGCCGAAGCGTTCCGCGATCGCGGCGAAACCGGTCTGCAGGGCGGACAGCTCGACGGCGAGATCGGCCGCCGTGAACACGACCCGCATGAAGAACTTCTCGGTCTCGATGTCATCGAACTGCTGGGCGTCGAGAATGTTCTGTCCGTTGTGGGCGAGAAAGGTCGACACCGCCGAGACGATGCCGGGCCGATCCGGACAGGAAAGCGTCAGAACGTATTGATGGTCGGGCATGAGCGTTGATGAAGGTTTGGGCAAAACGATACCGAACAGGCCGATTTGCGTCCTGCTCTATCACCGGAGCCGGCCTTGCGCCAATCCCAAGTCCGGAGTCAGGATGAACGTAACATTGCGATTCCAAACCGAGGCTCGACCATGGCCGACCGCCTGAACGGCTACCGCATCCTGATCCTGGAAACACGCGAGGAGGCCCAATTTTCCAAGCTTCTCGCCGAACAGGGGGCAGACGTCGTGCAATGCCCGATGTTCACGATTCACGATGCTCCGGATCCCGTGCCGGTCGAGGCGTGGATCCGCCGCGCCATCGACCGGCCCTTCGACGACCTCGTGCTGATGACCGGCGAAGGCCTGCGGCGGATGATGAAGCTCGCGGCAGAGCGCGGGATCGACCAGGCGCTGGTCGCCGCGCTCGCCAAATCGCGAAAATTCACCCGCGGACCGAAGCCGGGGCGCGCCCTCCGAGAGGTCGGGCTGGATTCGCAGCAGACTACGGAGAAGCCGACCACCGAGGGCGTCATCGAGATGCTATCGAAGATCGATCTCAGGGGACATCGGGTGGGGCTTCAGCTTTATCCCGACAAGGATCACAGCGCGCTGATCGGCTCGCTCGAGGCGCAAGGCGCCGAAGTCGATACCGTGTTGCCCTACATCTACGATCCGAAAGCGGCGGACGCGAATATCGTCACTGCGATTGACGACATGGCGGAAGGGCGGATCGATGCCATCGCGCTCACCAATCTCGGCCAGGTCCGCCGCCTGATCGAAGCCGCAAAGGCGCATGGCAGCGAGGCGCGCCTGCGCGCCGGATTAGAGCGAACGCTGATTGCATCGGTGGGACCGGCGGTCTCCGGCGAACTCGCCGCGCACGGGTTACGCACCGATGTCTCGCCGGTAGAAGACCACTATTTCATGCGGCCGCTGATCTCCGCCATGGCCGCCGCGCTGGCGAATCGACAGGCCGCCACGCATTGACGAGCGGCCATCCCTGAGCCTGCAGCAATACCACGGACGGACGTCATACGCGCGCAGCACCTTGGTGCATCGCGAGTATGCGGCGGCGTCAATTGACACGCGCACCGCCGCTACTACGCTGACGAACAGAAAGAACAAGTAATAAGGGCAGGGAATCGCCGTGAAACCCGTCATCGCATCTTGAGCACAGCCACAAAACCTTCCGCGCTCGCGCCATTTCGCATCCGCAACTATCGCTTTCAATGGCCCTCCGATCTGCTCACCTCCTGGGCATTCGAGGTGGAGACGCTGGTGCTCGGCTGGTACATCATGGTCGAGACCGGCTCAGTGCTGCTGCTTACCATCCTGGCATCGCTGCAATATGTCGGAACATTGATTGCGCCGGTGCTGGGGATGATCGGCGACCGCATGGGACACCGGGATCTTCTCGTCGCCATGCGTCTTGCTTATACGGCTCTGTCTTCGACAATCGTGGCGCTAGCCCTCACCGGACATCTGGCGCCGCTCAATGTGATGATCATCGTTGCGATCATGGGCCTGATCCGTCCTTCGGATCTCGGGATTCGTGGCGCGCTGCTTGCCAGCATCATGCCGGCCGAACAGCTGGTCGGTGCCATCAGCCTTTCTCGCACGACCCAGGATAGCGCTCGCATCGCCGGCGCCCTGACCGGCGCAGGACTGTTCGCCGCGCTCGGCATCGGCCTCGTGTACGTGGCGATCGCCTGTCTCTATCTCGTGGCCGCGATCCTGATGTTCTGCCTGACCCGGCCGGCAAAGTCTGCTGTCGCAAGCCATCGGCCGGTGGACGACCGCGCCGGCACCAGACTGCTGCGCGACCTGAGGGAAGGCATCGTTTATGCCTGGAACGGCCCTGGGATGAGAGCGGCGCTCTGCGTCGCATTTTTGGCCAATCTCACGGCATTTCCGCTGACGAACGGACTGTTGCCTTTCGTTGCGCGCGACATCTTTCATACCGACCAGACCGGTCTCGGCTATCTGTCGGCAAGTTTCGCCGTAGGCTCGCTGATCGGTTCGATCACGCTCAGCCTTGTGGGCGGCTTGCGCATCGCCCGGCTTCTCATCGGCGCGACACTCGCCTGGTACGCGATGCTGCTGGTGTTCGTCGGACTGAGGACCATGCCGGTCGCCATGGCCTGCCTCGTGCTCGCCGGCATCGCCCAGAGCATGTCGATGATATCAGCGGCCGTGATCCTGATGCGTGCAGCGAGCGCACACCTCCGGGGCCGCGTGATGGGGGTGCGCATGATGGTAATCTACGGCCTGCCGCTCGGGCTGCTCGCGGCGGGCAGCCTGATCGATCGCATCGGCTATTCGGCGACGGGCTCGCTGTATGCGATCTCGGGGTTCATTGCGATGATGGCGATTGCAGTGCGCTGGCGCGACGATCTATGGCCGGCGCATGCGCCGGCCAATGCGCGATGAAGGATTGGCGCCGCCAGCCCTAATCCCCATACCCGCGCAGCCGCTCGACATCGAGGATGGTGATGCCGCCATATTCGAGCCGCAGCAGCCCCTCCTTCTCGAGCCGGTTCAGCGCGCGGTTCGCGTTCTGCCGCGACATGCCGGAGAGCGCGCCGATCTCCTCCTGTGTGATCTCCAGATGCGTCTTGGAATCCGGATAGAGGATCGGGTTGAACAGCGAGGCGATGCCGCGGGCAAGGCGGGCGGTGGCGTCCAGCGTGCGATTGACCTCGAGCATCCCGATGAACTGGCCCAGCCGCTCGTTGAGCTGGCGTACCAGGAAGCGGTTGAAGCCGACGCTATTCTCGAACAACCAGAGGAAGGCGCTGCGCTCCATCAGCGCAAGACGGCTGTCGCGGAGCGCAACCACGTCGTAGCGCCGCGGCTCGTTCTTGAGCACGCTGCCCTCGCCGAACCAGGCTCCCGCGGTGAGGCCCGCCAAACTCGTCTCCTTGCCGTCGCGCGAGACCCCGCCCATCCGCGCGAGGCCACTGACCACGCCGGCCCAATAGTCGAACCTGTCGCCGCGCATGAAAACGGTCTCGCCGTTGACGTAGGATTTTTCGATGATCCCGGCGCGGGCGACCTCGATCTCACGCATCGTGAGCTCACGCGACCAGGCGGCGACGCGGTTCAACTGATCCTCTGAAATCATGATCCCGAAGCCAACTGCACCCTGGTGTCACCCCGTCCGATTGCTGCACCGCAACAAGCGCCTCATTCGCCTTGCGACGAAAGAAGCAGGCCCCGCCCCCGCGAAAAACTTTGCCGACGAATTGTCAGGCACAAGACATTTCAAAATAGCGCTTTACCCTATTGAGGACCACCTCGCGCGGATAGCGGCTTTTGTTCCCAACGGGGAGAACGCCGCATCGCGTGATCGGACCGGGACCATCGGCTGCATGGTTTCGTCCGAACGGCCGATATAGGATCGGCCCAAGGGAATGGACGAAAGAGCGCCAAAGCGCCGTCGCCGGGGAGGGAATCATTGGTGGCAACCAGTCTTGAAGTGCGCGGCGTGTCCTTGCGGTTCGGCGGTGTCCGCGCGCTGACCGACGTCAGCTTTTCCATCAAGGACGGCGAGCTGTTCTCGATCATCGGCCCCAATGGCGCCGGCAAGACCTCGATCGTGAACTGTATTTCCGGTCGTTACAAGCCGACCGAAGGCCAGCTCTTCTATCGGGACCGCGACATCACTGGATTGACGCCGAACGCCCGCGCCTCGCTCGGCATCGGCCGCACCTTCCAGAACCTCGCGCTGTTCCACCATATGAGCGTGCTCGACAACATCATGGTCGGCCGTCATCATCTGCTGAAGAACAATTTCATCACGGGCTCTCTGTACTGGCTGACCGGCGCGCGCAAGGAGGAGCTCGCGCACCGCCGCAAGGTCGAGGAGATCATCGACTTCCTCGACCTGCAATCGGTTCGAAAAGCGCAAGCCGGCACCCTGCCCTACGGCCTGCGCAAGCGCGTCGAGCTTGCGCGCGCCATGGCGCTGGAGCCGCGCCTCATTCTTCTCGACGAGCCGATGGCCGGCATGAACTTCGAGGAGAAGGAGGACATGGCCCGCTACATCGTCGATCTCAACGAGGAGTTCGGGATGACGGTGGTGATGATCGAGCACGACATGGGCGTGGTGATGGATATTTCCCACCGCGTCATGGTGCTGGATTTCGGCCGCAAGATCGCCGAGGGCGATCCAGCCGCGGTGCTGGCCGATCCCCACGTCAAGCGCGCTTATCTCGGCGAGGAGGACGAGGTGCTGGTCGATCCCGACGACAAGCCCGCTGCCCCGGAGTGCGCGGCATGATGGATTACGCGGGGCGCGTCGCGCAGGCCGACACCTATCCGAAACTGCTGCGGCTGAATGCGAAGGAGCATGGCAGCGAGGTCGCGCTGCGCGAGAAGGATTTTGGGCTCTGGCGTCTGTTCACTTGGAGCGACTACCAGAGCCGGGTTCGCGAGTTCGCGCTCGGCCTCATCGAGCTGGGCCTTGGGCGCGGCGACGTCATCGGCATCATCGGTGACAACCGGCCGGACTGGGTCGCGGCGGAAGTAGCCACCCATGCGATCGGCGGTTTGAGCCTTGGGCTGTACCGCGACGTGCTGGATGAGGAGGCCTCTTATCTTCTCACCTATGGAGAAGCGCAGCTCGTCTTCGCCGAGGATGAGGAGCAGGTCGACAAACTCCTCGGGCTTGCCGATCGTGTGCCGAGGCTGAGGCACATCATCTATTCCGATCCGCGCGGGATGCGGAAGTATGACGATCCGCGGCTGATGCCAGCGGAAAAGCTCACCGAGCTCGGCCGCGCGCGCGCCACGCGCGAGCCGGAGCTATACGACAGGCTCGTGGATGCGACCAAAGGCGAGGATGTCGCGATCCTCTGCACGACATCGGGCACCACCTCGCATCCCAAGCTCGCGATGCTCGCCGCCGGCCGCGTGCTCGGCCACTGCGCGACCTATCTCGCATTCGATCCCAAGGGACCGGACGACGAATACGTCTCGGTGCTGCCGCTGCCTTGGATCATGGAGCAGGTCTACGTGCTCGGCAAAGGGCTGCTTTGCCGGATGAAGATCAACTTCGTCGAAGAGCCCGACACCATGATGAACGATCTGCGCGAGATCGCGCCGACGTTCGTGCTCTTTGCGCCACGCGTATGGGAATCGATTGCCGCCGATGTCCGCGCGAAGGTCATGGATGCGACGCCGTTCAAGCAGCGCCTGTTCGATCTTGGCATGAAGGCCGGTCTTGCTGCGCTCGCGCAGGGCAAGCACTCGACCTTCGCCGACATGGTCCTGTTCCGCGCATTGCGGGACCGCCTCGGCTTCACGCGGCTGCGCTCGGCCGCGACCGGCGGAGCGGCGCTGGGGCCCGATACATTCAAATTCTTCCGGGCGATGGGCGTGCCGCTGCGCACGCTCTATGGCCAGACGGAGTTGTTGGGCGCCTACACGCTGCATCCTACGGGCAAGGTCGATCCTGATACCACCGGCGTGCCGATGGCCGACGATATCGAGATCCGCATCGACAATGCCGACATCCACGGCGTCGGCGAGATCGTGGTGCGGCATCCCAACATGTTCCTGGGGTACTACAAGAACCCCGAGGCAAGCGTCGCCGACATCAGGGATGGCTGGATGCTCTCGGGCGACGCCGGTTATTTCAACGCAAACAAGCAGCTCGTGGTCATCGACCGCATCAAGGATCTCGCCGAGACCTCGCGCGGCGAACGCTTCTCGCCGCAGTTCATCGAGAACAAGCTGAAATTCTCACCCTATATCGCGGAAGCCGTGGTGCTGGGTGCCGGCCGCGACGCGCTCGCCGCGATGATCTGTATCCGCTACTCCATCATCTCGAAATGGGCGGAAAAGAACCGCCTCTCCTTCACCACCTACAGCGACCTCACCTCGCGGCCCGAGGTCTACAAGCTGGTCCAGAAAGAGGTGGAGACCGTCAACGCGACACTGCCGCCGGCGCAGCGCATCTCGCGCTTCCTCCTGCTCTACAAGGAGCTCGACGCCGACGACGGCGAGCTGACCCGCACCCGAAAAGTGCGCCGCGGCGTCATCAACGAGAAATACGCCGATATCATCGACGCCATCTACCGCGGCGACTCCAACATTCCCGTCGACACCGTGATCCGCTTTCAGGACGGCACGACCCAGCGCGTCCGCACTACGCTACGCGTGGTGGACCTCGGCGGACACGGCCACATGGCGGAGGCGGCGGAGTGACTTGTTCTTGTGCAACACAGTGCATTGCTGCGCCCTCTCCCCTTGTTGGAGAGAATGAGCAGGGTGCCACCGCATATTCACTCGTCATGCGCGGGCTTGACCCGCGCATCCATCCTCTTCTGAACAGGCTTCCTTCCACATTGATGGATTGCCGGGTCAAGCCCGGCAATGACGAGCTGGGTCAACCGACATGAACATCGCATTCCTCATCCAGCTCCTGGTCAACGGCCTCGTGGTCGGCACGCTCTATGGCGTCGTCGCGATGTCGTTTGTGCTGATCTACAAGGCCACTCAAGTCGTCAACTTCGCCCAGGGCGAGCTGCTGCTGGTCGGCGCCTGGGTGTGCTGGGCTCTGCTGGCAAAATACCAGGTGCCGTTCTGGATCGGCATGCCGATGACGCTCGTCTTCATGTTCGTGTTCGGCATTGCGATCCAGGTTCTGATTCTGAGGCCCATGATCGGCGAACCGATCATCTCGGTGATCATGGTGACGATCGGCCTCTCCACCGTATTCCAGGCCGCGCTGAAATGGATGTTCGGCGTCAACCCGCAACCGTTCCCGCGGGTGTTCGAAAGCCAGTCGGTGAACCTGTTCGGGCTTCAGATCCAGACCGTCTACGTCATGAGCCTCGTGGTGTCGGTTGCGATGATGATCGGCATGGCCTGGTTCTTCCGCGCCTCGAAATACGGGCTTGCGATGCGGGCGACCGCGTTCAATCAGCAAGTGGCGCAATCGCTCGGCATTTCCGTCAAAAGCGTGTTCGCGATGGCCTGGGCGATCTCGGCGACGGTCTCGGCGGTCGCCGGCGTCGTGGTCGCCGTGGTGAACGGTGTATCGTCGGGCCTTGCCGCCTACGGCATCAAGGTATTTCCGGCGGCGATCCTCGGCGGGCTCGATTCCGTCGGCGGCGCCGTGCTCGGCGGCATCATCATCGGCCTGCTCGAGAACATCGCGCAATATGTCGACAGCCAGTATCTGCACTGGGGCAATCTCTACGAGATCGCGCCGTTCTACGTCCTCATCATCGTGCTGATGATCAAGCCCTACGGCCTGTTCGGCACCCACGACATCGAACGGATTTGACCATGGCCGGCCCTGCCCTCATCCCTGCTGGTGATTTCCGCACGACTTACGCGGCCGACACCACGATCTTCCCGACCAGGACCAGCCGCAACTTTGCGATTGCCGGCGTGCTGCTGCTCTGCCTCGCGCCGCAATTTTTCGGCGGGTATTGGCTGAGCATCCTGATCCAGATCGGCATCTTCTCGATCGCGGCGCTTGGCCTCAACATCCTGGTCGGCTTCACCGGCCAGATCTCGATCGGTCATGCCGCCTTCTTCCTGCTCGGCGCCTTCACCTCGGCCTACATCTCCAACAACGCGCCGATCCCGGTGTTTTTCGCGATCCCGCTCGCCGGCATCGTTACCGCGCTGGTCGGCCTGGTCTTCGGCATTCCGGCGGCGCGGCTGAAGGGGCTCTATCTGGTCATCGCGACGCTCGCGGCGCAATACATCCTGCTCGACTTCTTCTCCCGCGCCGAATGGTTCTCCGGCGGCTCGGTGCCGGCCAGCGCCGAACCGTTCTCGATCTTCGGCTATACGCTGCGCGGCGATAAGCAATATTTCTACGTCGTGCTGGCTTACGTGCTCGCGAGCTACATCCTCGTCACCAACCTGATGCGCACACGCGACGGCAGAGCGCTGGTTGCGATCCGCGACCACTATCTCTCCGCGGAGATCATGGGCATCAACCTGACGAAATACCGCACGCTGTCCTTCGCACTCGCTGCGTTCTTCGCCGGCATCGCCGGTGCGCTCTATGCGCACTATCAGCAGGTGGTGTCGCAGGAGGGGTTCGGCATCGAGCGCTCCATCCTGTTCCTCGCCATGATCATCATCGGCGGCACCGGCTCGATCATGGGCACGCTGATGGGCACCGCCTTCGTGGTGCTGCTGCCGGAATCCATGGAATGGCTCAGCCTGCATCTGAAGGGCGGCGCGATCGACCACGCTCTCTCGCTCAACACCAACATCACCTTTCTGCGCGAGATCGCAATCGGGCTCATCATCATCGCGTTCCTGATGTTCGAGCCGGACGGGCTCGCGCATCGCTGGCGCCAGATCAAGGCTTACTGGAAACTCTACCCGTTCTCGCATTGAGCGCGGGCAGCTTGAGCAAAACAATAACAGGAGGAAACGACCGATGAAGACAAAATCCCTTTTGAGCACTGCATCGCTCGCGCTTGCGATCGCGGCCTTTTCGGCGACCGCGCAGGCGCAGATCGCGATCGGTCACCTCGCCGATTATTCCGGCGGCACCTCCGACGTCGGAACCCCTTACGGCCAGGCCGTCGCCGACACGTTTGCGTGGATCAACAAGAGCGGCGGCATCGGCGGCAAGCAAGTCAACCTCGACACCAACGACTACGGTTACCAGGTGCCGCGCGCGATCGCGCTGTACAAGAAGTGGTCGGCGCCCGACACCAAGGTCGCGGCGATCATGGGCTGGGGCACTGCGGACACCGAGGCGCTGACCGGCTTCCTCGCGCAGGACAAGATCCCCGACATGTCCGGCTCCTATGCTGCTGCGCTGACTGATCCGGAAGGCACCAGCGGCAAGGCCAAGGCCGCGCCTTACAACTTCTTCTACGGCCCGACCTACTCGGATGCGCTGCGCGCGATGCTGATGTGGGCGGCTGACGACTGGAAAGCCAAGGGCAAGAGCGGCAAGCCGAAGTTCGTCCATATGGGCGCGAACCACCCCTATCCGAACGCGCCGAAAGCGGCCGGCGAGGCGTTGGCGCAGGAACTCGGATTCGAAGTGCTGCCGCCGCTGGTGTTCGCGCTGACGCCGGGCGACTACAGCGCGCAGTGCCTGAGCCTGAAGTCCTCAGGCGCCAACTACGCCTATCTCGGCAACACCGCGGCCTCCAATATCTCGGTGATGAAGGCCTGCAAGTCGGCCGGCGTCGACATCCAGTTCCTCGGCAATGTCTGGGGGATGGACGAGAACGCCGCCAAGACCGCAGGTGACGCCGCCAACGGAGTGATCTTCCCCTTGCGCACCGCCGTGAGCTGGGGTGGTGACGCCCCCGGCATGAAGACGGTGATGGAAATTTCCAAGATGTCGGACCCGACCGGCAAGGTCTATCGTCCCGTGCATTACATCGCGGCCGTGTGCTCGTCGCTGTACATGAAGGAGGCGCTCGACTGGGCTGCCAAGAACGGCGGCGCGACCGGCGAGAACGTCGCCAAGGGCTACTACCAGAAGAAGGACTGGGTGCCGGCGGGCATGGAGGGCGTCTGCAACCCTTCGACCTACACCGAGAAGGATCATCGCGGCACGATGAAGGTCGACCTCTATCGCGCCAAGGTGACCGGTGCGACCGATGGCGACCTCAACGACCTCATGGCCAAGGGCACGATCAAGCTCGAGAAAGTGAAGACCGTCGAGCTGCCGCGCAAGCCGGAATGGTTTGGGTGGTGAGGGTCATACCCTCGATCCACAACACACGCGTCATTCCCCGCGAAGGCGGGGGATCCAGTACGCCGCGGCTTCTCGGGAAGCGGCTGGCGTCTCTGGAATACTGGGTCGCCCGGTCAAGCCGGGCGACGACAGCGGAGAATGAAGAGACATGACCCAAACCATCGAAGCAGCGCACTCAACGCCAACCGTCGTCGCGCCCGCGCCGCTGCTCAGCGTGCGCAACATCGAGGTCGTTTATGACGATGTCATCCTGGTGCTGCGGGGCCTGAGCCTCGAGGTACCCAAGGGCGCGATCGTAGCGTTGCTCGGCGCCAACGGCGCCGGCAAGTCGACGACGCTGAAGGCGATCTCCGGCCTGCTCAAGACCGAGGACGGTGAGGTCACGCGCGGCGAAATCGTATTCGACGGCGATCGTATCAACGGCATCGATCCCGACAAGATCGTCCGCCGCGGCATCTTCCAGGTGATGGAGGGCCGGCGCATCGTCGCCGACATGACGTCGCTGGAGAACCTCAAGCTCGGCGCCTTCACGCGCAGCGATCGCGAAGTCGATGCCGATCTCGACATGGTCTTCAACTACTTCCCGCGCCTGAAGGAACGCACGGGGCTCGCCGGCTATCTCTCCGGTGGCGAACAGCAGATGCTCGCGATCGGCCGCGCGCTGATGGCGCGGCCGAAGATGATCTTGATGGACGAACCGTCGATGGGGCTGTCGCCGCTGCTCGTGAAGGAAGTCTTCGCGATCATCAAGAAGATCAATCGCGACCTCGGCGTCACGATTCTGCTGGTCGAGCAGAATGCGCGCGCCGCGCTCTCGGTCGCGAGCCACGGCTACATCATGGAGCAGGGCAAGGTCGTGCTCGACGGCACCGCCGACGAGCTGCGCGACAATGAGGACGTCAAGGAGTTCTACCTCGGCGGCGCCGGCGATCAGCGCAAGAGCTTCAAGAACCTCAAGAGCTTCAAGCGACGCAAGCGCTGGCTATAGCGTTTTCGAGCGAAGTGGGAACCGGTTCGCGTGAAGAAAACGCGTCAAAACAAGATCGCTTCACCCCAGCACCTGTTCGGCTTCCGTCACCGCGCAGAGAACATGATAGAACGACGATGCAGGAATGGTCTCGACCAGCGAGTTGCCATCGCGGTCGAACTGATCGTACCAGCCGCCCTTCACGGGATGGCTGAGATAATGCCGTTCCAGCCGCACCAGAGCCGCGCGCGCCTTGTCCGCCGCGCCCGGCTCGCCGGATTCGGCCTGCGCGATCCACGCTTTCGCGATCTCGGTCTGCGGCCACAATCGCCGCGAATGCCGGCGGATGTTGCCGTCGACGTCGGCCTCGTCGATGAGGCAACCGCTCGCGGGGTCACAACTACGCACTGCCGTCTCCAGCAATTCGCCGCGATAACGCCCCGTCGGGCAGCCCGTGATGCGCTCGAATCCCCTAAGAAGCCAGACCCATTCGGCCTGGTGGCCGGGCTCGACGCTGACCGGCTCGATCTTCGACCAGTCCTCCTCGAAATATTCGCCGAGCGCGCGCTTCTGCTTGTCGTAGAGATTGGCGAGGAACAACGCGAAGAACTCGCCGGCGCGGTTCTGGAACGACAGGTCATGCGTCGCGTCGAAACACGCGATCATCGCCTCGAACAGATGCATATGCGGATTCTGCCGACGCGGCATCGCCATCGGCAGACTCTCGTGAACTCCGCCATGCGGCGAGCGCAGATGCGCGTCGATGAAGGCGAGCAACGCGTCGATCTCTGCGCGAACCTGCGCGTCGTTGTCCAGCGCGTAGACGGTGGCAAGAGCGAGCAGGATGAAGGCATGGTCGTAGGCGTCGCGCTTGCCGTCGAGCACCGCGCCCTCAGGCGTCAAGCGATGCACATAGCCGGGACGGCCGTCCGGCGCCTTGGCACGCGCCAGCATGTACTCGAGGCCCTTCAGCGCGATCGCGCGGCCTTCCGGATACCAGCCCAGCTGCGCCGCCTTGGCATAACAGTAGATCTGGCGGGCCTGCACGAACACCCTGCGCGGCGCGGCGCGATCCGCCGTGCCATCCTTGTGCAGGCGGTCGATGAAGCCGCCCGAGGCGGCCTCCCAGCCCTCACCCGACCACAACGGCATCGCTTCGTCGATCATCCGCCGCTTCAATCTGGCGACGACGTCAGCGGCCTCGTCCGTGGTGATCCCCTGTTCGGCCATTCCACCTTCTCCAGCTTTGGATGCCGCCCTGATAGCGACGCGCGCGAGGCGGCGCAACGGACGCGAACCAGTTGAGGACCGCCATGACTGCCTATTACGACGCCCTTGAGACGCGCGCACCCGACGAGCGCGAGGCCGAGCTGTTCTCGCGCCTGCCGGGCATCATGCACCATGCGATGGCGGCACCGGCCTATGCAGAGCGCCTGAGCGGCTTCGAGCCGGCGTCCGTGACCTCACGAGCGGCGCTGGCGCAACTGCCGGTGCTGCGCAAGTCGGAACTACCGGCTCTCCACAAGGCCTCCCTGCCCTTTGGCGGTTTTGTCGCACACCCTCCCGGGGCATTCGCGCGGCTCTTCACCTCGCCCGGACCGATCTTCGAGCCGGAGGGAACCCAGGCCGACCCCTGGCGCGGTGCGAGGTCGTTGTTCGCCGCGGGTTTTCGGGCCGGCGACATCGTGCTCAACACGTTCAGCTATCACCTGACACCGGGCGGCTTCATTTTCGACGCCTCGGCGCGGGCGCTCGGCTGCGCAGTGATTCCAGCAGGCCCAGGCAATCCCGAAGCGCAATTCGAGCTGATCGAGGCTTACCGACCGACCGGCTATAGCGGCACACCGGACTTTCTGAAGATCCTGCTCGATGCCGCCGCAAGCGCAGGGCGCGATGTCTCCTCGATCAAGCGCGCGCTGGTCTCTGGCGCCGCATTTCCGCCCTCGCTTCAGGCCGAGATCAAGGCGCGCGGCGTCGACGCCTACCAGGCGTTCGGCACCGCCGATCTCGGCCTCATCGCCTTCGAGACTGAGGCGCGCGAAGGCATGGTCGTCAACGAGGACCTGATCCTCGAAATCGTCAGGCCAGGCACCGGCGATCCCGTTGCGCCGGGAGACGTCGGCGAGATCGTGGTGACCTCGCTCGACCCGCATCATCCCTGGATCAGGCTCGCACTCGGCGACCTCACCGCGGCACTGCCGGGCAAGAGCTCCTGCGGCCGCACCAATATGCGCATCAAGGGCTGGATGGGTCGCGCCGACCAGACCACCAAGGTCAAGGGCATGTTCGTCCGCCCCGAGCAGATCGCCGAGATCGGCAAACGCCATCCCGCACTCGGCCGCCTGCGCCTTGTCGTCACCCGCGAGCGCGAGACGGATGCGATGACGCTGAAGGCCGAGACAGCGGCAGCAAGCGAGACGCTGCGTGAGGAGATCGCCATCACGTTGCGCGCGGTGACGAAGCTCGGTGGCAATGTCGAGCTGGTGGACCCGGGCGCGCTGCCGAACGACGGCAAGGTGATTGCCGACGAACGCTAGTGGCTTGGCGCAATCTCGGCGCGCGACCGGCCTCCGTCTTCATATCACTGCCAAGCCCGTCAGTGCGGTCAATTCGTAAGCCCGATCATATCCCTAATCCGGTCTGGCCGGGAACCTTGCATCACCCCGAGGGCTACCGTATTAGCAGGTTGACCCCCGCGCCCCGGTTCCGGCCGCGGAATCGGCCTTTCTCCGGACCCAAAAACGTGCTTGAGCGAACACTCGTCACCATCGCCGAGACCGAGACGATTGAGGAGGCCTTTCGCCGCCTCAACGCCAACATGCTCGGTATCCTTTTTGCCCAGGACGCCAGCGGGAGGATCATCGGCGCGGTGACGGATGGCGACATCCGCAGGCGCATGTTGACCGGCATCACCATCCACGACAGCGTCGCAGCCTGCATCAATCGCAACTTCGTCTGGGCGCGTGCCGGCGGACCACGCGAGCAAATCCTCAAGCTGCTCGATCAGCGTGTGCATGTGGTTCCGATCCTCGATGCCGAGGGACGGCTGGTTGACGTGTTCAGCCGCGAGCTGTTCAACCTGTCGGAAGAGAGCGAGGTGTTCGCGCGCGCCCGCTCCCCGGTACGCATCAGTTTTTCCGGCGGCGGCACGGACCTTACCCACTACTTCGTGGCGAACGACGGCGGCGCGGTCATTAACGCCACGATCAAGATGTACGCCCACGCGACGCTCAGGCGGCGCAGCGACGCCCGGATCCGGATCTACTCGCACGACTTCCGCTGCACGGTCGAAGCAAACTGTCTCGTCGAGCTCGGCTCGGGTGGCGATCTCGCGCTGATCAGATCGGTGATCCGCCTGATCAAGCCTACTTACGGATTTGAGCTCGAGGTCTCCGCCGATTTCCCGGTAGGCTCCGGGCTTGGCGGCTCGGCCGTGGTGTCCTCAGCCATTATTGGCTGCTTCAACGAATTCCGTAGCGATCAGTGGGACCGCCACGAGATCGCGGAGATGGCGTTCCAGGCCGAGCGACTGATGCTCAACATTCCCGGCGGCTGGCAGGATCAATACGCCACCGTGTTTGGCGGCTTCAATCACATGGAATTCTCGTCCGACCAAAACACCATCGTGCCGCTGCGCCTCGATTCCAATATCATCGCCGAGCTCGAGGAGAGCCTGGTGCTCTGCTACACCGGCTCGGGTCATGACTCCGGTGCGATCCACCGCGACCAGAAGGCGCAGCATGAGACCTCGGACGCTGTCGCCGCCGCCGCCAAGCAGAAGGAAGTGACACGCGAGATCCGCAGGCATCTCCTGCGCGGCCGGCTTCTCGAATGCGGCCGGCTCATCGACGAGGCCTGGCACGCCAAGCGCAAGATGAGCTCCAAGATCTCCTCGAACGAGCTCGACGAGATCTATGACTTCGCCAAGTCGCACGGTGCCGTCGGCGGAAAACTGCTCGGCGCCGGCGGCGGTGGCTATTTCATGTTCTTTGTGCGCCCGTTCGAGCGCTACCCGCTGATCTCCGCGCTCGAGCAGAAGGGCCTACGCTGTGCACGCATAATGTTCGAGGAGAACGGCCTCAAGACCTGGAAATCACGCTTCCCGGCCCGGCCGACCGACGAGTGAGACGAGATTGTCGATGACCTTTGCCCATAAGACCGCCCCGATCCGCATCGGCAACTGTCTCGTCGGCGATGGCGAGCCCTGCTACGTGATCGCCGAGATCGGCAACAACCACAACGGCGATTTCGACCGCGCCATCGCGCTGGTCGATGCAGCCGTGACGGCTGGCGCGGATTGCGCCAAGTTCCAGATGCGCAAGCTCGACGAGGTCTATCGCGCTTCCTCTCTCTCCGGAAAGGATGACGACCTCGCGGTCGAGTACACGCTGGACCTGTTACGCCGCTTCGAGCTGACGACCGAGCAGCAGAAGAAGATCGCCGATTACTGCGCCTCGAAAGGCATTCAATATCTCTGCACGCCCTGGGACGCCAAGAGCGTGGCCGTGCTCGAAGGCTTTGGCGTTGCGGCTTACAAGGTCGCCTCCGCCGACCTCACCAACCTTCCGCTGCTCGCGAAACTGATCGCGACCGGGAAGACGCTGATCGTCTCGACCGGCATGAGCACGACGGACGAGATCAAGACCGCGGCAAAATTCCTCGACGAACGCAAGGCGAGCTATGTGCTCCTGCATTGCCAGAGCACCTATCCGGCAGCGCTGCACAACATCCATCTACGGTTCATGGAGACGCTGCGCGAAATCCATCCGATCGTGGGCTACTCCGGCCATGAACGCGGCACCGCGGTGTCGACGGCGGCGGTAGCACTCGGCGCCGTGGTGATCGAGCGCCACATCACCCTCGACCGCGAGATGGAAGGCCCGGACCATGCTGCAAGCCTCGAGCCGGAGGAATTCAAGGCGCTCGTCGCCGGCATCCGCGAGGTGGAAGCGGCGCGCGGCGAAAAGCTCGCCGAGCGCGCCCTGAGCCAGGGTGAATTGATCAACCGCGAGAATCTCGCCAAAAGCCTCGTAGCCGCGCGCGACATCGCGCCTGGCACCGTCATTTCCGACGATGATATTGCCGTGAAGAGCCCGGGCCAGGGTCTGTCGCCGCTGAAAATGCCCGCGCTGATCGGCAAGGTTCTCAAGCGGAAGATGGCAGCAGACGATTATTTCTTTCAGAGCGACCTCGACGAGGGCGCCGCGAAAGCGCGGCGCTACCGCTTCGACCGCCCGTGGGGTGTCCCGGTGCGCTATCACGACACCGAGCGCTTCCTCGAAATCTGCGAGCCTGACATCATCGAGTTCCACCTCAGCTATAGCGACATGGAGCGCGATCCGGCGGCCTACCTGTCCGGCACCTACGATCTCGGCTTCGTCGTGCACGCGCCGGAGCTGTTCGCCGGCTCCAAGCTGATGGATCTGGCGACGCCCGACGAGACGCTGCGGCGCTACTCGCTCGAGCAGACACAGGCGGTGATCGACATCACCCGCAACCTGAAGAAATTCTTCCCGAAGACGAAGCGCCCGCCAATCGTCGCCAATATCGGCGGCTTCACGATGGACGAGCCGCTGCCGCCGGAAGAGAAGGCCGAACGCTACCGCATCTTTGCGCAGAGCCTGAAGGAGCTGGACATGGAGGGTGTCGAGCTGACGCCGCAGACCATGGCGCCCTTCCCCTGGCATTTCGGCGGACAGCGGCACCAGAACATTTTCATCTTCCCGGAAGAGTCCGCCGCATTCTGCGCCAAACATGATCTGCGGATGTGCGTCGACATCTCCCACACGAAGCTCGCCGCCAATCATTTCGGCTTCGACTTTGCGCAAGGCCTGGCGCAGCTCGGCCCGCACACCGCGCATCTGCATTTCGGCGACGCCAAGGGACTGGACGGCGAAGGTCTCCAGGTCGGCGAAGGCGAAATCGACTTCAACGAGATCGGAAAAGTGCTGCGCGAGCACGCGCCTACCGCTTCTTTCATTCCCGAGATCTGGCAGGGCCACAAAAACATGGGCGAAGGCTTCTGGACGGCGCTCGAGCGGCTCGAGGGGCACATCTGATGGCGCGCAAGACGCTGGCCGTGATCGCCGCGCGTGGCGGCTCCAAGGGTATTCCGCACAAGAACCTGCTCGATCTCTGCGGCAAGCCGCTGATCGCCTGGACAGTCGAACAGGCGCGCGCGGCCCGCGGCGTCGACGTGGTGGCAGTGTCCTCCGACAGCGACCAGATCCTCGCCGCGGCCGAAGCCGCAGGCGCCGTCGGCGTGCGCCGCCCGGACGACATCTCCGGCGATCTCGCCTCGTCCGAATCCGCCTGGCTGCACGCGCTCAATGCGATTGACGAGCGGGCGGGCCGCTTCGAGCGCATCGTCGCGCTCCAGGCGACCTCTCCGATCCGCGAGCCTCGAGATATCGAACAGGCGCTCGATACCTTCGAGCGGAAAAATCTCGACAGCCTGCTCTCGGTCTGCGAAGTCGAGGACTATTTCAACTGGCGGATCGGCACGGGCGGACCGGAGCCGATCAACTACGACTTCCGCAACCGCCGTATGCGGCAGCAGATCGAGAAGCGCTATCTCGAAAACGGCTCGTTCTACGTCCTGATCCCGTCGCTCCTGCGCGAGCAGAACAACCGCCTGGGCGGCAAGATCGGCTTTCACGTCATGGAGCGTCACAAGATGTTCCAGATCGACCGCCCCGAAGACGTCAAGCTCTGCGCCGCGATCATACAGGCTTACGGCTATGCCTGACCTCAACGCCTTCTCGCTTGCTGGCAAGATCGCGGTCGTTACCGGCGCGTCGCGCGGCATCGGGGCTGCGATTGCAGCCGGACTGAAGGATGCCGGCGCCGACGTCTTCGGGCTCAGCCGTTCCGGCACGGCGCCACAGGGCGTGACACCGATCGCTTGCGATCTCGCTGACGATGCCGCGATCGCGCATGCGTTCGGCATTGTCGGCGCGCAGCGCGAAACCATCGACGTGCTGGTCAACGCGGCCGGCATCAGCCTTCCTGCCCAGAGTGCCGAAACCGAACTCGCACGCTTTCGCGTGACGGTCGCGACTGATCTTACCGGCGCCTATGCAACCATTCTCGCCGCTTATCCGCTGATGAAGACGGCCGGCGGCTCGATCATCAACGTCACCAGCATCAATTCAGCGCGTGGCTTTCCGGGCAATCCCGGCTATGTCGCGGCGAAGGCCGGCCTCGCCGGGCTGACGCGCGCGCTTGCGGCTGACTACGCCCCCGACGGCATCCGCGTCAATGCGCTGGCGCCCGGCTACGTCGCGACGGAGATGACCGCAAAGAGCTTTGCCGATCCGGGGATGCATGAAGATCGGCGTCGCCACACCATGCTCGGGCGCTGGGGCCAGCCCGCCGACATGGTCGGCGCGGCCGTGTTTCTGGCATCGCCAGCGTCGGCCTACGTGACCGGCCAGGAACTCTTCGTCGACGGCGGCTGGACGACCAAAGGCCTCGCCATCAGCTCGGACAGACAGTCGTGACCACAACGCTCGAACGCATTGGCTTCATGCAAGGCAGGCTGTCGGCGCTGATCGACGGCAAGATCCAGGCATTCCCTTGGAACGAATGGCGCGACGAGTTTTCGCGCGCGCAAGCCCTGGGCTTGACGCGGATGGAATGGACCATCGACCAGGAGCGGCTGCGCGAAAATCCGCTGATGACCGAAAAGGGTCAGAACGAGATCATCGCATTGTCGCGCGACAACGGCATGCGCATCCCGAGCCTGACCGGCGATTGCTTCATGCAGGCACCGTTCTGGAAGGTTGACGCCGTGGTCCGCGATGCACTGGTCGCCGATCTCGACCTCCTGCTCGCTGCCTGCAACCGGCTCGGCATCGAATTCGTGGTGATCCCGCTGGTCGACAACGGCAAGATCGAGCGCGAAAGCGAGAGCGACACACTCAAGCGCGTGCTGCTCGCCCGCCGTGAGGCGCTCGTTCGGCAGAAGGTCAAGATCGTCTTCGAATCCGATCTGCCGCCGCGCCAGCTCGCCCGGTTCATGGAAGCGTTTCCGGCCGAAATGTTCGGCATCAACTACGACAGCGGCAACAGCGCCTCGCTCGGCTATGACAGCGACGAGGAGATCGCAGCGTACGCGCCGCGCATTCTCAACGTGCATGTGAAGGATCGCATTCGCGGCGGCACCACGGTGCCGCTCGGCGCCGGCAACGCGGATCTCGCCAAGACGATCCGGTTGATCGAGCGTTCCGGCTACAAGGGCCAGTATATCCTGCAAACCGCACGCGCCGCCGACGGCGACCACGCCGGAGCGCTTGCTAGATATCGCGACATGACGATCGGCTGGATCGAGGACGCCGCGCGATGAAGCTCGAGCTGAACGATCGTGTCGCGCTCGTCACCGGCGCCAGCCGGGGGATCGGGCTTGCGATCGCGACGACGCTCGCGTCCGAAGGCGCAAAAGTGGCGCTTGCCGCGCGCGGCTCGGACGCTCTGCATGCGGCGCGAGCAATGATCGCCGGCAGCACGTCGGTTCATGTGGCCGACGTCACCGAGCCGGGCGCCGCGAGCGCGCTGGTGCAGGATGTCGAAAAGCAATGGGGCCGGATCGATGTCCTCGTTTGCAATGTCGGCAGCGGCGCGTCCGTGCCACCCGGCAAGGAAACCGCGGCGGAATGGTCAAGGGTGATGGACCTCAATCTGTTCGCCACGACCAACATGATCGAAGCAGCGCGCCCGTCGATGGCGCGCGGCAGCGGCGACCGCGCCATGATCTGCATCTCCTCGATCGCCGGCATGGCCGCGATCGGTGCGCCCGTCACTTACTACGCCGCAAAGGCTGCGCTAAACGCGACGGTTCGCGGGCTGGCCCGGCCGCTCGCGCTTGAAGGCATCCGCATCAACGCCGTGGCGCCCGGCAACATTCTGGCAGCCGACGGCACCTGGGCGCGCAGGATCGCAGAGAACAAGCCGGCGGTCGACGACATGCTCCAACGCGAGGTAGCGCTGCGCCGGCTCGGCAGACCCGAGGAGATCGCAGATCTCGTCGCATTCCTCGCCTCGCCGCGCGCCGCATTCATCACGGGCAGCGTGATGGTCGCCGATGGCGGCCAGTTGCGGAGCTGAACAGGAGCATTTTCATGGCAAGCCCTTCCTGCCGCTATGACCTGACCGGACGAACCGCGCTGGTGACCGGCGCCGGTGGACTGCTCGGCAGACAGCATGTCGCAGCACTCGCGGAAGCAGGTGCGCGCGTAGTCGTTACCGACGTCGGCTTGGCGCAGGCCGAAGCGGCCGAAGCGACGCTGAAGCAGAACATGCCCGAAGCCGATCTGATGGCGGTCGAGATCAACGTCACGTCGCAGGACTCGGTACGAGCCGCGCACAAACAACTTGCTAGCCGCGGGATCACCGTCGACATCCTCGTCAACAACGCGGCGATCGATCCGAAGGTGACGTCGGCGCCCGGCGTGATGCACTCCTCGCGCTTCGAGGCGTTTCCGGTGCCGCAATGGCAAACCGAAATCGCCGTCGGCCTCACCGGCGCGATGCTGTGCGCCCAGGTGTTCGGCGGCGAGATGGCCAGGCGCGGCCGCGGCGTGATCCTCAACATTGCCTCCGATCTCGGCGTGATCGCGCCGGACCAGCGGCTCTATCGGCAGCCCGGCATCACGCGCGAGGAGGAGCAGCCCGTCAAGCCTGTGACCTACTCCGTGATCAAACACGGCCTGATCGGATTGACAAAATACCTTGCGACCTACTGGGCCGACCACGGCGTCCGCGTCAACGCGATCTCGCCCGGTGGAGTCTTCAACAACCAGGATCCTGCTTTCGTCGAGCGGCTCACACGCCTGATCCCGATGGGCCGCATGGCCGACGTCGACGAATACCGTGCAGCCGTACAATTCCTCTGCTCCGACGCATCGAGCTACATGACCGGGCAGAACCTCGTGATGGATGGCGGGAGAAGCGTGTGGTAGCGGCTGCACCCTTTCGTTCGGCAGCCGACACCGTTGATCGCATGGCCATTGAGGCTCAAGCCGCACGCAACTTCAAATGCCAGGCACTGCTGGTCCTGGCCATGGTCGCCGCCTGGGGACCGGTCATCCTGATCAACCAGGCACTGTGGGATGATTGGGTTCTTCTCGCCTATTCCGATGCCGGCACGTTTTGGGAATTCTTCAAGCAGATGGGACGTCGCGAGCAATATGGGCTGGCAGCTCCCTTTGCCGCGCTTGGTGAACCGCGCGCCTGGATTGTCGCGGCGCTGATCCTGTCCTGCGCACTGCCACCCCTCGTTTACACCATCATCAGGCGAACCACGCAGTGGCCCGCAGCCGACGCGTTCTGGGCGGCGCTCCTGACCGCGCTAGTGCCGCTCAATCAGGCCCGTTTCATTTTGTCGACCATTCCCTACGCGTTCTCGAGCTTCTTCTTCGCGCTCGCGCTCGTCTTGCTGCTACGCGATCTGGATCGCTCCTTCCTTGCGCGGCGCTTTTTGATCGTCCTCCTCCTGGTGATGGCGTTCTCGACCAATTCGTTCCTGGTGATGGCATGGGTCCCGCCGGCAATCGTCACGCTCTCGGCCTGGCGAAAGAGCGACGTTAAATCTTGGTTTACCCGGCGCGCGGGCGCAGCGCTGCGCACCGTGGTCGCCCGGGGCGAGCTACTCCTGCTGCCGCTGGTCTATTGGCCAGCAAAGCAGCTGCTCGAGCCGACCTATGGGCTTTATGCGAACTACAACAAGTTCAGGATGAGTATTCCGGCTGGACTCAAGGAAACGGTGATCACCTTCATCGACCAGTTCAGGGCTGCGCGCACACTCGTCCCGCACCTGTCCGACCTGCCGGATCTCATTGTCGTCGCGGCGATTGCGATCGCCATCCTTGCCATGCTCGCCCGGATCTTTCGCCTCCCGCTGGCGACCAGCGACGATCACCCGGACGATTCACCGCGGCTTGCCGCGGCCCTGACGCTCGCCGCTGCGGCGGCGCTCATCCTCTGCGCACTGTTTCCCTATGTGATGGTCGGCCAGCCGCCCCGCTTCAGCGGGTTATGGGAAACACGCCACCAAACCACGTTGATGCTGGCAAGCGGCTTCGCCATTCTCGCTCTGCTGCGGCTGATCGTGCCACGCCGCTTCCTGTGGCGAGTTGCCGCCGTGATCGGCGCGGTCTTCCTGTTGCTCGATATGTCCTTCACCCAACGCCTACTCTCGGACTCGCGCGAGACCGGCGCGCTGCTCGAGACATTCAAGCAGCATCCGTCGGCGCCGGGAACCATGATGCTGGTCGTGGAGGACGACCGTGAATATCGCGCGCTCGACCGCTTCTTCCCGTTTTATGAACTTTCATTCCTGGTCAACGGCGGAAACAGCGGACCGAACCTTGCAATCTCGAACCGGGAGGTCCTCGATCCGGCGACCGGGAGCTACCCCACATCGGCTATTCCGGCCGTAGTCTCAGCGCTAACACGCCTTTGCGAGAGTCGCCGTTCCGAACCGCAGTATGGTTTCGGAGGCTTCACCTCGAATGGACGGATCGAAACAGCAAGGCTTCTCGTCGACCACAAGCCGCCAGGCTTCCTCGAAACCATCGTTCAGTCGCTTGGCTTCGCTGCGACGCCAGCGGATTCGCTCGTTCGAATAGAGAGAAGCACAGCGCCGATTCCGGGCGCCTGTCGTGGCCCCTGTTGTGAGCCAGGGTGAACCCGGAGCCTCGCGAGCTGAAAAACGCGATCGACCGCACCCAGCACCTTTGCTAAGGCGGGGTCGCGTTCCGCCGCTGAGCGATCCAGACCAGGACAGCAACGAGTTGTCGAAGATTTGTGAATGTGAGCGAAAAAGCCGTGGATGAGAGGATCGATGCGGCCACATCGCGGCTGCGCAGTTTTTCGCGTCGCGTCGATTATCGCGCCGTGCTGCTTGTCATCATGGCCGTGGGCACGATCGTGCTCGCCTGGCTGTTGCTTGATGTCATGCTCAGGCAGCCTTTCGAGCCGAACGATGACCTGATCTGGTTCACCAAATTACGGAAGCAAAGTTTTTGGGAGCTTCCGCTTTCAGCCGCTTGGATGCTGTCGAGCCCCTTCTACCGGCCGGTGGCGGAGATTTTTCTGAAGGGCCTCTATTTGATTTTCGGTATGGATCTCTCCGCCTATCGTGCGGTGCAGTTCGCTTGCTTTGTGCTCCTGATGTCGCTCGGCTATATCGCCATCCGGCAACTACGCTTGCCCTGGGAGGCTTCGCTTGTGCTGGTGAGCTTCAGCCTCGGCTCGCCTTTCCTGTTGGGCTCCATCATCTGGATCAGCGAGTTACCGCACGTCCTTGTTGTCATCTGCTTTGCGACCAGCCTGACCGTGGTCCTGTCCAATTTGTCAGACAACACCAAGCTGGCACTTTGCGCGCTGGCCTTTGCTGTGGCGGTGCTTTCGAAAGAAAACGGTCTGGCGCTCGTGGTGTTCTATCTATTTTTCATGCGCCACGCGCCTGTCCGCGCGGCCCTGGTCTTTGGAGGCATCACGGTCGGCTATCTGTTGTTGCGCGCGCTTGTGCTGGGCCCCTCGATCGGAGCCGGCGGCGTCAACGAATCAGTGGGTTACTTCTTCGACTATCTCTCGCACGAGCAGCGGCAGGCCATGTTTCCCGGGCACGCCGTCTTCAGGCTCTATGTGTACAATGTGGTAGCGCAACTCGCGGCCCTCCTGTTCCGCGCAGCCCAATGGGGCATTCTCACCTCGCACGTGAGCTACCAGGTCGTTGTGCACACCATCTCGACCGTCCTGATCGTCGTCGGATTGGCCGTCCGCATGCGACGGCGGGATGTTCCGATCTGGCTCGTTATCATCGTGCTGGCGATCCTCGGCGGCACACTGTTCTCGTATTCCTACGCACGCGACCGTCACCTTGCGTTGCCAGCCTTCGCATATGGCATCCTACTGATCGTGTGCTGCCACGAAATCGGGCAGTGGGTTCGGTCCCGATCGGTAACCACAGCCTTGCTTTTGAGCGTCTGGGCCGGATGGACCATCATCGCTTACAAAAACATCGTCACAATCCCTGCTTCTTCACTCGAGGTAGTTGAGAAGAGCTATCGGCCCTATCCCGAGGTTCAAAATCCAAAGGTTGACGCCGACATCTGGACGGCCGCTCGCGAAGGGGCTTTGAAACTCGCCAATCGCTAGCCGGGAACCCGCTAACGAGGCTGCGATTTCTCCTCAGCGCACGCCCAGAGGCGGACAATCGCCTGCTGGCGCTTTGCATGTCCTACATCCGGTTCATCGAACGAGCGGCATAACCGGCTGAGCACATCGACGCGCGGATCTCGAACATTCACGTTGGCTGGCTTTGTCTGGGAGAACGGATCCGGCTGATCGACAATGCGCTCGTCGCCCTGCCTCGGGCGCCGCACAGTGATCCTGAAGCAGGGTTCCTTCGCGCGTGTTCCTATGTTCAGTGTAACCGGGCACAAAGCGTCTCCGATGAAGGTCGCTTTCCACTCCGCTGTCTCCGCATCCGAGGGCCCGGAGAGCGCCGACGTCGAGATGGCGTCGTAACCAAGCTCGGCAAGTAGCGCGATCAGGTGAATACCGTAGAAGCGGAGCGCCCCGCCTCCGGTGACATCGAACCGCTTCCAGTTGTCGAGATTGGCTCGATAATGATGAGCGAGGAAAGTCCATTCGAGAGAGACGGCTTCGACACCCGAACCGAGGGTGACGCGGAGCCGCTCGACCCAAGGGAGAAAGCGGAAGGTGTAGCCGACGCGGTAGCGCTTGCCGGCCCGCTCCAATTCGGCAAGCAGGGAGGCCGCATGCTGCGGCGTTGGCGCGACCGGCTTTTCCAGGATGAGCTCGCGGATCTCAGGCATGCGAGCGAGCCGCGGAATCCAGTCGGCTTGGTCGGCGGGGCGAAGCGCGATGACGACCCCGCGCGCACGCGCCAAAGCCTCCTCCCTGCTTGCGCACCAGATCACCTCCGGCACGTATTGGGCAAGCTCACTCCTGCCGCCGACCACCGCGCGGTACCGATCCGGCAGCGCCACCTTCATCCCGCACTCGATCAACGCGGGAAGATACCCGTACATCCCGAAGCCCGATCCGAGGATCGTGAAGACGGGGGCCTCAGGCATGGAAATCGTCGGCGCCGAGCACGTCGATCACCGGTCCCCGGTATCCGTTGTCGGAAAGATACTGGCGAATTTCGCGCGAGATATGCCAGGCGAGATTGAGCAGCGGCTTACTCTGGTCGCCATGCGCAAACAACTCATCGTCCGAGACGATCGGGATGCGGGTACCTGGCACATAATGCCCGATCTTGATCGAACCCGGCTTCTCGTGGACCGCGACGATCTCCTTCTCGCTCAGGCCGAGCAGCTTGACCAAAATGGCGGCGCGGCCCGGAAACGCCTTGGCGCGAATCGGGCCGTGCGCCGCGATGATTGTCTTCAGCTCCTGCCCCTTGCGCGCCTTCCAGAGATCCACGTCTCGCGCGAGCTGGGCAAACTCGCCCTGGAAATTGTTTTCGCGGGCAACGACGTCAGCCGCGACGGCGTCGCTGGCCTTCGTCGCGCGCCCGAGGATGATGCGAATGTTGCCGCCATAGCGCGCAGGAAATTCGACATTGACGATGTCGAGGCCGAGCGACTTAGCAATGTAGCTGAACGATTTGTACGAGTAGGTGCGCGGGTGCTCGTGATAGAAAGTATCGAACTGGTGCCGATCAAGCACCGCACCGAGATAGTGGTTCTCGATCACGACTGCCGTGTCCGGCCCGAGCAGCGTCTTCAGCGCCGCCAGCACGCCCTTCAGATCCTCGATATGGGCAAAGACGTTCGTGAAGGTGACGATGTCGGGCGTCCCGACGCCGCATCGGATCTCCGCAGCTGTTTCCGTGCTGAGATAGTTCTGCACCACGAAATGGCCCTTGGCGGCAGCGTCCTGGGCCGCGCCCGTCGGCTCGATGCCAGCCGTATTCGCGCCCGCCTCGCGGAAGAAGTCCAGGAGGCTGCCGTCATTGCAGCCGATGTCGAGCACGACCTTGCCAGTCAGCGGCCCCATGCGCTCTGCGCATGTCGCCACGAGCCCGCGCATGCCTGAGAGCACATCGGCCGTGAAGCGCGAACGATAATGATAGTCCTTGGGAAACAGGTCCTCTTTCGGTACCTGGAAGCGCTGATGACCGGTGGCACAGGTCGGACAGAAATCGATCTTGATCGGGTATTCGCGGCACTGGCGAGAATCACCGACTGTCACCAGGTCGTCACAGAGCGGATGCAGGCCGAGATCGAGTACTGGCACAAGCTCTGCATTACCGCAGACCTCGCAGCCTTTGATCTCGGTGAGCGGTCTCGTCGACGTGGTCGCCATCATATCGGTTCCGGTTTGCGGCCCGTTCGGGCCGGGAAAAATAAGTTAGTCGCGCCGCGCATTCATGAAAGCGTTGATCTGGTCAATCATCACCGGCTTGACCGCAGCGCCACGCTCGAACGCCTTGTACCATTCCACCACGGCCGCGGCAGCCTGTTCCAGGTCCCAGCGCGGCGACCAGCCGAGTTGGGCCCGCGCCTTAGAGCTGTCGAGCGCCAGGAGGCACGCCTCGTGCGGATGCTGTCCGGGCTGCGGCATCTGCTGCGGCGGAACGCCCCAGAGGACGGCGATGCGATCGACGAGCCAGCGCACCGAGCGGACGCTGTCGGGATCGGGGCCGAAATTCCACTCGCTGGAGAATGCGGCCGCGTCCTGCCAGAGATGCTCAGCGAGCAAAAGATAGCCTGACAACGGCTCGAGCACGTGTTGCCAAGGGCGCACCGAGTCGGGATTGCGCACGGGCACGGGCTTCCGATCGCGGATCGCCGCGATCACGTCAGGGATCAGCCGATCCTGAGCCCAGTCGCCGCCACCGATCACATTGCCCGCCCTCGCGCTGGCAAAGCCGATTCGGTCGGCTCCGCTGAAGAAGGATGACCGATAGGCCGCGGTGACCAGCTCGGCGCAGGCCTTGCTGTTCGAATAGGGATCCTTGCCCCCTAGCGCGTCGGCCTCACGGTAACCCCAGACCCACTCCTTGTTGTCGTAGCACTTGTCGCTAGTGACGTTGACCAGCACACGCACGCCGGATTCCCGCGCCGCCTCGAAGACATGCACGGTGCCCATGACGTTGGTGGCGTAGGTCCCGACCGGGTCCTCGTAGGATGCGCGAACGATCGCCTGCGCAGCCATGTGAAACACGATCTCCGGCTGGAAACTGCCGAATGCCGCCTTGACGGCCGCGAGGTCGCGAATGTCACCGAAGACGGAGCCGACGTCCTGCGCGGTCTTTGTCAGGTCGAATAGGTTCGGCGCGGTCGCAGGGGACAGCGCAAACCCTGCCACGTCAGCACCAACATGGCGCAACCATGCCACCAGCCAACCGCCTTTGAAGCCGGTATGACCGGTGACGAGAACGCGCTTACCCTGCCAGAAGTTGGGGTTCATTGCCAACGCTTCCAGGGTGCCTGGCCGCCGTCCCAGAGCTGCTCCAGGTGCATCTTGTCCCGCAGCGTATCCATGGCCTCCCAGAAGCCTGTGTGCCGGTACGCCGCGAGCTGCCCGTCCCGGGACAAATGCTTCAGCGGCTCCTGTTCCCAGATCGTGGCGTCGTCGCGCAGGTAATCGAAGATCGCAGGCTCCAGCACGAAGAAACCGCCATTGATCCACCGGCCGTCGCCCCGCGGCTTCTCCTCGAAATGCTGGACGACGTCGTGGTCGATATCGAGCGCACCAAAACGGGCCGGCGGCTGAATCGCGGTGACTGTCGCATGAAGGCCGTGGGTACGATGAAAGGCCCGAAGCGCTGCGATGTCGACGTCGGCGAGCCCGTCGCCATAGGTCATGCAGAACGTCTCGTTGCCGACATAATCCTTGACGCGCTTGAGGCGGCCGCCGGTCATCGTGTTGAGACCGGTGTCGACCAGCGTCACCTTCCAGTGCTCGGCGAACTTGTTGTGCACTTCCATCGAATTGGTGGCGAGGTCGAACGTTACGTCCGCCATGTGCAGGAAGTAGTTCGCGAAATACTCCTTGATGACGTAGGATTTGTAGCCGCAGCAGATGATGAACTCGTTGATGTCATAGGACGAGAATATCTTCATGATGTGCCACAGGATCGGCTTGCCGCCGATCTCGATCATTGGCTTCGGCTTGACGTGGCTCTCCTCGGTGATGCGGGTCCCGAAACCACCTGCCAAAATCACCGCCTTCATGCTCATACTCGCTCCGGGAAAACGTCACATCAGACCGATTAGGCCTGTCTTGTCAACATGATCCGGCCTCCCCGCGCCTGTTCCGGCAGCGGTTGAAGTTGCCGATCTACCTGCTAAAGAAACGATCGAACGATGGCAACCCCACTACAGGCGAGCCAACCACCTCAGGCGGCTGCCATCCGCCCGATTCGGCCCACGGGTGACTGATCTCCCTCGATGGACCTCCTGGAGGATTGATGCGGAAAAAGATCAGCCTTGTCACCCCCTGTTACAACGAAGAGGCGGGAATCCGCGAGTGCTACGCGACCGTCAAGGCGATTATGGACGCGGAGCTTCCAGACTATGACCGCGAGCACATCTTTTGCGACAATGCCTCGACCGACCGGACGGTGGAGATCCTCAAGGAAATCGCGGCCGAGGATCCGTCGGTCAAGGTGATCGTGAATGCCCGGAACTTCGGCGTCCTGCGGAACACCTACAATGGCGTTCTGGCATCAACAGGTGATGCCACCGTGCTATTCCTGCCGGCCGATTTGCAGGACCCGCCGTCGCTGATCCCGACCTTCGTCAAGCATTGGGAACAGGGCTACGAGATCGTGTTCGGCATCAGGGCACGGCGCGAGGAGCCGCTGCTGAGCCGCACCGCGCGCCACCTCTACTACAAAATGATCAGCCGGATGTCCTATGTCGACTATCCCGCCGACGTCGGCGACTACCAGCTCGTCGACCGCAAGGTGCTCGACGCCATGAAGCAGTTCGAGGACGTCCAGCCCTTCATGCGAATGATGCCGTTCGAATGCGGATTCCGCTCCATCGGCGTTCCCTACACCTGGCTCGCGCGAAAACACGGGCTGTCGCGTAACCGGCTGTCGAGCCTGATCGACCAGGGACTGCTCGGCGCGATCAGCTTCTCGACGGTTCCACTGCGCACGGCGTTCTTCTTTGGGCTCATCATCTCGTCGCTCAGCTTTGCCTATGCGTTCGTCGTGCTGCTGCTCAAACTCGCGGGCTTCGACATCGGACCGCGGGGTATTCCGACGATCGTCATCGGCCTGTTCTTCTTTGGCGGCGTACAGCTGTTTTTCCTCGGCGTGCTAGGCGAATACATCGTGGCGATCTTCAACCAGGTCCGGCGCCGACCAATCGTGGTGGAGCGCGAGCGGGTCAATTTTGACTGAAATCGGGTCAAATGTGCGGTTGGCGCGATATCCCATGGACGACACATTGACGCGGACGGCGCTTCACCTCGAGGAGACTTCTGTCCAAGCGAGCGCTTACTCGCGGCCGAAAGACGCGCTTTTCCTTGTCTGCGCGCTGTTGATCGTGCACGCTCCCCTCGCCTTGAACAATGGCCTATACGGCGACGACTGGTTGATGTTCGAGATCAAGCCTGGTTATCAGACGATGATCTCGTTTCTGCTTCATGGCGCCGGGCACCCGATCACCTACCTTTACTGCGCGCTGGCCAACTTCAGCGGTTATCCCACTGCCTTTATGAATGCGCTTGCGTTGGCAGGCATCGCGATCGGCGCGGTGAGTCTGTACTCTTTTCTTACGCGACTGAGGATTCTCAGCGACTTCGAGACGCTGATTGTCGTTTTCTTCGTCTGGAGTTATGCCGGTTTCCGCGACTGGGCGACCAAGATTACCTCCGCCTACATCTTTAGCTTCGCGTTGCTCTGTCTCGGGCTCAACCTGTTTGCCATCATCGCGAGCTCCCGCCGCCCGCGCATCGGCTTGCGTCTCGCCTGTTTGGTTGCGATCTTCTGCAGCTTCGCGGTCAACTCTATGATCTTGGTCTACTACGCCGGCGTGTTGGCTGGCCTCTGCTTGCTCACGCCGGAAGCCGGCTGCAAGCGACCAACAATGAGCAACCTGATCCGACCGACTGTGCGATTCGCGGACTGCCTCGCAATACCTTTTATTTATTGGATCTCGACCAACTATTTCTTTCCCAAGATTGGTCCGTATCACGATTACTATCTAATTCGGATTCCCATTTTTGGTGAGGCGCTGTCGCAGTTGCTGCAGTTCCTGCGTTGGGGCATTTACGAACCGGCACTTGACGCTCTCCATTTGGCCGCGCGATCGGCCTGGGTTGCCAGCGTGTCCCTTCTTGCCGGCATAGGGTTTGTGGTCTTGGCGGCACGGCACGGCACGGCTATCAGGAACCATTCGCAGAAATTACCCGCTGCCCTGATGTGGCCCTTGGTGGCGGGCGTCATGCTGTTCATCATTTGCGCGCTGCCGTACATCAGCGTCGGCATTGCACCAACGGGGCATTTCTACGAATCCAGACACCTCCTTCTGTTTGGCCTTCCTGTCGGGTTCATCGTCATCTGGGTCCTCCGCACCGTTCAGTCTGCCTCCAACAGGGCCGCAAGCTATGTTGTCTGCGCGTTGATCCTTTCGGCCAACCTTTGCTCGCTATGGAACAGCTATTTCCTGCAGCAAGCCCGGTGGATTCGGCAATCGGCAATGATCGACCAACTCGGGCGAGATTATCGTGAGCCGCCTGCGGCGGTATTCAATCTGGCCGATGGCTTCCTCGATTTCCCCGATCATACCTATTATGGAATTACGGAGATAACCGGCGGCCTACACCTTGCCTGGGACAATCGACCGCTTTTTGGGTTTACCGGCCGAAACGAGCGCCCGACCATTCTACGGGAAATCGACGAAGCCATGCACATGGAGGGGTCTGCGTTTCGCAATATGGATCTGCGCGGTCCCCAGGCAACTATTGAATTTGTTCCGAAGTCGCCAATTCTGGCCGGTCACGAGTTGTCATTCCACTATTATTATTGCTTAATTCGTCACTGCGAGTGGAAGACATTCCTTGACGGGGTGGCCAGCACGACTGTTCGCGCCGGTCCGATCCCGAGCGTCGCACCACTTGACCAGAAGGCTTCGATGCGTTCGAGCGGATAGCGCTTCCGCGCCTTCACACAAACTATTTCTATACCGGCACAGAAGCAGATCGCTCGGTTGCAATGAATGAGACTGCGAAAAAATTACTGACGGTGGCCATTCGATTCGGATACCTGGTGCTTTGCTGCGTTCCGCTGTTTTATCTTCTGCCCTTCGCGTCAGCCGCACTCTACAGCAGCCCTTCGACTGATGATTTCTGCTTGGCGTCACACACCCTCGGGCAGGCGGTCGCCGCTGTCCACCAATATTACGTATCAGTGACCGGTCGACTGCCCGCTCTAACGATCATCACTCTCCCCTCTTTGTTGGCGAGCGCCACAGGACTTGATCTTTTCGTTGTCTATCCCGTCTTCAATGCTTTGATGTTGCTCTTGTTCATTATGGCTGTCATGGCGTCCGCAATATTGGTGCTGCGGACGGACAATTATCTGCTCGGCGGCTTGTTCGGGCTGCTGCTGTGCTCCCTTACTCTCAGCATCGTGCCGAACATCGGCGAATTCATCTACTGGGTGACGGGCGAGGCTTGCTACTTGACCGCAGCGATCGGCGCTTCGCTCTTTGCGGCGTGGGCAATCAATGTTTCGCTCAACCGAACCCGCATCAACCTCCGCTCATTGAGCTTGGCTGTTCTGGTCTGCGCGTTCACCGCCATGTTCAACGAATTCACCGCATTCTTTCTGCTCGGCATGGCGACGCTGTCCCTTCTGTTCAGGCTGTTTACGATGCGGCGCGAAGCCCAGGTCGGTTACCACCTCGGGATCCTCGCCGTCATACTGCTGAGTTACGGCGTGGTGCTCTTTTCGCCCAGCAATGCGATCCGCCTCAAAGCCTACCAACGCAGCGGCGATATCGCGGCATCGCTGGACAATGCGATGACCTATCTTGCCGACTATTGCTACGCGATTGGCAATTCTGACGTCATCCGATCGTTTGCGATCTTGGCGATTTGTTTCGGCATTGCCACGAGCCGGCGACTAAGACCCAAGGCTGCGGCGCAGAACATCCTGTTTGCGATTGCGTTGCTGGCGCTCGGTGCGCAGTGGGCGCTCGTGTCCTACTTCATCGGCGCTTACTCGACGGGCGAGGTACTCGCGCTTCGGGCACGAAATGAACTTGTTGCCGTGGAGGTCGTGCTCTTGTCGGCTTGCGTTGTCATTGCGGTCCAAGCGATCCTCGGCATCTCGCTTCAGTTCTACAAGGGCAAAACTCCGACAGCGGCAAGTCTGGCAGCCTTCATCGCGGCGACATACGGAACCTGGCATATCCTGCCAGTAAACACCGCACCTACCTATTTGCAGATCCAGGATGAGTGGCCTCAACTCGTCACTTACTGGCGCGAGAGCCAGGCGAGGAACTCGCTCCTCTCCACGTCAGGCGATGCGAACGTCACCGTTCCCCGCCGCACAGCGTCGCCACGCTTGTTGGCGGGTGACGAACTGAAGGAATCGCCGTCACAACTACCGAACGATTGCGTTGCGCGCTTCTACAATAAATCAACCGTGGTGGTCGCCCATCAGTGACGCAACACAACGGCTTCATGACGATCCGATCGACCGCAAGTTCCGGCAGGCCTGGATAAGCTCGACTATCCTGTTCTCGCGGGGTTGCCACTGGCCAGGACCACAGCCTAAAATCAGCAAAGCCGACAAACTTGTGAGGGGACTTCGTGGGCCAGCATTTTTCGGGCGCGGCACCGGACGCAAGAACGGTCTTGAAGTTCATCTCAGAGCGCGTCTGGAGATCAAAATGGCTAGTTGCGGGCGCCGCAATTGCCGCAGCCGTGCTGACGTTTACGCTTTACCATCCGACGGCATCGGATGTCTGGACCGGCAGGACGAGGGTAACAATCGGCGAAGCGCCGCCCATCAGTTTTGTCATGCAATTGAGTGGCCCGCCTTTGGCTCCGCTTGAGCCTCCTCGCACTTTGGTTGCGCGGATTTCGGATCAATCCTTCAAGGAGAAGATAGCAAATCGCGCTTCATTCAATCCCGAAACCGCTGCCCTTTCCAAGCGGATCGTCACCTCCAGCCTGCGAGGCATTCTTTTGGACAGCGATCGGAACATCGGCGTCGAGCTTTCGGCGGGCTCGCCGGGAGATGTTCGAGCCGCGCTCGATGCTGTTGCCGCGGAGATCGGAGAGATCCATGCGGCCCTCCTCGAACAGAGCCTGAGACCGCTGCGAGCCCAAATCGAAGACGCAAAAGCCCGCGTCGCCAGGATCGAGCAGTCGAACGACGACTTGAACAGCCGGGTGTTGAGCACGGAGGCCGAAGAGAAGACTCGTCCAGGGCCCTGGGTCTTCACTCCGACCGTGACGGCCGCGCTTCCGACGTGGAATAGTCTTAAAGATCGTATTCAGACCGGCGAGAGTCTGGCAACCTTGAGTGAAGCTACGGTGGTACAGGCCGCGGGGGAGATTTCTCCCCTAGCTTCACGCTCAGTCGGAACTCTGACGGCATCCATTGCGGCGGGACTCTTAATGCTTGTGGCAATTGGTCTTCTCTTTCTTGCCGTTAGTCCACGGGGCAGGACTTAGAGTCCGATCCCGCCAGAATATCGTTTGTTCTGATCCGAGGCCGAGCACTCAATGCCACCCCTTCCAGAGCAGACCGCGGTCATCTTGCCGGCAGGTGCATTTTGCCTCTTTGTTATTTTCTTGGCGGCTTACCGGCCCGTCGTCTTTCTTGGATTTTTCTTCATCCTGTTCACGTTCGCCTGGCGTACGGTGTCAACCTCCTTCATCGATTTAGCGGGCCCGATATGGTCGTCCCAGACCGTTCGTTTCGTCGGCCCCGGACTCGCTACTCCGCTGCATGTGCTTGCCTATTTCGTGACGCTTCTCCCCTTTCTGTACGTGCTGCGGTCCGGCGCGATCAGGAACTGGTTGGATGCCATCGATCGGCGACGGGCGGCACCTAGGGTTCTGACCCTGGCGGACGTAACGTTTTTATTGTCATCGCTGTTTCTTGCCTATCTGTTCATGGACATGTTGCGCCGCGGCTCGATTCCGCTGTTCACGCATACTGAACGGTACGATTACACTGCAACAACGGCCGGCGCGGCTCACCGTTGGGTAGCTAAATACGGCAGCTTCCTCGCATTCTGGTGGGGACTCATGCTGGCGGCGGAACGGCTGCGAAATTGCAGAATCGCCTTCCGCTACATGGGACTGGTCGCTACCCTGCTCGTTTACATGTTCCTCACCGGCAACCGCTTCTCCGCATTTTACAGCCTGTTGAGCTTTTTCGTTATTCCCTTCTCTGCAGTTGTTGCGCAGACCGAAGTCGAAAGATCGGTGATCCCATTTCACTGGATCAAGCGCGCATTCGGGGCGCGCGAAACTGCACTCATGGGGGTAGGCGTTTCGCTAACAGTCATCCTCGCTGCTGTAGCCATCTTCAACAATCTGACCACGGTTCGCGGCTATGAGGGCTCCGAAGTCGTGTCCGAGTTCTGGGAGCGCTTACTGGTCCAGCCCAGCGAGATGGGCTGGATTTCCTATGAGCGGATATTCGTCCTCGATCATTGGCAGCCCGGCCGGGTTTACGATTTTCTTTTTCAGACCCCCTTGGATCCCAGCAAGAACACCACGCCGCAATATCTGATGCTGGAAACCGTCGGTGAGCCTCGGACGTCCGATCACATCCTCGCAGGCTTCCAGTTTGCAGGCGGGTTTCCGGAGATCTTCTTCGAGCTGTTCGGCCCAATCTATGCGTGGCCGTTTCTTCTCGGGTGCGGGGCCGTTGCCGCGCTATTGACCGCCCTGATCGTGAAGGGCACGCTGCAGGGGCGGTATGCGTCCGCATTCCTGGCACTCTATGTGTTGTACGGTTTCCTCGTGATGTACATCGGCGGAATGCTCAATTTTCTAGTCGTGGAGAGCTACTGGATGAAGATCGCGGCACTCGTCGTCAGCCTGGTCTTGGAAACGCGGTTTGCTCGTGTTGGACTACCTCTCGTACCATGGGCTGTCATGGCGATACGCCTCCGCGGGCTTGCCGGCGCCCTAAGGCTTTTCAGATCGAGATCGCAGCTCAAGACGACATCTTAGTTCGAAACATGAACTCCGACTATGAAATTGCCTCGCGTACAAGCGGACCCAATCCTGCGCCAGCGGCGCGCACCATGCTGAGACAGGCCGCTATCCTCGTCGGTGGACTTGGTACCCGACTCGGCGACCGCACCAAGTCCATCCCCAAGCCGATGCTCGAAGTTGGCGGACGGCCGTTCCTCGATACGCTGATCGACGAACTCGCACGCTACGACGTCTTCGACGAGATTCTGCTTCTCGCGGGCCACAAGGCCGAGCTCGTCGAGGCGCACTATGCCGGCGTGGTCCGGGGTCGCGCGCGGATCGCCGTCTCGCGCGAGACGCAGCCGCTCGGCACGGCTGGCGCGCTGATCCATGCACACGACCTCCTGCAGGATCGCTTCGTGCTGCTCAACGGCGACTCGCTGTTCGACTTCAATTTGCTGGACCTAATCGCGCGCGCACACTCCGACGGCGTCTACATGGCGCTGCGCGCCGACGTGGACGGCGACCGCTACGGCCGCGTGCTACTGGAGGGCGACGTCGTACGGACATTCGTGGCCCCCGGCGCGGGCGCGACTGGACCGGTCAACGCCGGCGTCTACGTCATCGACAAATCGGTTCTCGCCGATCTGCCACTCCTTCCCGCCTCGATCGAGCAGGACGTATTCCCCTCTCTTGCCGCACGCGGTGCGCTGCGCGGCAGCTCCTATCGCGGCTACTTTATCGACATCGGCATCCCCGAGGACTTTGCGCGTGCCGACCGCGAATTGCGCGCGAGACTGCGGCGCCCGGCGGTGTTCTTCGATCGCGACGGCGTGCTCAACCATGATTCCGGCTACGCGTACGAAGCGGCCGGGCTTGAATGGATCGATGGCGCGCGCGAGGCCGTGAAAGCGGTCAACGATGCCGGCTACTTCGCCTTCGTCATAACCAATCAATCCGGAATCGCGCGCGGCTACTACGAGGAGCACCACGTCATCACCCTGCACCGATGGATGGCGGACCAGATGGCGCTGGTCGGCGCACATATCGATGCCTTCGAGTATTGCCCCGATCATCCCGACGGCACCGTCGCGCGCTATTGCCGCACCAGCGACCGGCGCAAACCCGCGCCCGGCATGATCACCGACCTCGTCAGGCGGTTCCCGATCGACATGAGCCGCAGCATGGTGATCGGCGACAAGCCAAGCGACATGGAGGCGGCAGGGGCGGCAGGCCTTCCCGGCCATTTATTCGACGGGGGAAATCTCGAGACCTTTGTGCGACAGCGCCTCGACGCCGCCAAAAAGGTCTAGGCCGGCTCTCGCTGTCGTCCCCAAAAGCTCTGCATAAGCGGGCATTTGAGGGTGGTCGAGCCCTGCTCTGTTGCACACAACCGCCAGTGTGCTATAGCGCCATCCTATTGCGAAGACTGGCTTAATCGCGTTTGGGGTCCGGCATGGAACAACTCAGGGACGCCCGCGTCCTCGTCACCGGCAGCGACGGCTTTATCGGCTCGCATGTCGTCGAGGAGCTGGTGAAGGCCGGAGCCCGGGTCAAGGCAATCGTCTACTACAACTCCTTCAACTCCTGGGGCTGGCTCGACACAATTGCCCCAGAGGTCATGAAGTCGGTGGAGGTCGTCGCTGGCGACATCCGCGATGCTCATTTCATGATCGAAGCCGCAAGGGGCTGTACCGACGTGCTGCACCTCGCCGCGCTGATCGCGATCCCCTTCTCCTACGTCGCACCGGATTCCTACGTGGAAACCAACATTCGCGGCACAGTGAACGTGCTCCAGGCAGCACGTCTGGCTGGGGTGCGCCGCTTCGTGCAGACCTCGACCAGTGAGGTCTACGGCACGGCGCAATCCGTTCCGATCAAGGAGAGCCACCCGCTGGTCGGTCAGTCGCCTTATTCGGCGTCGAAGATCGCCTCCGACCAGATGGCGCTGTCGTTCCAGGCCTCGTTCGACATCCCTGTCGTCGTCATCCGTCCCTTCAACACTTTTGGCCCGCGGCAGTCGGCGCGCGCAGTGATCCCGACAATCATCAGCCAGATCGCCACCGGCAAGCGCAAGATCCGCCTTGGCGCCGTCAGCCCAACGCGCGACTTTTCGTTTGTCACCGACACCGCGCGGGGCCTGATCGCGGGCCTGACCGCGCCGGCGACGCAGGTATGCGGCCAGACGATCAATCTCGGCAGCGGCTTCGAGATCTCGGTCGGCGCGACCGCGCAGATGATCGCCGACGTCATGGGAACCGCCATCGAGATCGAGACCGACGAGGCACGCCTGCGGCCAGCCAACAGCGAGGTCGAACGCCTGTGGGCCGACAATTCGCTGGCACGTCAACGGCTCGGCTGGGCACCGGAATTCGGCGGCGTCGAAGGCATGCGCCGCGGCATGGAAAAGACGGTGAGCTGGTTCACCAATCCCGCCAATCTCAGCCGGTACAAGGCTGACATCTACAATGTCTGAAGAGACGGTGGGCATCGCCGTGACAAGGTCCGTATTCGAGCCAACAGCAGTAGTCGATGCCGTAAGGCGCGCCGTCGGAACGCCGAACGGCCTGCTTGGCCTGCACGAGCCGGTCTTTGCCGGCAACGAGATCGCCTATCTCGAGGAATGCATCAAGAGCACCTTCGTATCCTCGGTCGGGAAATTCGTCGATCGGTTCGAGCGCATGCTCGAGGAAACAACCGGAGCCAAACGCGCGATCGCCGTGGTCAACGGCACGGCGGCGCTGCACGCCTGCTTCCGACTCGCCGGCGTCGAACCCGGTGATGAGGTGATCTCACCCGCCCTCACCTTCATCGCGACGACGAACGCCATCGCCTATTGCGGCGCTGTCCCGCATTTCGTCGACAGCTCCCTCGAAACTCTCGGCATGGAGCCACGCGCGGTCGCCGCGCGCCTCGAGGCGATCGCAGAACGAACCGCAACCGGCACCATCAACCGCGAGACCGGGCGCCGCATCGCGGCCCTTGCGCCCATGCACACGTTCGGCCACCCCGTAGACTTGGAGGGGATCGCCGCGCTGGCCAAAGACTGGAACATCGCGCTGGTCGAGGATGCTGCGGAATCACTCGGCTCGACCTACAAGGGCCACGCCGTCGGATCACAGGCGCGGCTCGCGGCGCTCAGCTTCAACGGCAACAAGATCGTGACGACGGGCGGCGGCGGCGCCATTCTCACCAACGACGAAGAGCTGGGCCGCCGCGCAAAACATCTCACCACGACCGCCAAGCTGCCGCACAAATGGGCGTTCGTCCACGACGAGGTCGGCTTCAACTATCGCCTGCCCAACCTGAACGCCGCGCTCGGCTGCGCTCAGCTCGAGCAGCTCGATGGCTTCCTGAAGAGCAAGCGCAAGCTGGCGTCGGCTTACGAGCGCGTCTTCGCACACGTCCCTGGCGTGCACTTCTCGCGTGAGCCTGCAGGCACCACCAGCAACTATTGGCTGAACGCGATTCTGCTCGACGAAGCCCATGCGAACCGCCGCGACGAGGTGCTTACAGCGCTCAACGAAGCCGGCTTTGGCGCGCGGCCGGCCTGGACCTTGATGCAGAAGCTGCCGATGTATGCAACAAGTCCGCGCGGCGACTTGTCTGTCGCCGAATCGATCGAGCGTCGACTGATCAACCTGCCGAGCAGCGCCAGCATCAGGGCCCACGATGAGTGACGCCACGCGCAAAATCTGCTTCATCACCGGCAGCCGTGCCGATTTCGGACTGCTGACCTGGCCGATGCGCGCGATCCGGGAAACCCCCGGCCTGGCACTCCAGCTCATTGCCACCGGCATGCATCTCGCCCCGGAGTTCGGTTACACTTTCAGCAACATCCGCGACGAAGGATTTGCGGTCGACGAGACGATCGAGACGCTGCTCAGCAGCGATACCGGAGCCGGCGTCGCAAAATCGGTCGGACTGGGCGTGATCGGATTTGCCGACGCATTCACGCGGCTGAAGCCTGATCTCGTCGTCGTGCTCGGCGACCGTTTCGAGATGTTCGCGGCCGCGCAGGCCGCGATGTTCATGCGCCTGCCGATGGCACATCTGTTCGGCGGCGACGTCACCGAAGGTGCGGTCGACGAGTCGACACGCCATGCCATCAGCAAGATGGCGCATCTGCATTTCACGAGCAATCAGGGCTCGACCGGGCGACTGATCCAGCTCGGCGAGCATCCGTCACGGATCCATACGATCGGCTCTGTGGGCATAGATGCCATCAAGCGCGTTACTCTGATGGATCGTGCCGGCATCGGCCGCGCGGTCGGGATGGCGCTTGGCAGCCGCAACGCTGTGGTGACGTTCCACCCAGTCACGGTCGAAGCGGGCCGTTCGGTAGCCGAGCTGGAGGAGCTGTTCGTGGCGCTCGCAACGCTCGATCCGGCCTTCGGTCTCGTCTTCACGCTTGCCAATGCCGATGCCGAAGGCCGCGCGTTGAACGAACGGATCGAATCCTTCGTCGCGGGCCGCCCGAACAGCATCGCGGTCGCCTCGCTGGGCCAGCTCCGCTATCTCAGCCTGATGAACCAGGTGGACGTGGTGATCGGCAACTCGTCGAGCGGCCTTCTCGAAGCCCCTTCATTCAACGTGCCTACGGTCAACATCGGCGACCGCCAGAAGGGGCGTGAGCGCGCGGCCTCGGTGTTTCAGGCGGAGCCCGAGCGCGGCTCGATCGCCGCCGCCATTGCCCAGGCCCTACAGCGCGGGCGTCAACCCACCGTCAATCCGTACGGCGACGGCGAATCCAGCCGTCGATTTGCCGATACCCTTGCTGCGATCCCGGATTTCAAACAGCTCCTCAAGAAGGGCTTCTACGAGCTTCCCGCAAGCGGGAGAGGTGCATGACGAGGCATACGCTGATCATCGCCGAGGCCGGCGTCAATCACGACGGCAGTCTGGAAAAGGCGCTGGCACTGGTCGACGCTGCGGCAGATGCCGGCGCCGATATTGTCAAGTTCCAGACCTTCAATGCGAGGTCTCTCGCCGGCCATGCGGCGAAGAAGGCGGATTATCAACAGCGCACGACCGACGCTTCGGAGAGCCAGTTGGCCATGCTGACACGGCTCGAACTGCCGCAAGCGGCGCACCGGCAATTAATCGCACGCGCCAACACGCGCGGAATCGAGTTCCTTTCGACGCCGTTCGACGATGCCTCGCTCGCCTTCCTGCTATCGCTGAAACTGCCGCGTATCAAGATCGGGTCTGGCGATCTCACCAACGCGCCCTTGCTTCATGCAGCGGCAAAAGCCGGCGCGACCTTGATCCTGTCAACGGGCATGGCGACATTAGGCGAGGTTGAAGAGGCCCTCGGCGTGCTCGCGCATGGCTACGCGCACCACGTAGATTCGCCCGGCGTCGACGCCTTCCGCGCCGCGTGGCGTGACCCGGGCGCACGTGCCGCGCTCGGCCGCCACGTCAGCCTGCTCCATTGCACCACCGAATATCCCTGCCCGATCGGCGACGTGAACCTCGCAGCGATGGCGACGATGCGGACAGCCTTCCAGCTTCCAGTCGGTTATTCCGATCATACCGACGGCATCGAAATCTCGCTGGCCGCGGTTGCGCTGGGCGCGACCATCATCGAAAAGCACCTCACGCTCGATCGCAACGCCGCAGGTCCCGACCATGCGGCATCGATCGAACCTGGCGAGTTCAAACGAATGGTTACGGCAATCCGCAACGTCGAGAAAGCGCTCGGCGATGGCGTGAAGGCGCCGAAGGAATCCGAGATCGGGAACGTGCCGGTGGCGCGCAAGAGCATCGTGGCGGCGCGATCGCTCAAGGCAGGCGAGTTGATCGGGCCAGACGACATCGCCGCCAAGCGGCCGGGTTCGGGCCGCTCGCCGATCGATTATTGGTCGCTGATTGGAACGCCTGCCCCGCGTGCGCTCGAGCCGGACGATCCGCTCTGACCGTAGGGCTTTGCCGGCAGCCCGCGCAGCACGGACCCCGCCGGGCAAGAAGCTGTCACGACGGAGCCCATCGCAATGGACGTATCGTCGCCGACGACGATGTGATCCTTCACCCGGCTGCCAAGCCCCACGAAACAATTGTTGCCGATCGTTGCACCGCCGCCCGCGACGGTTCCCGGCGAGAGGTGGGTATAGTGCCCGACGCGCACGTCGTGCTCGACGATGACACCGGAATTGACGATGCAGTGATCGCCGATCGCGGCGCGCGCATTAATGATCGCCCCCGGCAGGACGACCGAGCCCACGCCAATGCTCGCCGATGGCGAAACAAATGCACGCGGGTGAATGACGGTCGCCCAGCGCTTGACCCGGATCCGGCCGATCATCTGCGCCCGCCCCGGTCCGGCCTGGAGCGTCCCGATCCCGACTACGAAAGCGACATCGGGATAGTTGGCCGCCACATCGTCGGTTCCAAGGTAGCGCACTTCGCCCAGCCTGACAGGCTGGCGGTCGACGAATCCGACGACGTTGAACTGGCCGGATAGCAGCGCCGCCTCATAGACCATGAAGGCGTGCTCGCCACCGCCGATGATGATCAGATCGTCCATTGCGACTCCCTATCGTGATCATCTTACCGGGCCGGCCGAACGCCTTCAAACCACCGATTCGAACCGGGGAGCGCCACGGTTAACAGGGGCAACCCGAGGTAGCCCTGGTTGGGGTTGACGCCGCCTCTCGCAGCCGCGATATAGCGAAATCACCCGTGGGGCGCCCCCAATATCCGGCGTATACGAGGCAGTTTGCCATGAAATCCTGGCGTAAAGCCGTCGTTGGAACGCAGGCGACCGTCGGCGAGGCCATTGCCGCGATCGAGAGCGGCAGCATCCAGATCGCACTCGTGCTCGACGACCAGAATCGCCTGCTCGGCGTGGTCACGGACGGCGATATCAGGCGCGGCCTGCTCCGCGGCATTCCGCTTACCGGGCTCGCGACCGACGTGATGAACCGGACGCCAGTATCGGCACTGGCGACACTGTCGCGCGAGGATCGCCTGCATCTGATGCGGCAGAAGTCGATCAAGCAGCTCCCGCTGCTCGACGAGGGTGGTCATCTCGTCGTGGTCGAGACGTTCGATGAGCTGCTTGAGCCGCGTCACTATCCGAATCCGGTGCTGATCATGGCCGGTGGACTCGGCGAGCGCCTCGGTGCGCTGACGCGGGACATGCCGAAACCGATGCTCAATGTCGGCGGACGGCCGCTGCTCGAGACCATCGTCCGCAGCGTCGTACAGCAGGGCTTTGCCAACATCTTCATCTCGGTCAACTACAAGGCCGACATCATCAAGGACTATTTTGCCGACGGCGCAGCCTTCGGCGCTAACGTCCAATATGTCCACGAAACGGAGCGCCTGGGGACCGCCGGCGCGCTCGGGCTGTTTCCAACGCCGCCGGATCTGCCGATGATCGTCACCAACGGCGACATCCTCACTACGATCAACTACGGCGCGCTGCTCGATTTCCACAACGGGACACCGGCGGAAGCGACCATGGCGGTACGCGAGCACAAGGTGCACGTGCCCTATGGCGTGGTCTCGACGTCGGACGGCTTTCTCCAGACCATCCGCGAGAAGCCGACGGAAAGCTGGTTTGTCAGCGCCGGCATCTACGTGGTCGGTAATTCCGTCTTCCGTCATGTCGAACCCGGCGTACCCATCGACATGCCGACCGTGCTCGAGCGCGTGATCGCGAGCAAGGGACGCGTCGCGGTCTATCCGATCCGCGAGTACTGGCTCGACATCGGCCGCATGGAGGATTTCGAGCAGGCACACGCGGAATTTCACGAGGTCTTCCTGTGACTTCGGCGAACGCGGTCGTGATTGGCCTTGGCTCGATCGGAACGCGACATGCGCGCGTCCTTCGCGAGCTCGGTCTTGAAGTTACGACGGTGAGCCGGCGCGCAGGCGGCGACCATGCTTCGATCATGGATGCCGTCGCGAAGGTGCACCCCCAATATGCGGTGGTTGCGACCGAGACCGCCAGGCATGGAGAAGATCTCCAAGAGCTCGCGAAAGCCGGCTTCCTTGGATCGGTACTGGTCGAGAAACCGCTGTTCGCAAGGCCTGGTCCGACCGTCAGCTATCCCTTTGCCCACCTGAGCGTCGGCTATAATCTGCGCTTCCATCCGGTGATGACCGCACTTGCGGAAAGAATCCGTGGCCGTGAGACGATTACCGTGTCCGCTTATGTCGGACAGGACATCCGGGACTGGCGGCCCGGCCGCGATCACCGCGCGACCGCGTCCGCCACGGCCGATGCGGGAGGTGGTGTGCTTCGCGACTTGAGCCACGAGCTGGACTATCTGCTATGGCTGTTCGGGCCCTGGCATCGCGTCGCAGCACTCGCCGGCGCGTCGGGTGCGCGCGACATCGACGTCGACGATCATTTTGATCTGCTGCTCGATATGGAGCGCGCGCAAGCGGTTCACGTCCACATGGACTATCTAGACCGGCAAGGTGTCCGCCGCATCCGCGTCAATCTCGAGGATGAGACCATCGAGGCTGACCTCGTTGGCAGCAGGCTATCGGTCAACGGCAAGGCCGTCGATATTCCGAGCCAGCGAGACCAGAGCTATCGCGACATGCACCTCGCCGCGATGGAAGGACAACGCCCGGCCTGCTCGTTACCAGAAGCACTGGGCGTGGTGCACCTGATCGATGCAAGCGAGCGGGCCTGGCGCACGGGAAGCTGGATTTCACCATGAGCCTGATTTGCACGATCTGCGCGCGGGGCGGCTCGAAAGGCGTCGTTGGAAAGAACATCCGCGATCTCCTGGGCAAGCCCGTGCTCGCCTGGAGCATCGAGCAGGCGCGCGAGACCGCCCTGTTCGACGCGATCGCCTTCAGCAGCGATTCCGACGCCCTGCTCGAGGCGGCACTGAAGGCCGGCGCCGATATTGCGGTGAAACGCCCGGACGAGATGGCGACCGACACCGCGCCGAAACTGCCGGCGATCCGGCATTGCCTGGAGCAGGCGGTCGCGCGCAGCGGCACGACGCCGGAGATTTTCGTGGATCTCGACGTCACTTCGCCGCTGCGCCTCGCCTCCGATATCACCGGTGCCGTGGAGTTGCTGCAGACGTCCGGCGCACGCAATGTCATCACCGGAGCAACAGCGCGCCGTTCGCCCTATTTCAATCTCGTGGAGCAACGCGCCGACGGCAGCGTCGGCCTGTCCAAGGCCGTGGATCCTCCGGTCGTGCGCCGCCAGGATGCGCCGCGCTGCTTCGACATGAATGCGTCGATCTACGTCTGGCGTGTTGCGCCTTTCCTGGAGCAACCGGCGGTGTTTTACTCCGACACCCGTCTATTCGAGATGCCGGAAGAACGTTCGGTCGATATCGATTCCGACCTCGATTTTGCCTTGGTGGAACTAATGCTCCGCCAGAGGCTAACGGCTTGAGGGGCAAAGCAATGACCACGAGCTTCAAGGCCCTGTTCGACCTCTCCGGCCGCACCGCGGTCGTCACTGGCGGCTGCGGTATTCTCGGACGACGCTTTGCCGATGGCCTCGCCGAATTCGGCGCCAATATCGCGGTCCTCGACCTCGACCAGAGCGCGACGGAGAGCGCTGCAGCCGAGATTGCATCGCGCCATTCCATTCGCGCCAAGGGGTATGGCTGCGACATCACCCGGCCGGATGCGGTGAGCGACACCGCAAGCGCGATCGAAAACGAACTCGGACCGGTGTCCATCCTGCTCAATAATGCCGCAAGCAAGACGCGCGACGTTGACGCCTTCTTCGCGCCGGTCGAAAAATTCTCGCAAGAGACCTGGCGCGAGATCATGGCGGTCAATCTCGACGGCATGTTCAATGTCGCGCAGGTATTCGGCGGCCGGATGGCGGAGCGCGGCTATGGCGCTATCGTGCAGACCGCCTCGATCTACGGCCTGATGGCGCCTGACCAGCGCATCTACGAAGGCTCCGAATATCTCGGCCGCGCCATTAACACGCCTGCGGTTTACACAGCTTCGAAAGCGGGCGTGATCGGCCTCAGCAAACATCTTGCGACCTATTGGGCGGCCAAGGGCGTTCGCGTCAACACCCTGACTCCGGGAGGCGTCGAGAGTGGCCAGAACGAGACCTTCAAGCAGCGCTACGGCGCCCGCATTCCGCTCGGCCGCATGGCACGCGCGGACGAGATGGTCGGAGCGATGCTGTTCCTGGTTTCCGATGCCGCCTCCTATGTGACCGGTCAGAACATCGCGGTCGACGGCGGCCTGAGCGCCTGGTGAGCGACGGAGCATGCTGAAGCGCCTCGTTCAAAACACCGTCGTATCGGCAATCGTCTTCGGACTGGTCGCCATCCTCGGTGTGATTGTCATCCCGGTCATCATCCAGACCTGGGGCGTTGCTGAATTTGGCCTGATCGTCCTCACGCGTTTGTTCATGCCGGCGGGCCTCATCGGCATCATCGATTTCGGCCTGTCCGAGGTCACCACTCAGGTCGTTGCTCGCGCCAGAGAGCATCGCGACATGCGGCTTGGTGGAAGCCAGGTCCTTCTGCTGACGTTCGTTTCGATTGTCCTGGGAGTCGTGCTCAGTCTCGCCATGTGGTTCGCTGCGCCTTTCCTGGCTTCCCTGTTCAAGGTAGAAGCAACGCACACCGCAAGCTTTACCGACATGTTGCTCGCGACGGCGGCGTGCAATCTTCTGCTGTTTCCTGCCCTGGTCTGGGAGGGGATCGTCAAGGGTTTTGAGCGCTACGGACTATTGCGGATCTGCGAGTTTCTGACGACGGTGTTGTACGTGGCGACGGTCATCTATATCGCGCGTTCCGGGCATCCTTATCAGACGGTCACTTACTGCTTTCTCGCGACCAATCTGTTACGCGCCCTCATCCTGCTCGGAGCTTCGGTCGCCGCCCTGCGCCGGACGAAGCTAGGACTGTCGCTCCCTTCTTCGGCCGTTGGACGAGAAGTGATGACGAGGTGCATCCTGGTCATGCAGGGCAAGCTGATCGGAGGCGTCATCGCTCCCATACAGCCTTTCCTGATCGGCCTCTATATCGGCCCGCAAAGCGTCGGCATCTACGATACCCTGGTCCGCATCCCTCGCCTTGCAAAGGTGGTCGCAAGCCTTTTGACCTCATCGCTACTGCCGGTCGTCAGCCGCCTGGATCAGCGGAACAACCATCAGCAGTTCAATCGATTCGGCGAGGCTGGCATCACGATGCTACCGATCGTCACCGTGCCGCCGATGGTCGCCGCTGCCGTGATGTCGCCCGACATCATGCGGATATGGATCGGGTCGCAGATCGTTCCCTATGCGCACTGGATGGGCCTGATGTTCGTGGTCACCATGTGCTTCCAATATGTGATCTTCGGCAACACGCTCTTCATGACCCGCACCAAGGTCCAGGCGCGCCTCAATATGCTAATGATGATCCACCTCGTCATTTGGGCGGCCGTCACGCTTGCGGCGTCACATGCGTTGGCCGAGCGCGCGTTCATTCTCGGACAGACCATTGGAACTGCCGCAATCGTTCCCTGGCAGCTGCAGATCTTCGTTCGTGAGCTGGATCTCGATCCAAAGCGCTTTTCCAGGGCCATTCTGGTCCATTGGACGATACTTCTAGTCGGTGCGATCCCGCTAGCCGCGATCCTCCACTTCCTCACACCCGCCCCCGGAATCGCTACGCTGGCATTCCTAGCTACGGTGTATTGCGCCGCGATATGGGCCGCACAATATTTCCTCGTCCTGAGCCCGGAACAGCGAAGTCTGATCGCGGACATCGGTGGATCATTTCTCGGGCCAAGAGGCGCCTCCCCGACGGCACTTTAGGGTAGAAATGGGCAAACCCAGGGGTTAAAGAGGCCTGTTTCCGTGCGATCGAGCGAGCTCTCATGACGACCATCGATGCTGGTGCGAAAGCCACCAAGAAGCAGAAAATCAGCCAGTTCCGCCGCTTGCTCTGGCACGTCAACCGCACCGATCTTGGCTGGGTCACCAAGGCAGCACTGAGCAGCCTGCAACCGGGCGCGCGCGCCAAACGGATCGATCTCTTGAAGCAACTTCCCGCAAAGCCGGAATGGACGGAGGCGAGCCGCAAGCTCGCCGAGGATGGCTATGTCGATGTTTCATCGCTCGTGGATCGCAGCCTTGCAGAGGCTGTGGCGGCCGTCTCGGAAAGCAAGGTCAACCGGCTCAACGAGCTCTCCGGCAGGCAGAAGCTCGGACACAAATCGTTCTGGGTCAGCCTCCTAGACGAGGACCTGGTCGACGGCGCGTTCGCGACCGACCATCCGTTCGTACGCTACGCGCTGCAGCCGGCCGCATTGCGGATCATCGGCGACTTCATGCATGACCTGCCCCAGCTGTCGGATGTGCTCCTGACCTTGTCGCAGCCGACCCCCAACCAGGCACTTAGCTATTCGCAGCTCTGGCACCTCGATCATGACGACAAGCGCGTCTGCAAGCTGTTCATCTACCTCACTGACGTGCGCGACACCGCCGATGGCCCGTTCACCTTCATTCCGGCAGGGCCATCGAAGCCGTTCCGCAATACCCTCAAGAGCCACATGAGCGACGCGAAGGTCTTTGCCAAGACTGGCCCGAATGCGGTGAAGGAGATGATCGCACCGCGCCTGTCGTCATTCATCGTCAACACCGCCCGCTGTCTGCACATGGGCAGCCGCATCCTGTCCGAGCACAATCGTTTGCTCTACACCGCGACCTATATCCAGCAGCCGCGTATCTTCCCGGAGCCGCCACCGCGCTTCCGGGCAGTCGGGCCCGTGACGGGTCTCGAGCGTGCCGTGATGCGTTTTTGAGCCGGATCTGCCGGGAGCCGAAACCTTGCGCATAGGCCTGGTGGTCGATCACCCCAAGCGTGACTTGGCGGGAGCCGTTCTGCTCGGGTACCAGCTCGCGCGGCGCGGTGCGTCGGTTGTGCTCGTACCGATGTACGAGCAGGCCGTCGACGTGCCGCGGCTGGGGCTGAGCGCGCTGGTCGCCAATTATGCGCGCACTGCCAATCTCGACCTGATGCAGGGATTCGCCAATGCCGGCCTCGCTCTCTACATCCTCGACACCGAGGGCGGCGTGCTTGCAGAAAAGGGCGGCAATTCCCCCCCCGCGATGGCCGCGCAAATCCGGGATAGCGGGTATGCCGGTATCCTTTCGGGCTATTTCTTCTGGGGCAGCCGGCTACATGAAGCCTTCAACTCGGCCGGCACGATGAGGCCCGACCAGCTTCATCTCACCGGATGTCCCCGCTTCGATTTTGCCGCGCCGCGCTGGCGCTCGCTGCTCGACGGCGAGCCGCGCGGCTATCTGCTCGTCAATGCGAACTTCCCGCTCGTCAATTCGCGCTTCGCCGGCAAGCCGGGCGGTGAACGCGAGGCGATGGTTCGCGCCGGATGGGACGCGTTTTATGTCGACCGCTTCATGGCCGATCTGAAGCAGGTGTTCGCGAACTATCTCGCCGAGATTGATCGCCTCGCGGCCGCACGCCCCGAGCGCAATATTCTCGTTCGCCCGCATCCGTTCGAGAACGAGAAAGTCTATCGCAATGCGCTCGCGCATCATGCCAACGTCATCGTTGACGGCAGCGGTAGCGTGCTCCATCGCATCCGCAATGCCGCCGCCGTGATCCATCTCAATTGCGGCACCGCGGTCGAGTCGGTGCTACTCGGCAAGCTGCCGCTCCAGCTCGAATATCTCAACACCCCGGCAACCGCCGGCCACGCCGCGCTGCCGGCGCGCGTCAGCCGACCGGTCGCCTCGTTCGACGAGCTTCTAACCGTAATCGACCGCATCGACAACGAGACCGAGCGTTTCGACTTCGACGGAGTTCACGCCGCCGACATCGAGGCGTTCTTCCACCACAATGACGGACTGGCGGCCGAACGGGTTGCTGACGTCCTGACCAGCATGCCGAATTCGCGCCAGCCCTATGTCTCGCTGCGCGCCAGCGTGAGCGGCACACGCTCGAAGCCGAGCCCGGGGCAGATCGCCAAGGGAGTCGCCAGCATGGTGCTGGGTTCGGCCGTGACGGAACGGCTGCGCTCCCGGGTCAATCCAGTTCGGCGCGACAAGCGGATCGAGCCGCAATTCGTAGTCAACCTGCTCAACCGCATCGCCGCCCATGACGGGGCCGAGCCATCGCGATTCACAGCCTCCCGCGCGAGTTGCGTCACGACCGGCGTTCCACTTGCCAGCGTCGCGATCGGGAATAGACCGATACACGCATGACCCCACCTTCCAAGACCATCCTCATCACGACGCTGGCCGAATACCAGACCCGGTTCTGGATTCCGGTGGCGCAGCGGCTGCGTGCCGCAGGACATGACGTCGCGTTGCTAGCCTTCGATGATCGCAGCGCCGAGATGGCCGAAGCGGAAGGCGTGACGGTCACCAACATGTATCGCGAGGGCCTCAAGGTCGGGCCTGCGGCTGACGACCGCAAGGCTTTTGACGCCCGCGTCGCCCTCTACGGACTTGACGGCACCAACTTCCTGTTCAGCCACGAGCGCTTCACCTTCGGCATTCGCGACACTGCAGCGCTGCGCCGCCGGTTCATGATCTACGCCAATGCGATGGAGGCAGTGCTCGACCGGCTGGACGCGCAAGGCCGCCGCGCCGAACTGGTGCAGGAGCTCGGCGGCTTTCTTTCCGTCATTGCGAGCTTTTACGCTGCGAAACGCCGCGGCATCCGCAACTGGTTCATCGAGCCGTCGTTCTTTCGCGGCCGGATGTATTTTACGCCCGACAGTCTCGCTGCGCCGGACATGATGGGCAAGCCCGCGGACACCGTGTCATCCGAAGTGAGAGCCTATCTCGACGACACGCTCAAGCAGCGCGCGATCGTCATTCCCAAGAAAGACCAGCATCATTATTCCGCCGCCTTCAAGAAGGTGGCCAACCTGCGCAACGCCCATCGACTCGCCGAGAAGCTCTGGGACCAGTTCGCGCTCGGCAAGCACCAGGAGTTCGGGCATAATCTGCGGCACGCCCGTGTGCATGCAACGATGGCCCTCAACGCGACGCGGCTGCGCAAGCTCTATCGCCCGCTTCCCGAGACGCCGTTCGTCTACTACCCGTTCCACGTACCGGCCGACATGGCACTGACGCTGCGGGCGCCGGACTATCTCGATCAGGTCGCCACCGTCGACTTCCTGTTGCGCACGATCCCTGACTCGCATGTGCTGGTGGTGAAGGAACATCCTGCCCAGATCGGCGCAATTTCGGCCGACCGCCTGTTCGAGCTCGCGCGCCGTTTCGACAATCTCGTCCTGCTGCCGCCGCAAACCAACAACTACACCGTGCTCAACCGCTCCGAAGCCGTCATCTCCGTCAACAGCAAGTCGGGCGCCGAGGCGCTGTTGCTCGGAAAGCCCGTCGTGGTGATGGGCGATGCCTTCTACCGCTCCTGTCCGCTGGTTTACGCGGTCGACCGCCAGAGCGACGTGCCCGCACGATTGCGCGAAGCGTTGCGCGCCGGCCCGTTCGATCCAGCGAAGGGCGCGCCCTATTTCGAATCCGCCTGGCGCCGGTCGTATCCCGGCGAACTCTATATCAGCGACACAAAGCTGCTCGATACTTTCGCGGCGTCCTTGCGCGCAGCGATCGCCGAGCCCGTCGGCGCGAACTGAACGGATACCGGATCAATGCCGCTGGTTTCGATCATCACGCCCTCCTGGAATGTCGAGCGCTTCATCGAGGAGACGATCCGGTCGGTCCAGGCCCAGACGTTTACGGATTGGGAACTCCTGATCGCCGACGACTGCTCGACCGACAGGACGCCCGACCTGATCGAGGCGATCTCCGCACGCGACCCCCGCGTCAAGCTGCTCCGTCAGGAGAAGAACGGCGGCCCGGCGCTGGCGCGTCAGACCTCGATCGACCATGCGCAGGGCCGCTACCTCGCTTTCCTCGATAGCGACGATCTGTGGCTGCCGAACAAGCTCGAGCGGCAGCTTGCCTTCGCCCGCGAGAAGCGTGCTGCACTCAGCTTCACCGCATTCCGCCGCATCGACGAAAGCAATGTGACCACCGGCCGCCTGATCGAGGTACCGGCTTCGCTCAGCTATCAGCAACTGCTCAAGAACACCTCGATTGCGACATTGACGGCATTGGTGGACCGCGAGATTGCGGGCCCCGTCGCCATGAAGAACGAGGGTTACGACGATTTCTGCCTGTGGCTTTCAATCCTGAGGCCGGGCCATACCGCCTTCGGCCTTAACGAGGATCTGGCACGCTACCGCGTCAGGGGCGCCTCGGTCTCCAGCCGTCCCCTGCGCTCCGCCAAATGGGTCTGGCACATCTATCGCAACGTCGAGCACCTGCCGCTCATCAAATCGGCCTGGTGCTTTGGCCATTGGGGCGCGCGCGCCTGGCTGAAGCGGCGGGAGTTCTAGTCGCCCGGCTGTCCATCTTCCAAAAACATCGAAAACAACCCCATGCAGCGTAGAGGTATTTAAACACCTCAAAACGACCACCGACCCAAAAGGCCACTTGGCTATTGGCGAGCCCGGCCGTTGCCGATACCACTCAGCCGGCCGCTCCGCGCGAATGAATCTGGAACCGATCATGCCGTTTGAAAGCTACAAAGACAGCCGGATACTCGTCACAGGGGGCGCGGGCTTCATCGGATCGCACCTGTGCGAGCGGCTGCTCGCGACGGGCGCCGAGGTGGTCTCGGTGGACAATTACTTCACCGGAAGCCGGCGCAACATCGCCCATCTGGTCGCAAATCCGCTGTTCGAGGCGGTCAGGCACGACGTCACCTTCCCGCTCTATATCGAGGTCGACGCGATCTTCAATCTGGCCTGCCCCGCCTCACCGATCCACTACCAGCGGGACCCCGTGCAGACCACCAAGACATCCGTGCATGGCGCCATCAACATGCTGGGGCTCGCCAAGCGGCTCAAGGCGCGGATATTTCAGGCCTCGACAAGCGAGGTCTATGGCGACCCCCTGATCCATCCGCAGACCGAGGACTACTGGGGCAACGTCAACCCGATCGGGATCCGCTCCTGCTACGACGAAGGCAAGCGCTGCGCCGAGACGCTGTTCTTCGACTACTGGCGCCAGCACGGCCTGCCGATCAAGGTCGCGCGCATCTTCAATACCTACGGTCCGCGGATGCAGCCGAACGACGGACGCGTGGTGTCGTCGTTCATCGTCCAGGCGCTCAGGGGCGAGCCGATCACCGTGTTCGGCGATGGCGGGCAGACCCGCTCATTCTGCTATGTCGACGACCTCGTCGAAGCCATCACCCGTTTGATGGCGACTGAAGAGGCCGTGACCGGCCCGATCAACCTCGGCAACAATTCGGAGTTCACGATCCGCGAGCTCGCCGAGAAGGTCATCAAGCTCACAGGCTCGCGCTCGCAGCTGATCTTCAAGCCGCTGCCGCAGGACGACCCGCGACAGCGCCAGCCCGACCTGACCAAGGCCAAGGCGCTTTTGGATTGGCAGCCGAAGGTCGCGCTGGAGGACGGCCTGAAGGAGACGATCGCCTATTTCAAGCGCACGCTTGAACTGGCCTGATTGGACGCACGGCGCTCCCCTTTGTCCATGATAGCTTTCCTTTCCGACATCATCTCCGGCCTGCGATCCCGACTTGAGTCGCGGCGCGGCCTCACCTTGCTGGTGCTCCTTCACAGCGCCGTCACCTGCCTGTCGCTGATCAAGGTCTCCGGCTATCAGTCTTACATTTTGTTCAGCGAAGAGCGGCTGTGGATCGCAGCCACAATCGCGCTCGCCTTTTCGACCGTGTCGCTGCTCTTTGTGGTCTCCCGATTCAGCTTCGGCTATTTCGTCGGCTTTTATCTCTACACCATGGTCCTCGGCTTCCTGTGGATCGACACGTTCTCGAAATACGATTACGACCACAGCGCCGCCGGAATTTCGGCGGCGCTCTCGCTGGTGCTGTTTCTGATCCCGGTCCTGTTCATCAGGACGCCGATCCGGCAGATCGTCATCCTGACGGAAACGAACTTTGAGCGCCTGCTGAACCTCATTTTGGTGTTGTCGGCGGCGACCATCGCAGTAGCTTCGACCTACAATTTCAAACTAGTCTCGGTCTCGCACATCTACGACTATCGCAATGAGATCGAGTTTCCTGGCGCAATCCGCTATCTCATGGGCATGACGGCCAGCACACTCCTGCCGTTCGCCTTCGCCTGCTGCTGGATGCGCAACTATTATTGGCGCGCCGCCGCTGTACTGGCGCTCCTCCTGCTTTTCTACCCGATCACGCTGACCAAATTTGCCTTCTTCACGCCGGCCTGGCTCATCGCGCTGGTCATCCTCACGCGGCTGTTCGAAGCCCGGGCGTCGGTCGTCTTGTCGATCTTTCTCCCCATGCTCGTGGGGTTGATCGCAATGGTGATGGTCAAAACGTCACTTGGCGAGAGCCTCGTCGGAAGATATTTCGATCTCGTCAACATCCGGATGATGGCGACGGCATCGAGCGCGCTCGACATCTACAACGATTTCTTCGCCCACCATCCGCATACATGGTTCTGTCACATCTCCTTTCTCCGGGCAGTAACGCATTGTCCCTACCAGGAGCCGCTGTCGATCGTGATGGAAAGCACATATCACTTCGGAAACCTTAATGCTTCGCTGTTTGCGACCGAAGGCACCGCCTCGGTTGGGCCCTATCTAGCACCGCTGACGGCACTCGCATCGGGCCTGGTGCTAGCGCTAGGCAACCGCGCGTCCGCTCGGCTGCCGATCCGATTCGTCCTAATCTCTGGCGGCGCGCTGCCGCAGGTTCTCCTCAACGTGCCACTCACGGTCGCCCTGCTCTCGCACGGCGCCATCTTCCTATTCCTGCTATGGTATGTGACGCCAGGGCGCTTCTTCGAAGGAAGCCGTAAGCCACACGCAGCCGAAATTGTCAGGCCGAGAACTCGCGCACCGCACGTACCACCTCTTCCTGCTGCAGGCGTGTGATTTCCGCGAACATCGGTAGCGACAGGATGCTCTGCTGGTCGGCATAGGCATTCGGAAACTGCGCCGGACTATGCTCGAAGCGCCGATAGGCGGGAAGCAGCGGCAGCGCCGTCGGGTAGTTTATGGCGGTCTGAATCCCCCTGCCGGCCAGATGGCCGGCCAGCTGGTCGCGCTTCGCGTGCCTGATCGTGTAGAGGTGATAGACGTGACTTCGCCCTGGCGCTAATTGAGGCGTCTGCATGCCCTCGAGCTGGTTCAGCGCAGTATCGTAGAATTTCGCGGCCTCCTGGCGCCCCCGTGTCCAGTCCGCCAGATGCGGCAGCTTGGCCGACAGGATCGCCGCCTGCATGCCGTCCAGACGGCTGTTGATCCCCTCGATCTGATGCTGGTGCTTTACGATTCCGCCGTGACGGGCGAGCATCGCGATACGCTCCGCGAGGGCCGCATCGTTGGTGACGACGGCGCCGGCATCGCCCATCGCGCCGAGATTCTTGCCGGGATAGAACGAGTAGGTCGCGGCGTCGCCGAAAGTTCCGACCATCCGCCCCTTGTAGCTTGCCAGATGCGCCTGGGCGCAATCCTCGATCACCCACAATCCATGCTTCTTCGCGATCGCCATAATCGCGTCCATGTCAGCGGGCTGCCCGTACAGGTGCACCGGAATGATACCGACTGTACGGGGCGTGATCGCCGCCTCGATCGCCTTCGGGTCGATGGTAAAGGTCGACCCGTCAGTGTCGCAGAACTTCACGGTTGCGCCGGCATGCGTGATCATCGCGGAGGTTGAAATCCAGGAATGCGCCGTCGTGATCACCTCGTCGCCCGGTCTCACCTTCAGCGCGCTCATTGCGAGATACAGCGCGTCCGTCCCGTTGGCACACGAGACGCAGTGCTCGGCCGACGCAGCCTTGGCGAACTCCCGCTCGAACCTCTCGACATAGGGACCGCGGATGAAGGCGTTGTCGCGGATCACCGCCACGATCGCCGCGTCGATTTCGCCTTTGATGGTTTGATACTGGAGCTGAAGATCAGCGAAAGGGACCGCCATGCATGCCTCTATGTCCGAAGCCGACGCGCCGGATTGCCGGCGTATGTACCAGCTTCGGTGATGTCCTTGGTGACCACCGCCCCTGCCCCAATCACGACGTCGTCGACGACCTGAACCGGCATGATCGTCGCGTTCGAGCCGATGGATACCCGATTGCCGATTCTCGTCTCGCGCCACAGATCCTTGCGGCCACGTGCCGGACCGCCACTCGCGAAAGTATCGTTGATAAACATCACGCCGTGGCCGATGAAACAATCTTCGCCGATCGTGACGAGTTCGCAGATGAAACTGTGCGATTGCACGCGCGTGCGGGCGCCGATGACGACGCCCTTCTGGATCTCGCTGAACGGCCCGATGAAACAGTCGTCGCCAATCGTGCAGCCATAGAGGTTGCACGGCTCGACGACCTTCACGCCGGCGCCGAACGCGACGTCGCGGATACCAGCTTGATTCAACTCGGGCCGGTTCATGAGGCCACGCCCAGCCGGCTGCGACGCGGCATGAAGCGGAGCGACACTTCCTGCCCGGTCTCGATGGATTCGTAGAGCGCCGAGATCAACTCCAGGCTCTTGCGGCCCTGCAATCCGTCGACCAGCGCCGCGCCGCGATCGGCGAGGCAATCGACGACATGCTGATAATAGGCCTGGTGACCAAAGCCATAGACATTCGGCGGATTGACCGAAAATTTCTCGATCACCTCCTTGTCCGATGGCAGCGAGTCGACGAAACGCCAATGCCGAATCTGGTTCATGGCGAAACCGCCGACCTCCACCGTTCCCTTCTCGCCCAGGATCGAGAGCGAGCCTTCGAGATCGGCGGGACGCGTAGCCGTCGTAGCCTCGATGATGCCCAACGCGCCGCTACGAAACTTCAACGTCGCCACCGCGGTGTCCTCGGTCTCGATCTTCACGAGCGCTGTGGTGCTGCGGGCATGGACGCTGACGACATCTCCAAAAAACCATTCCAGCATGTCGATGTGGTGACTGGCCTGATTGGTGAGCACGCCGCCGTCGTAAGCCCAGGTGCCGCGCCAGGCGTCCTGATCGTAATAGCCCTGGTCGCGGCACCAGCGCACGCGCACGGTACCGAGGACGAGCTTGCCGAACCGGCCGGCATCGAGCGCCTCGCGGGCCTTCACAATTGGAACGTTAAAACGGTTCTGCTTGACGACGAAGAGTTTTGTGCCCGCCTCGTCGCAGGCGCGGATCATGTCGTCCGCGTCCTGGAGACGCAGCGCCATGGGTTTTTCGACCACGACGTGCTTGCCGGCACGTGCGCAGGCGATCGCATGCTGAGGATGCAGCCCGCTCGGCGTGAGCACAGCGACGGCGTCGATGTCATCGCGCGACAGGAGCTCGTCGATATCGTCATGTGCGGCAACGGAGAATTTGGCAGCGATCGCATCGGCGCGCGCGCGATCGGAATCGCAGACGGCAACGAGCTTCGCCCCCACGATGTGGTTGCCGCCCAACAGGTCGGAATGACGCTTGGCAATGCGCCCGCACCCGAGCAGGCCGAATCTGATCATCAAGACTTCCCCGCCGTCGTCAGAGCGAAGGCCCCTGGAGGGCTTGAAAGCCCAAAACAGCCATTTTCCGCTGAACCCGGACCTGTTTCTATCCGAACAACGCGACAAATCAAGGCAGAAGAAGCCCCCCCTTGCGAGGCCCGACGGCTACCTTGTTCCTGCGCCGCGCATCACGTCGGTCGCGAGCTGGACGAAATCCGCGACGAAGGCGCGAACCCGGTCATCGAGATCCGGCTGCAGCTGCCGAACGACCGTCTCCGGCGCGGTCTCGGCGACATCCCGGATGTGATAGGCCAGCGCCTCGGCATCATCAACGCCGAAATATCGCGCCGCGCCTGCGGTCTGCTCACGATGAACGTCCAGGCCAGACAGAAGCATCGGGACGCCGAATGACTTTGCTTCCTCCACCGTCGTGCTCCATCCCTCGCAGCGCGACGGATTGAGGAGCGCCGTCGAAGCGCGCAACAGCGCGTAGACATGATCCAGCGGGATCATGCCAAGATGACGAAAGCTCTTGCCGAGACCACGCGACTTGACCTGCGCCATGACGCTGTCGAAATAATCGGGCTCACGCGGATCGTAGGTGCTGCCGGAAGCCGCGACCACAGCGTCGAATCCGCGTCGCTTGAGCAGATCGAGCGCATCGACGACGAGCTGATGGTTCTTGTGCCGCCAGAACTGGTTTGGCAGATAGAAGAAGCGCGGGGGCAGGTCGTGCTGCGCGAGGACATCGACAGGGTTTGTCGAAAGCAGATTCGACGGCGGCTCGGTGGCGAAGCGCACAACCGAGACCCCGTTGCGCAGGCCGGGATAGAATTTTCTGAGATCGCCAAGCGCGCTTGCGCTGCTCAGCATGATGTGCCGGCCCGACACGATCTGGACGCGGAAGCCGAGATCGCGCCGCCAGTATGCGGCCCGCGAGAAGAGATGCGGCAGCAACCGGTGCTGAAAATCGGGGAACCACGCGATCGTTGGAAACGGCAGACGCCAGCCGAAGAACCGTGCGGATTCAAACACCATGTCGATGTTGCGATCGCGAAACAGCGTGGACGCGGGCGCATCGAGTCCGAAGGCGAGGGCACCGAAGAGGTTGCCGCCTGCATGATCGAACACGGGCGAGCGGACCACCTCAACGCTCGGGATCCGCGTGAAGGCAGCGATCTCATCGTCGTCATCCATCGCGCCCGCGAACAGGACCGGCGTGATCGCACCGGGACGATGGCGGTTCAAGACCTCGAACAGATTGCGTTGATAGTTATATCCCCCGGCCCACAGGCGTCTGGGAATATTGGTGAAAGCGACCCGCAGCGTCGCTTGCTCAGCCACGATCCTGTCCCTTGAACCAGTCCACGTAGTCGGCGAGTCCGCGCTCGAGCGAAATCCGCCAATCGAATTTCATCTCGCCGAGACGTTGGTGATCAGCGAGCAGGCTCGCGGGATCGCCCGGCCGCGCGACGCCGGAATAGCGGACGACGGTGCCGCTTCCCCAGTTCCTGACGAGCTGGTCGGCGATTTCGGCCACGCTCGCTCCCACTCCTGAGCCCCCATTGATCACCTGAAGACCGTCCGGTTGCGGGTTTTGTCCGATCCACGCCAGCAATCGGACGACATCGCGCACGTCGGTCCAATCCCGGATTTCGGTTCCCGTCCCGCCGAGCGTCAGCACGGGCTCGTCAGCTTTCAGCCGTGAGCAGATGTCCCAAAGCAATTGCTTACGCAGGTTCGGTCCATAGACCGAAAACAAGCGCACGACGCTACAGCCTATTCCATAGCTTCGCGCATAGCTTCTGCACAGCTGCTCCATCATCAGCTTGTGCTCGCCATAGGGCGACATCGGCGTCAACGTCGCATCCTCTGGGATCGGACCTGCATGGTTCGCACCGTAGACGGCCGCGCTCGAGGCCACGACCAGCCGGCATTGGGGCGCAAAACCGCGCAGCCATTCCAGCAGCCGCGCCGTGCTGGCGACGGTTCGGGAAAAGTCCTCAAAGGGCCGCTCGATCGACAGCCCAACGGAAGAGCCGCCGGCAAGGTGAAAGACCTGCGAGGGCGGCCCGTACGCCGCCGCAAGCATGTTCAGGTTCGCCGCATCGACCTCGCCGTTGATCCAGCTCTCCAGGCCGAGCCAGCGCGCATCTGATGGGTCGAGCGCACCGTGCCCGACGCCATGAATGGCATTGCCGGTCAGCGCCAGCTCACGAACGAGATGGCGGCCGATGAACCCGTTAGCGCCTGTGACCCAGATGGACATCTAACTATCTTATCCTCAACTAGCGGCATTCCCGCTCATCGTCTCATCGCTCATCCGGCGACAACGCCCTGACGACGGTTGCCGGATTTCCAGCAACAATCGTATAGGCCGGAACGTCCTTGGTGACGACGGCTCCCGCGGCTACAATCCCGCCCTCCCCAATCGTCACGCCGCGCATGACCATCGCGCCCGCGCCAACCCAAGCATCGTCGCCTATCTTAATCGGACGATCGTCAAGAAATACGTTTCTGGGGTGGCCGCTCGAAAAAATCTGCCTGGCCTGCTCGTGGCGTTCGGCGGCCTTGATGGGATGCGAGAGATTGTCGAATATATTCACGCCGTGTGAGATCAGCACCCGATTGCCGATCTGGATCGACGCTCCCGACCAAATGCGCGTCCCGACGCCCACGTAACACCATTCTCCAATCGAAATCCGGCCGCCGTGCCCGAGAACCATCAATTCGCCCCTGATGTGCGAATAGGGGCCGACGACGATCTGATTGCTATCGCCGAGCGCGTTTCGGATCCTTGCGCAGTGAGCCAGAAAAGCCCCCTCCTGCAAACGGCAGGTGGCACGGCCGATGAGCCGTTGGGTGAGAAAATGGAGATTGATCCCGTCTATGAATCTTGCGCAGTGGCGGGCAAGACCGGCGAGGCTGGACATCAAGGTTTCCTCTTATGTGACGCCGACGACGCCGCGCGAAAGGGCACAGGACACCTTCAAAAAATCAGACCTGATCTCCAATGGACGACATTCGGCGCGATGCGTCAAATGACTAGAGACGTGCTACGATAGTCTGAAAGAGGCCCCACTGACGTGCCTTGGTGTGGATATCATTGACCCGAATTCGCCCATTCGCGGCTATTTGCCGTACGTCGGTCCAATCGGAGATAGCTCGCTCGATCTGCTCGAGACAGCTCTTCTCATCGTGGTAGACTAGCATCGTTTCGTCGGCGACCATGCCCTCGGGATAGTTGCCAGCGTCCGAGACCAGCAGCGCACCACAACCCATGGCTTCAAAGCAACGCATGTTGCCGCGATCCCGGCCTGCCATGTCGATCGCACCGTTGAGGACGATCTTGGACCGTCCTATCAACTCGTAGAGCTCTTTCCCGAACACCGGCGGCTTGGCAATCGCTGCAACCATCCTTGGGCGCCGATGTTTCTGGAGCGGCAGAAAATAACCGATCGAGCTCTCGGCGAGTCTCGTCAATCGGGACGAGTCAAGACAATAAACGATCCGTCGGCTTCCGGCGAGGGAAGCAACCTTCTCAAGCGTTTTTGCCCGCGCCGAATGATGCCGCGAGTAACCGCCAACAAACAGCACGTCGATGGGGCGCTCATCCTGCACGTATTCGCTCATTGCAGGATCAATTGCGGGAGAAAACCATTCCGCCCGACACCCCTTGTCACGCCAGGACTCCAAAATTGACGGGAAATTTCCAAGCACGGCACCATAGGCCGTCAGGTCTGCATTTCCCGACGGCGCCGCGCGCCAACACAGCGTCTTCTTCACGCAGCCGGGCAGCCTGCGAACGAAGGAACTCGGAAACGCGACCGGATCGAGGTTGTAGAGCACCTCGGTTCTGTGGTGCTCGATCTGCGCGAGCAGAATGTCTTCTGGCGCAGCTCCCTGGCGAACACCCTGTTCGCGTGCCCATTGGCCTTGCAGACGGCCATCGTTGGCGCAGGTCAGAAACGCACTCGTGTCACTGTCGAGCACAGGTTGCAGAAAGTGAAGCGCGCCGAACCGATCGTTCAGAAACGTGTTGCGTCGTTCCCGAAAACTCAGGCCTTCTGGTGCCAGGCGGTTCAGCCGCGCGAGGTAGGACGGAGTAAGACCGCAATTCTGAAAAACCCGCATAATCTAAGCGTACCTTGCCAGCATCCATTTCATATTGAGATACGGCCAGATCCGCCCGGCCGCCTCCCAGTCCCATGCCTTGGCCGCGGTCAAGCGGCCGACTGTCGCGGACAGGCTGGCTTCATCGACCAGTTCGGCGAATGCCGGCACTTTGCGGTCGAGCAAGGCTGCGATCCAGCCGGCAAGCGGGCCGTTGAGCCACTCCGGCATCGGCGAATTGAAGCCGACCTTGCGCCGCGCGGTCCGGATCTGCTCCGGCATCAGATTGGCCATCGCCCGCCGCGCGATGGCTTTGGTGTAGCCGTCCGACAGCTTGCTCGATTCAGGCAGCGCCATTGTGTAGGTCACGAGGCGCCAGTCCATGAAAGGCATGCGGACCTCGATGCCGTGCGCCATCGAAAGGCGATCGAAGTTGCGCAGAATGGTGGGCAGCACCGTGCTGTGGAACATGCGGTAGAGCCGGCGGTTCAAGGCGCCCCATTCGCGCGGCAGCTCGTCGTCTTCGGCAACCAGCGGCAGCTCGTCGGGAACGTTCAGCAGGCCGCCGCGCAGGAAGTAGTGTCCTCGGGCCCTGACAGTCAACGCCCGCACGAGATCGACGCCGCGCCGCGCCAGCGCCGAGCGGGAGGCGAGGTCGGCCGCCGCATTCCGAATTCGGAAGGCCCCCGCTTGTCCGTCCTGCAAATAAGCGCCCATCAGCTCGTCCGCGCCGTGACCATCCAGCGACACCGTGACGTCGTGGCGTCTCAGCTCCCGATAGATCAGCCACGCGGCGCTGGGCAGCCCGATATAGACGTCGTCATTGTCATCCAGGATCCGGTCGATATCGGTCAGCGCGTCCCCGCGTCCGATTTCAACGAACGTAGGCGCGACGCCGGCCCAGGCGGCGGCAATCTCGGCCATGGGACGCTCATCGTTCGCGGCACCCGGGAACGTCGCGACAAAGGCGTGCCGCCATGCGGCGCTGTCGCGCGGTCCCATGCCGGCCCTCTCATGCGCCGCCATCGCACAGATCACCGCCGAGGAATCGAAGCCTCCGGACAAGCATGTCCCGATCGGGACATCGCTCCGCATCCGCAAGGCCACGGCATCCTGAAACAATTCGCGAAAACGATCCACGCGCCCAGCTTCGGTGTGCGGGCTATCCGGCAGATGATCGACGGTCCGCCACCAGCGCCGCACATCCGCCTTGCCGTGACGCAGCCACATGCAGTGGCCCGCCTGGAGCCGGCGGACGTTGCGGAACAACGTCCGTTCGCTGCCCTCGATACCGAACGCATCGAGCAGCATGCGCCGCGCCACGTCGCCGTCGATCGACGCATCGATCAACCCGCTCCGCGCCAGCGCGCGCTGTTCGGACGCGAAGACGAAGCGTTCGGGCGACAGGGCATACAACAGCGGCTTGATGCCGAAGCGATCGCGCGCCAGGAACAGCTCGCCGCTGATGGTATCGAAAATCACCAGCGCCCACATGCCGTTGAAACGCAACAGCATGTCCTCGCGCCAGGCCTGCCAGGCCGCAAGGATCACCTCGGTGTCGGACTGGCTACGGAAGACCGTGCCACGCTCCGCGAGCTCGCGGCGCAACTCGAGGAAATTGTAAATCTCGCCGTTGAAGACGATGACGTAGCGACCGTCGGCAGACACCATCGGTTGATAGCCGCCCTGGCTGGGATCGATGATCGCCAAGCGACGGTGGCCGAATGCGAGGCTCCCGTCCGCACTTGACCAGATGCCTTCGCCGAAAGGGCCGCGATGCCCGAGCAGGTCTGTCAACCGCTTGATGTCGGCCGGCGCGACGACATTGCCGCGAAGGTCCAATATGCCGGCAATTCCGCACATTCCCTAGGCCGCCTTGATCGGGATGAAACGGCCAACGACAGCGCGAAGGTCGCGCCAGCAGACGGCGCGGTAGGGACCGAGCTGCGACGCGGCGATGGTGGCGACAAAGATAGTCGCAGCCGACAGAGACGCCACGCCGCCGACATACCACCAGGCCGGCGCAGACTCGAATGCGATGCGATCGAACCCATAGCGAAGCGCCAGCGCCACCAATATCCCGACGCCGAGCGGCATCAACATGAAATGAATCACGCGCGACCAGATACCGGCGATCTTGATGGTAGACCGCACCAGGAGGATTGTCGTGATCATTTGCGCGATCATGCCGACGCAGGCACTCCAACCTGCGGCCTGCCAGCCGAAACGCGGAAGCGCGAAGAGGCTGGTTGCGAGTGTGACGACGCCGGTGCAGAGCGAGATCAGGGCATTGGCGCGGGATCGTCCCTGTGCCAGCAAATAGAATGCAAGGACGTTTGCGCTCGATCCCAGGATGCCGGCGACCGACAGCACCACAAGCACTCGCTCGCCTTCGGCCGCGACCTCAGCATCGGTCCACAGGTGCAGCAGTGGCCCGGCGACGGGAATGAGCCCGCCCAGCGCGCTGGCCGCCAGTACGTTGAGGATCCAGGAGGAGCGAAGCAGCAGATCGACCTTGCGGTCCTCCGCCTCCTTGTGCAGCGAGCTGAAGAACGGAAACAGGGTTTCGCCGATCTTCAGGACTCCGATATAGACGGCCTCCTCAAGGCGCTGGGCGACGCCATAGAACCCCACGAATTGCGGCTGCAGGAGTGCGCCGAGGAGATAGCGGTCTGCCTGCGCGGCAAATAGCGCGCCGCCCTGGGCCACCAGTTGCCAGCTACCCAGACGGACCAGCCTTCGCAGCGCGCCGCGATGAATCGCCGGTCGCGCCAACCAATCTCCGATCGCATGGCGCGACCAGCCGAACGTCGCGAGCAGACTCGCCGCAAAGCCCAACGCCTGACAGCCGAGAAATGTCGACGCGCGCGGGGCGGATGGGACGAGGAGCAGCATGGATGCCGTCGCTGTAACCGTATTGATGATACTAATCGACGCAATGCGCCGATAATCCTGGCGGGCCGTGAACAGCGTGAGAAGAACTGCCGATAAACATTGGCACAGCCAGCCGAAGCCCGCCAATGTAAAGGCGCGCTCGAGATCGTCGGCGACCGGTCCGCTGAGATGAAAGCCAAGGCGCGCGAGCGGCGCGCCGACGAAGCCATAGAAAGCAGCAATCAAGGCGCCTGCACCGATCGCCAGCGCCATGGCGGTTGCAAACAACCTTCGTGCATCGTCGCAATCGGACGGCGCCAATCGCAGCGCGAGTTCGCGCGCCGTCGACATCGCCAGCGAATTGCTGAACACGAGCGCCGGTGCGATGCAGGCCGTGACCAACCCGGCGACGCCGAATGAAGCTGGGCCAAGGCGAAGCACGACGAACGGCAGGATGGCAAGATTGAGCACCACCGCCACCACGAACGCAATCGCGTTCCAAGCCGAATTTCCAAGCAGATCGGGCGGACTTTTTCTCACACCATTTCCAACCGTTGGGCCATGCCCGACCATGCACGATCGCCGGTAGATTTCAGAACGGAGCACACGTTTTCGGGCGACTAGATAGGGCCTTGAAGGCGCGTCTTAAGGCGGTTGAACAGCTTAAGCAATGGCAAGGAACCGGGGACCGGATCAGCCAAGCCGCGAGCACGCCGCCCGTCCAAAAAAACCGGAATCCGCAGCAATTGCTGGGGCAGGTCCAGCAATATCGGAGCGAAATTGCCGACCAACCGCATACAATTTGTCATACGCGACCACCCCCGCCGGGCTCGGCCGCCGCCCGTCCTGCTTGGCCATCTCGCGCTTGGATCAAACGGCGCCCCCTGTGAAGAACAGCGAGCTATCAGTCGAAAGTGGGATTGCCGATGCCCGCCCGGCGGCGGTGGGCGGCAAAATGGACGCCACCCTCCCCTTCTTGGAGACTACGCGATCAAAAAATGACCCGCCAGTAGATCAGCCAAATGGACCGCAGTCTGCGTCGAAGACGCCAGAGGTGCCATCGCAACACCTGTAGTCCCATCGCCGTTGAGATCCTGGTGAAAACTCGGCTCGAGCGACTCCAGCGCATTGCTTGTGCCCGAGACGACGCCACCCGTCGCATTGCCGACCACATTGCCGCTGCTATCGGTATTCCACACCGTGTACTGATCGGCGGTCAACGAATGCAGCGCCACCTCATATCCGCCGGAGGTCTGCTCTGCGCCGATAATCGTCCAGCCATTCAACGACGCGGCTGAGAACGGGCTGCCGCCGTACTTCAATTCTGGCCCGCTGCCGCCCGAAACGGGGTTGAAGAAGAAGTTGTCGCCAACTTTCACGAGGCTGGTCGAACCATACGACTCAATCACCGTGCTGGGCGCGCCGGTCTGCCCATCGCCGTTGAGATCCTGGTGAAAACTCGGCTCGAGCGACTCCAGTGCGCTGCTTGTGCCCGAGACCACCCCACCCGTGGCATTGCCAACCACATTGCCGCTGCTGTCGGTATTCCACACCGTGTACTGATCGGCGGTCAGCGAATGCAGCGCCACTTCATAACCGCTGGCGGTCTGCTCTGCGCCGATAACCGTCCAGCCATTCAACGACGCGGCCGAGAACGGGCTGCCGCCATACTTCATTTCTGGCCCGGTGCCACCCGAAACAGGGTTGAAGAAGAAATTGTCGCCAACTTTCACGAGGCTGGTCGAGCCATACGACTCAATCACCGTGCTGGGCGCGCCGGTCTGCCCATCGCCGTTGAGATCCTGGTGAAAACTCGGCTCAAGCGACTCCAGCGCGTAGCTTGTGCCCGAGACGACCCCACCCGTCGCGTTGCCGACCACATTGCCGCTGCTATCGGTATTCCACACCGTGTACTGATCGGCGGTCAGCGAATGCAGCGCCACTTCGTAACCGCCGGAGGTCTGCTCTGCGCCGATAACTGTCCAGCCATTCAACGACGCGGCCGACAACGGGCTGCCGCCGTACTTCAATTCTGGCCCGGTGCCGCCCGAAACGGGATTGAGGAAGAAGTTGTCGCCAACTTTCACGAGGCTGGTCGAACCATACGATTCGACCACCGTGCTGGGCGCACCGATTTGCCCATCGCCGTTGAGGTCCTGGTGGAAACTTGGCTCGAGCGACTCCAGCGCGTAGCTTGTGCCCGAGACGACCCCACCCGTCGCATTGCCGATCACGTTGCCGCTGCTATCGGTATTCCACACCGTGTACTGATCGGCGGTCAGCGAATGCAGTGCCACTTCATAACCGCTGGCGGTCTGCTCTGCGCCGATAACCGTCCAGCCATTCAACGTCGCGGCTGAGAACGGGCTGCCGCCATACTTCAATTCTGGTCCGGTCCCCCCAGCAACGGGATCGAGATAGTAGTTGTTTCCGATCTGCACCAGGCTTGTCGAACCAAACGCCTCGACCGTGGTGGGGGTGGTCAGGCTCAGCAGAGCGGCGCTCGTGATCGTGCCGTCGGCAAATTGGAAATACTCGACGCCGGTTACGGTATCAGTGCCGTCAGGTGAACCAGCACGCTGGTCAACCAAGGTGAAAGTCTGCGTGCTCGCATCGTAGGATACAGCGTAGCTCGCCTCATTGCCCGAATAGACCGCGGTGTCGGTCCCGGCTCCGCCGATGATCGTGTCGTTGCCGCCACCGCCGGTGATGGTGTCGTTGCCCGCGCCGCCATTCAGCACGTTGGCGATGGCATTGCCGAGTATCGTGTCGTTGCCGGTGCCGCCGATCGCGTTGTCGATGTAGGACCGGGCGTCGTTGTTGTAGAGATAGGCGTTGTAGACATTGCCTGACGCATAGTGGCCGTTGCCGAGATAGGCCAATTGCGTGGTCGAGAACACCGACGATGCGCCGGGGTTGAGATTGATGCTCAGGTTCGTCGTATAGTTCGACAGGTCGTAGGTATCGACGCCGCCGCCATCCCAGATCGTCTCGAAGATGCGATTGGCCGAACCGCCCGCTCCGCCGCCCGGCGCGAGCTGCGCGACGCCGTTGATGAATTCCTGGCCGGTGGTCGGGCTCCAGGTATAAACGGTGTTGTCGCTGTGGGTCGTGTAGTTCGCGCCGTACATCGTCTGCAGCGCGAGGATGTCGTTGGCCATATAGGTCTGCGGGAACCCATAGGACTCGTTGGTGTAGCCGGTCAGCGGCCCGCCGACATAGCTGCGATAGCTCATGACGGTGTACTCGGAATCGTCATGCGCGCTCGGCACCGCGACATTGGCGACGCCGCCGGTCTCCTGGCTGTGCTTCAGGCCAAAGGCGTGGCCGAGCTCGTGCAGCGCGGTCGCGAAATAGTAGTTGCCGAGCGAGGCCAGCGAATAATTGTATTGGGTTCCAAACCAGACGTCGCCGCCGGACGCGTAGTTATTCGGATAGTAGGCGTAAGATGTCGGATTGGCAGCCGGCGACTGCGCCACCATGATATCCGCGCCGTTGGTTCCGGCATACTGGATGGTGGCATTCGTATAGCTCTCGATCAGTCCGACCGCGTAATTGATCGCGGCCTGCATCTGGCTCGGGGCCGGCGAGAAGCCCGAGGTCGTCGGCTCGCCGCTTCCCCCGGTGTAAGGGCTCGGATAGTCGCTCGAGGAATCCGGGAAGCTATAGGTGATCGTGCCGGTCCATTTGTAACCGGACAGCATTCCATCGATGTCGGCGTTGCCGGTTGAGCTGATAGTAACCGCGGTAGCCAATGATCCTCTCCCGGGAACGCCGAGCACACGCCTGATTCGGGTGCCGCGCCAATTCTAGGGTTCGTTCTATACGTTTCGTTTAATTTGGGTAGGTTGCGCGAAGCCGCCCTGATAACGACTTGTTAATCGGTTTCCCCTGTGTTTACACGGGGTGTGACGAGACCACCGCAGCAATCTTGAGGTAACTCATGGGACCGTTCCGCCCTGCGGCGGGCCTTTTCGTGGCCCTCATCGCACTCGCCGGTCCTGATCACCTGCTCCTGGAGGAACAGCCTGTCATGGTTCGCAAAGCCAAGGCGCAGGAAGCAGGGAAACCCGGGCGCGCCGCGGTCATGCCGCCCGCGCGCGATCCCTCCATTGCCGTCGCCGAGGAATATGAGCTTGCTCGCCGAAAGGGAACGGCCGAGGCGCTGGAGCTCTTCATTGCCCGCCACGGCGACGACCCGCTCGCGGAGAAGGCTCGCGCCGAGCTGAAGCGCATGTCGCGCTGAGCCGGGCGCCATCGCGCCCCAGCCCCACGTTTTTGCTCACGACACCAGCGCCCAGCGAGGCTTGCCGCCCGATCGTTGGGCACTATGGTAGGCGCACAATTCGCTTCGGAGCTCGCACGAATGCCCTTCCCGCACGCCTCACAGGCCCTGTCGCGCTTTACCGTGCTCGATCTGACCCGCGTCCGGTCCGGTCCCACTTGTGTGCGACAGCTCGCGGACTGGGGCGCCAACGTCATCAAGATCGACGCCCTCACGGAGGATGCCGGCGGCGAGCAGCCGGGCGGACCACGGCACGGGGCAGACTTCCAGAATTTGCACCGCAACAAGCGCGCGATGACGCTCAATCTGAAGGACCCGAGGGGGCTCGAGGTGTTCAAGCGTCTCGCCGCCAAGGCCGATGTGGTGGTCGAGAATTTCCGCCCCGACGTGAAGAAGAAGCTCGGTATCGACTATGAGAGCCTGCGCGCGATCAATCCGCGCCTGGTCTATGGCAGCATCTCCGGCTTCGGCCAGAACGGCCCCTACCACAAGCGCCCGGGCTTCGATCAGATCGCGCAGGGCATGGGCGGGCTGATGTCGATCACGGGGGCGCCGGGCGGCGGTCCGATGCGGGTGGGTATTCCTGTCGCAGATCTCACCGCCGGGCTGTTCTGTGCCATCGGCATTCTCACAGCGCTGCTCGAGCGCGACGTCTCCGGCGAGGGCCAGTGGGTGCAGACCTCGCTGTTGCAGGCGCAGATCTTCATGCTCGACTTCCAGGCCGCGCGCTGGCTCATGGAGAAGGAAGTCGCCAAGCAGGCCGGCAACAATCATCCAACCAGCATTCCGACCGGCGTATTCAAAACCTCGGACGGCTACATCAATATCGCCACCACCGGTGGTCGGATCTGGGAGCGCTGCGCGCAGGCGATCGGCGCCCCCGAGCTCGTCGCCAATCCGGACTACGCGACCGCGCCGGCGCGATCGAAGAATCGCGATGCGCTCAACGCCGAGATCGAGAAGCGCACGGCGGCGAAATCAACGGAGACCTGGGTCCGGGAGCTCAACGAGGCCGGCGTGCCCTGCGGGCCGATCTATGCCATCGACCAGATGTTTGAAGACGCACAGGTCAAGCAACTCGGCATCGCGCAGGACGTACCGAACGCGGAGAACCGCCACATCCGCCTGGTCGGCCAGCCCGTCACACTGTCGCGCACGCCGAGCGCAATGGTCGCGCGGCCGCCGGAATTCGGAGAGCAGACCGACGAAGTGCTGGCCGAGTTCGGCTTCGATGCCGCCGAGATCACCAAGCTCAGGGACGCCAAGGTGGTGTAGGTTTTCCTCAGCCGACAGCTAGCCCGAGGCAGGGGTCGGCCGCGGCGACCGCCGGATCCGGCTGAACAGGGAATCGATCAGCGGCCAGAACAGGAGCACGATCGCCAGCGTCGTGATCGAGCCAACCAGCCCGTTCGACCAGAACACCTTGAGGTCGCCACCGGCGCCGATCATCGACAGGCGAAAAGCGTCCTCAGCGCGGTTGCCGAGGACAAGTGCCAATGTGAACGGCGCCAGGGGAATGCCGATCTTCTTGAAGACGTAGCCGACGACGCCGAAGCCCAGCATGAGCCAGATGTCGAACATCGCGTTCTGGATGGCGTAGGCCCCGATCGCGCAGGACACCACGATCATCGGCGCGACCGCGGCGAAAGGCACGCGCAGGATCGAAGCAAAGATCGGCACAGTGGTCAGCACCAGCACGAGGCCGACGACATTGCCGAGATACATCGAGGCGATCAGGCCCCAGACGAAATCCTTGTGCTCGACGAACAGAAGTGGCCCCGGATTGAGGCCCCACACCATCAACCCGCCAAGCAGGATGGCCGCCGTTCCCGAACCGGGAATGCCGAGCGCGAGCATCGGCAGCAGCGCCGAGGTGCCGGAGGCGTGCGCCGCCGTTTCCGGCGCGAACACGCCCTCGATACGCCCCTTGCCAAAGCTTTGGGGGTCCTTGGCGAAGCGTTTGGCGAGATTGTAGCCCATGAAGGACGCCGCGATCGCGCCGCCCGGCGTGATGCCGAGCCAGCAGCCGATGAAGGATGAGCGCAGCAGCGTCACCCAGTATTTCGGCAGATCCTTCCAGACCGACAGCACGACGCGCAGCGAGATGCTCGCGGCATGCCCGCGCAGCGCCAGCCGCTCCTCCATCGTCAGGAGAATCTCGCTGATTCCGAACAGCCCGATGACGGCGACGAGGAAGTTGATGCCGCGGAGCAGTTCGGCGGAGCCGAACGTCATGCGCAATTGGCCGGACACGGTGTCCATGCCGATGCCGGCAAGCAAAAGGCCGAGCGACATCGAAATGACGGTCTTGTGCTTGGCCTCGCGGCCGAGACCGACAAAGGAGCAGAAGGTCAGGAGGTACACGGCGAAGAACTCGGGCGGACCGAATTTGAGCGCGAAGGACGAGATCAGCGGTGCAAGGAAGGTGATCAGCAGCACCGCGACCAGCGAGCCAATGAAGGAGGAGGTAAACGCCGCGGTGAGCGCTTCCGCCGCCCTGCCTTGCTGTGCCATCGGATAGCCGTCGAAAGTGGTCGCCACCGACCAGGCTTCGCCGGGGATGTTGAACAGGATCGAAGTGATGGCGCCGCCGAACAGCGCGCCCCAATAGATGCAGGACAGCATGACGATGGCCGAGGTCGGATCCATCGTGAAGGTCAGCGGCAGCAGGATGGCGACGCCGTTGGGGCCGCCGAGCCCGGGCAGCACGCCGACGAAGATGCCGAGCACCAGCCCGACCATCATCAGAACGAGCGTCTTCCAGGTGAGCAGGACGGCAAAGCCGTGGAGGAGGAGACCGAACGCTTCCATCGCGGGCCCGCCCTAGAAACCGAAGGCCGCTTCGAGCGGTCCCTTCGGCATGATGACGTCGAAGGCGATGTCGAAGGTGACGAACATGATCGCCGTGAACAGGAATGCGGTGAGCAGCGACTTCCACAACGCGATCTTGCCGATCAGCCGCATGAAGCCCGCGATCAGCAGGAAGCTCGCGACATAGAGCCCGAGGAACTGAGTGATCAGGCAGAACAGCAGCGTCGGCAGGAACACTGCCATCACGCGGCGGGCCTGCGCGCGGGTGACGAACGGCTCGCCCCGGGCGCCCCGCGCGAGCAGTGCCGCCACGAGGCCATAGAGGCTTCCACCGGCGAGAATGACGCACAGATAGAACGGGAAGTAGCCGGGCTCGGGTCCGGTCGAATCCCAGGAAATGCCGGTGCGCCAATTGTCGTAGCCAAGCGTGATCGCGAGTGCGAGCAGCAGGAGCGAGACGATGATCTCGATCGTTCCCGAACTGACGACGCTCGGCGAGTCGTCTTCAGGCGCGGTCGGGTCGTCGACGACGATTTCTAGATCGGTTTGAGACATGAGCGACAACAACCACTGCGGCCATCCCCTCTCCCCGCTTGCGGGGCGAGGTGAAGACGGCTACTTCGCGACGAAACCCGCTTCCGTCATCAGCGACTTGTTCAGCGCGTCGTCCTCTTCGAGGAACTGGACCATGTCCTTGCCGGTGAGGAAGATCGGCTTGAGCGCCTGCTTCTCCATGTAATCCCTGTATTCCGCCGTCTGCGTTACCTTCTGGAAGAGGTCGACATAGAAGGCCTGCTGCTCCGCCGTCACCTTGCCGGGCAAGAACATCGCGCGCAGCATCAGGTACTGGATGTCCAGCCCCTCCTCCTTGCAGGTCGGGATGTCGTGCCAGGACTGCGTCTCCGTCACCTTGGTGGTGTAGGAGATGCGCTCCTTGTCGAACACGCAGAGCGCACGCACCTGGCCCGCGCGCCAGACTTCGAGATTTTCGCTGGGGTTGTTGACGTTGGATTCGGTGTGGTTGCCGACGAGCTGGGTCGCGGCCTCGCCGCCCGATTTGTAGGGCAGATAGGAGAATTTCGCGCCGGTCTTCTGCTCGAGGAAGACGGTGAGCACGTGATCCTCACGCTTGGAGCCGGTGCCGCCCATCTTGAACGGGGAGCTTGCGGCCTTCGCCGCCTCGATGAACTCCTTCGTCGATTTCGGCCCCGCCGCGCTGTCCCACAGCACGAACTGGTCCAGCGCGATCACCGAGACCGGCGTCAGGTCGCGCCAATTGAAGGGGATCTTGGCCGATAGCGGCAACATGTAGATCAGCGAATAGGCGATCAGCACCTTGTTCGGGTCGCCCTCGCTGGACTTCATGTACATCAGGGCTTCGGCACCGGACGCACCGCCCTTGAGCGACACCACCATGGGCTGCTTCATCAGATTGTTCTTCTGGATCGCAGCCTGCATCATGCGCGCCATCTGATCGGAGGCGCCGCCCGCACCGGCTGCGACCACGATCTCGACCGGCTTGGTCGGCTCCCAGCCGGCCAAAGCCGGCGCGCTCATCAACAGGGCCGCCGCAGCTCCGACGGCCTTCACTGGAATTCGCACGAGTTTCGTCCCTTGGTTGTTATTGGCTTTTTGACGCCGGGGAATTTGTCAACGCATTGTGCGGAGGAATGCTGAGGAGTTCAAGCAGCCGGGCATTCCGCCGCATATGACTTTCGGCTGACGGGACGCGCGGCGACCGGGTCCTACTTGCCCTTCCAGTTCGGCGGGCGCTTGTTGAGAAAGGCATCCATGCCTTCGCGGAAATCCTCGCTCATATAGGCCTTGAGGATCAGATCCTCGCCTTCTTCACGCGAGAGCGTGCGGCGAATACGGCGTACCGCCTCCTTGGTGGCTTCCAGCGTGAGCGGCGCGTGGCTTGCGACGAGCTTGGCGGTTTCGTCGGCGCGGCGCTGAAGCGTCTCGACGTCAGGCACGACCTCGTTGAGCAGGCCGAGCGCCAGGGCTTCCGGCGCCTCGACGAGGCGCGCCTTGAAGATCAGGTCCTTGGTGCGGGCAGGTCCCACCAATGAGACGACGCGGCTGATGTTCGACATCGACAGGCAGTTGCCGAGCGTGCGCGCGATCGGAAAGCCGATGCGGGTGGTTTCCGTCCCGATGCGGAGATCGCAGCAGGCCGCAATCCCCGCGCCGCCGCCGGTGCAGGCCCCCGCGATCGCCGCGATGACGGGGACGCGACACTGCTCCAGCGTGCCGAGCACGCGATCGATCCGCGCTTCGTAATCGAGCGCATCCTGCGCGGTCTTGAAGGCGCGAAACTGCGAGATGTCGGTGCCCGAGGCGAATGCCTTGTCGCCGGCACCGGTCAGGATCAATGCCTTGATCGAACGGTCTGCATTGATGGCCTGGCAGATCTCCGCCATGCGCTCATACATGGCGAAGGTCAGCGCGTTGCGCGCCTGCGGACGGTTGAAGGTGATGCGCGCAATGCCGTCCGTGACGGAATAGAGCAGGTCTTCAGTCACCGGTGCGTTCATCGCGCGCTCTCTTTCTTCAGTTCACTCAGGTTAGATCAGGCGACCTGAGCCTTGGTCATCGGCACCGCGTCGCGTCCCTTGAGGACGTCCATGGCCGCCAGCACGCCGCCGCTCCGGTGCGGGACCTTGGCAAGATCCAGGCCCATTTCGACGCCGGACAGCGTGCCCATCAGCATCAGATCGTTGAAATGGCCGATATGGCCGATCCGGAACACCTTGCCCTTGACCTTATTCAGGCCGGTGCCGAGCGACATGTCGAAGTTCTCCAGCACCACTTTCCGGAAATTGTCGGCGTCGTGGCCCTCGGGCATGCGCACACCCGTGAGCGCCGGCGAATGCGCGTTGGGATCGGCGCACTGGGTCTCCAGGCCCCAGACCTTGATCGCCGCGCGCGTCGCGGCGCTATGGCGCTTGTGGCGCGTCCAGACGTTCTCGAGTTCCTCCTCTTCGAGCATCTTGACCGCCTCGCGCAGTCCGAAGAGCAGGTTGGTCGCGGGCGTGTAGGGGAAGGTGCCGGCCTTGTTGAAGGCGATGACCTCCTGCCAGTCCCAATAGGAGCGCATGCCCTGATTAGCCTTGGCTACGGCCAGCGCTTTCTCGGAGACGGCGTTGAAGCCGAGCCCGGGCGGCAACATCAGGCCCTTTTGCGAGCCTGCGACCGAGACGTCGATGCCCCAGGCATCGTGCTCATATTCCATCGAGCCGAGGCCGGAGATGGTGTCGACCATCAACAGCGCCGGATGCTTCACGCGGTCGAGGATTTTGCGCACTTCCGAGGGCGGCGTGACGCAGCCGGTCGAGGTCTCGTTGTGCACGACGCAGACCGCCTTGATCTTGTGCTGCTTGTCGGCAGACAGGCGCTGTTCGATCTCGGCGAGATCGGCGCCATGGCGCCAGTCGCTCGGGATGAAGTCGACGTCGAGCCTGAACTTGTCGGCGATGCCGCGCCACAGCACGGCGAACTGGCCGGTTTCGCACATCAAGACCTTGTCGCCGGGCGAGAGCACATTGACCATCGCCGCTTCCCAGGCGCCGGTTCCGGAGGAGGGAAAGATGATCACGGGCTGCTTGGTGCGGAAAACCCGTTGCATCGCGGCCAGGACGGCAAAACCGATCTCGGCGAACTCCGGACCGCGGTGGTCCAGCGTCGGCATGTCCATCGCCCGCAGCACCCGGTCGGGCACGTTGGTCGGTCCTGGAATCTGGAGAAAATGCCTTCCAGTGTGCACGGTCATAGGCGTCCTTCCCGGTCTTGAGAGCCTTCCGAGGGGTCTCGGCGAGCCGCTCGAATATCACTATTCGCCGGGCTTGTCCCCCGCCTGGGGAGGCCCGTCAATGCGCAAGAAGCAGGGCTCGCCTTGCCAAGCCGGCAGACCCTAGGCAAGACGTCACCGGCGAAGGAGCGAGAGCGGATCATGACGGCTGACGTGGCCGAAAAACCGAGAAATTCGGCACAAAAGAGCGACCTGGCTGCGCGTCTGGTCCGTGAAATCACGGGCGAGGTCCTGTTCGACGCCTTCAGCCGCGGCCGCTACGCGACGGATGCCTCCTTCTACCAGATCATGCCCCTGGGGGTGGTTGTGCCGCGCAGCATGGACGAGGCGCTGCGGGCGCTGGCTATTGCCCGCGACGAGGGCCTGAAGATCACCCCGCGCGGCGGCGGCACCTCGCAATGCGGCCAGACCGTCAATGACGGCCTGGTCATCGATGTCTCAAAGCACCTGAACCGGATCCTCTCGCTCGACATCGAGAACCGGACTTGCGTGGTCGAGCCCGGCATCGTTCTCGACGATCTCAACCGCCAGCTCAAGAAACACGGCCTGTGGTTCCCGGTCGACGTCTCGACGGCGTCACGCGCCACCATCGGCGGCATGGCCGGCAACAATTCCTGCGGCGGCCGCTCGCTGCGCTACGGCACCATGCGCGACAACACGCTGTCGATGGAAGCAGCCCTTGCCGACGGCACGATAGCTGGCTTCGGCGAGGTGCCGCGCGACCTCAACGGCGTGAGCGCCGGCAACCTTGCGCTGGCGCTGTTCCGCGACATGCTCGATCTCGGCGCGCGTGAGGCCGATGAGATCGCAGACAGATTTCCGAAGGTGCAGCGCCGTGTCGGCGGCTACAATCTCGATGCGCTCACTCCGCGCAATGCGCCCAACAACATGGCGCATCTCCTGGTCGGGTCCGAGGGCACCCTCGGCTTCACGACCAAGGTCGAGCTGAAGCTGTGGCCCGTCATCCGCAACAAGGCGCTCGGCGTCTGCCATTTCGGCAGCTTCTACGAGGCGATGGATGCGGCCCAGCATCTCGTCAAGCTCAAGCCGATCGCGGTCGAGCTCGTCGACCGCACCATGATCGCGCTCGGTCGCGACATCGCGATGTTTCGGCCCATCATCGGCGCCGCCATCAAGGGCGATCCGGATGCGGTGCTGGTGGTGGAGTTCGCCGAAGAGGATCAGGCGGACAATCTCGCGCGCCTGAAGCAGCTCGCCGAGCTGATGGGCGATCTCGGCTTCGGCTGGAATAACGACAAGCGCAAATGGGGCGGCGTGGTCGAGATCACCGAGCCCGCCCTGCAAAGCGGCATCGCCGATTTCCGCGCTGCCGGCCTCAATGTCATGATGTCGATGAAGCAGGAGGGCAAGCCGGTCTCTTTCGTCGAGGACTGTGCCGTGCCGCTGCCGCATCTCGCCGACTACACCGCACGGCTGAACGAGGTTTTCGCCAGGCACGGCACCAGCGGCACGATGTATGCGCACGCCTCCGAAGGCTGCCTGCATGTGCGCCCCGTCCTGAACCTGAAGCTGGAGAAGGACGTGAAGGCGATGCGCGCCATCGCGGAAGACGCCTTCGCCATGGTGCGCGAGTACAAGGGCTCGCATTCCGGCGAGCATGGCGACGGCATCGTGCGCTCGGAGTTTCACGAAACGATGTTCGGCGAGCGTCTCGTCGCGGATTTCAGGGAGGTCAAGCGGCGGTTCGATCCCGATGGCGTGCTCAACCCCGGCAAGATCGTCGATGCGCCTAGGATGGACGACCGCTCGCTGTTCCGCTACCGGCCGGATTATCGCATCACTGAGCTCAAGACCAAGCTCGACTGGTCCGCTTATCCCGGCGCCGGCGGCGGCTTCCAGGGCGCGGTCGAGATGTGCAACAACAATGGCGCCTGCCGGAAGCTCGAGGGCGGCGTGATGTGCCCGTCCTATCGCGCGACGCGCAACGAGAAGGACGTCACCCGCGGCCGCGCCAACACGCTGCGGCTCGCGATCTCCGGCCAGCTCGGCCCCGATGCGCTTTCCTCCGACGAGATGATGGAGACCTTGAAGCTCTGCGTCTCCTGCAAGGCCTGCCGCCATGAATGCCCGACCGGCGTCGACATGGCCAAGATGAAAATCGAGGTGCTGGCCGCGCGCGCCGCGTCTCACGGCTTGACGCTGCGCGACCGGCTGGTCGGCTATTTGCCGCGCTATGCGGGCCTTGCCGCGCGGTTCGCGCCGCTTGCGAACCTGCGCAACCGCAGCACTCTGCTGCGGAAGCTGTTCGAGCGTTTTGCGGGAATCAGCGCACGCCGCGCCTTGCCCGCCTTCCGCAGCGATGTGTTTGCGCCGCCTATGGAGGCGGTCGGACCTGTCGATGGCCACGAGGTCGTGCTGTTCGCCGATACGTTCAATCGGGTCTATGAGCGGGAGAACCTCGATGCCGCGCTGCGCGTGCTTGTCGCAGGCGGCTATCGCGTGCATCTGCCAAAACCCGTCAGCGGCGCCCGGCCGCTGTGCTGCGGCCGCACGTTCCTGTCCGCGGGCCTCGTCGAGGAAGCGAAGGCCGAGCTCGACCGTCTCATTGCGAGCTTCACCCCGTTTGCCGCGCGGGGCGTGCCGATCGTCGGGCTCGAGCCGAGCTGCCTCTTGACGCTGCGCGACGAGCTGTTGTCGCTGCGCAAGGACGATGACGCCAAGGCGGTCAGCGCCCACGCCCTCACCTTCGAGGAGTTTCTGGTGCGCGAGGCGGAAGCCGGACGCCTGCAACTGCCGCTCGGCATGATCGCCGAGAAGGCGCTCGTGCACGGCCATTGCCACCAGAAATCCTTTGGCGCCTTCAAGCCGGTCGAGCAGGTGCTGCGCCTCGTCCCCGGCCTGAAGGTCGAGACAATCGAGTCGAGCTGCTGCGGCATGGCCGGCGCATTCGGCTACGGAGCTGACACCTATGATGCCTCGCTCGAGATGGCCGAGCTGTCACTGCTGCCGGCCGTGCGCCGTGCGGACCAGGCGACGCTCGTGGTCGCCGACGGCACTTCGTGCCGGCATCAGATCCACGACGGCAGTGCGCGCGATGCGCTGCATGTCGCGCGCGTGCTCGCCATGAGCCTCGATCGCGTCAACGCAAATCCGACAACGTCATCACACAAGGACATTCCAAATGGCTGAACTGACCCTCGACGCCGCCCGCAATATCCTCGACGCTGCCTTCGCGAAGGCCGCGGAGCTGAAGCTGAAGCCGCTCGTCGTCACCATCCTCGACGCGCGTGGCGTCCTCAAGCTCGCGGCGGCCCAGGACGGCACCAGCCTGATGCGTGCGGAGATCGCCCACGGCAAGGCCTACGGCGCGCTTGCAATGGGCATGGGATCGCGCGCCCTGTTCCAGCGCGCCCAGGAGCAGGCCTATTTCATCGACGCCGTGAACACCATCGCCAAGGGCGCGCTGGTCCCGGTCCCCGGCGGCGTGCTGATCCAGGACGGCACCACCTTGCTCGGCGCCGTCGGCGTCTCCGGCGACACCTCGGACAATGACGAAGCCTGCGCCGTTGCGGGCATCGCCGCTGCTGGCCTCAAGGCGAATGCGGGATAGAGCTGCGGGACGCCCGCATCCGTGCCGTAGAATCGACCTCATCGCCCGCGAAGGCGGGCGATCCAATATTCCAGAGACGGCGCGGGGATACGGAGGAGCCGCGGAGTACTGGATGCCCCGCCTTCGCGCCTTCGCGGGGCATGACAGTCTTCATGTGGCCCGTTCGTGGAAACGTCCCCTCACCGCCCGGTCCAGGACGGCTTGCGCTTTTCGCTGAACGCTTTCAGGCCTTCCTTGGCGTCCTCGGTCATCGCGAGCAGCGCGATCTGGCTCTCGGTGTAGGCGATGCTTTCGTCGAACGACATCGAGGCGATGGCGCGCATGGCGTATTTGCCGCGGCGGATTGCGGTCGGCGACTTGTCGACGATACGGCCGATCAGCCAGTCGACCTTGGCGTCGAGCTCGGCCGCGGGAACGACATAGTTCAGCAGTCCCGCCGCTTGCGCAGCCCTGGCTTCGAACGGTTCGCCCGAAAGCGCCCATTCGTTGACGAGCCGCGGCGGCGCGATGTTCTGCAGCAGGCTGAGCACCTGCATCGGGAACACGCCGACCTTGACCTCGGGCAGGCCGAAGATGACGTGATCGGCGGCGACCGCCATGTCCGTCATGCACAACAGGCCCATGCCGCCGGCCATGCAGACGCCACCAACGCGCGCGATCGCAGGTTTCGTCGCATCCTGCGAGAGGCGCAACAGATCGGCGTAGTCGACGTTGGGCCTGGAAAAATCCATCGCGAAAGCGGCGCCGGAATTCTGCAAATCGGCGCCGGCACAAAACGCCTTGTCGCCCGCGCCCGTCAGCACGATGACGCGGACATCCTTGTCGTCATGCGCATCGCGATAGCCCCTGGCGATGCCAGCGATCACCTCGCCATTGAGCGCATTGCGCTTCTCCGGACGGTTGATGGTGATCCAGAATGCCTGCCCGCGCTTCTCGGTGATGACGCTTGTGGTGACTGTCATGGCACGCTCGCTTGTTGGCTCTCGCTTGCCCGACATTTGGGGCAGGCAGGACGGCCGGCGCAAGCGCAATTTACGACGACCTGCCGCTTTAGCGCCTCGAAGCAACCCTGCAACGCCGTGGGACGTGCTCAGGCACCAACTGCCTTCCTGAGCCAGACCTTGTTGTCGTGGAACGGCGCACCACCGATCGGCGCGATCGTGTCCGCCCCGGTCAGCACATTGATGCCGCGACCGTCGATGTGATTCTTGTTCGGATGAACGGATTCCGCGATCAGCACGCCGCGCTGCACACCGTCGAACAGCCTTGCAATCAGTGCCGTCTCGCCGCGGGTGTTGCCGAGCGTCACGGCATCGCCCTCGGCGATGTCGAGCGCGGCAGCATCCAGGGGATGGATCATCACGCTCGGCTTGCCCTCGCGGGCCTGCGAGGACGGCGTCTCGTTGAAGGTCGTGTTGAGAAAGCTGCGCGCGGGACTCGTCGCAAGCCGGAACGGATGGTTCTGATCGGCTTCTTCGATCACGGCCCAATGGTCCGGCAGCGACGGCATCTTGTCGAAATCGCCCATCATCAGACCGAACGGCGGATGCGCCCAGTCCGCCTTGAAGTGGAATTTCTTGTCGGCGTGCGCAAAGCCGTCAAGAAAGTGCGAGGTGCGGAAATCCGGCTGGAGATCGCGCCAGATATCCGCCTCGAGCGCCTCGATATCGCCGTGGCCGCTGAGCTTCAGCGTCGCATCGATCAGTTCGCGCGGCGACATCTCGAAACCGCGGTGCTTCGCGCCGAGACGCGGCGCCAACGCCTGCAGCACCGCGTGGTTGGAGCGGCACTCACCGGGCGGGTCGATCAGCTTGGCCCCGACCGAGATGTGCTGATGGCCGCCGCCGTAATAGAGATCGTCGTGCTCCATGAACATGGTCGCCGGCAGCACGATGTCGGCCATCTGCGCCGTCTCGGTCATGAATTGCTCATGCACCGCCACGAACAGGTCCTCGCGCGCAAAACCCTGCGCTACCCGCACCTGCTCCGGCGCGACCGTCATCGGGTTGGTATTCTGGATCAGCATCGCCTTGACCGGACCCTTGCCGTGCAGGGCCTCGGCATCACCGGTGAGGATGCGACCGATCTGGGACTGGTCGAGCGCGCGTGTCGATGGATCGATCGCGTCATGGCCTTCGATGATGGATTCGTCGAAGTGCCATAGCGCGTAATTGTTGAAGAAGGCGCCACCGCCCTCATATTGCCAGGCGCCGGTCACCGCGGGAATGCAGGCCGCGGCATGCATCTGGGCCGCACCGTTGCGGCTGCGGCTGAAGCCATAGCCGAGGCGGAAGAACGTCCGCTTGGTCTCGCCGACCGCCTTCGCAAAGGCCTCGATTTCCGCGACCGGAACTCCAGAGATCGCGGACGCCCACTCCGGCGTGCGCGTCTTCAGATGCGCTTCGAGCTCGCCGGGACAATCGGTGTACTTGTCCATATAGGCGCGGTCGGCATAGCCGTCGCGGAACAGGACATGCATGACGCCGCACGCGAACGCGCCATCGGTGCCGGGACGCAGGATGATCTTGATGTCAGCCTGCTTCACGGTGTCGTTGTTGTAGATGTCGACGGCTGCGATCCTCGCGCCGCGTTCCTTGCGCGCGCGAGAGGCATGCGTCATCACGTTGACCTGTGTGTTCACGGGGTTGGTGCCCCAGATCACGACGAGATCGGAGACACCCATCTCGCGCGGATCGACGCCGGTGATCTTGCCGGCTCCGACCGCAAAGCCGACGCGCGCCACGTTGGCGCAAATCGTCGAATAGAAACGCGAATATTTCTTCACATGCGTGAGGCGGTTGAGGCCGTCGCGCATTACCAGTCCCATGGTGCCCGCGTAGTAATAGGGCCAGACAGCCTCGGCGCCGAATTCGCGCTCGACCGCGTTGAAGCGATGCCCGATCTCATCCAGTGCCTCGCCCCAGGAGATCCGCGCGAACTGGCCCGAGCCCTTCGGTCCGGTGCGGCGCATCGGATACATCAACCGCTCGGGATGATGGATGCGCTCGGCATAACGCGCGACCTTGGCGCAGACGACGCCCGCCGTATAGGTCTGCTCTTTCGAGCCGCGGACGCGACCGATGCTGCGGCCCTCGATGACCTCGACGTCGAGCGCGCAGGCCGAGGGACAGTCGTGCGGACAGGTGGAATGGCGGATCGCGATCTTGGCGTGCTGGTTCATGGCCGAACCCGTAACATCAAAGCACCGGCCAGCCGAGCGCATTTATCCGGGATTGCCCATACAAATTGCTGGGGCCGACCCGGCCTGTTCCGGGCACGGCCACCCGGAAACCGTGCAATATTCCTGGCCAAGTTTTCCGGTCAAATCGACTTTGTGAGGCGTCGACAGGCGGCTTGGCCTGTCGCTACAGTACGCGGCAACAAGAACGTCGTCAGGGAGGCGGGCATGACAGGCCCAAGATTCGCGCTGGCATTGGCCGCCGGCCTGCTAACCCTAATGTCCGCGCCGTGCTGTTTCGCGCAGGATTATCCCGCGCATGCGGTCCGGATCATCGTTCCCTTCGGCGCCGGAGGCCCGGCAGATGTTGCAGCGCGGTTGATCGGCAACGTTCTGCAGGAACGTTTTGGCCAGCCCTTCGTGATCGAGAACCGCACCGGGGCCGGCGGCGTCATCGGCACGCTGGAGGCCGCCAAGTCGCCGGCCGACGGCTACACGCTCCTGATGATGTCCAACACCCAGACCGCGAACGAATCCCTGCTGACGCCCGCCCAGCGCAAATACGATCTGATGCACGACCTCGCACCGATCGCGCCGGTGAATTATTCCGACCTCGTCATCGTGGTTCATCCGAGCGTAGAAGCAAAGTCGCTTTCCGAGTTCATCGCGCTCGCCAAATCGCAGCCGGGCAAGCTGAACTACGCATCATCGGGACAGGGCACGCCCTATCACATGGCCGGAGAGCTGTTCAAAGCAATGGCTGATATCGACGTGGTGCACGTGCCCTATCGCAACAGCGGCGAGGCACGCAGCGGCGTCATCGGCGGACAGGTGCAGATGATGATCGATGCGGTGCCGGCGATGGCCCCCAACGTGACGGAGAACCAGGTGCGTGCGCTCGCAACCACGGGCAAAGAGCGCTCCGCGGTGTTGCCGAACGTTCCGACCGCAGGCGAAGCCGGCGTACCCGGCTATGAAGCGACTATCTGGCTCGGGCTTATGGCGCCGGCGGGCACGCCGAAACCGATCATCGACAAGCTCAATGCTGCCGTGACGGCACTGGTGAAGCGGCCCGACATCGTCAAGCTGTGGACCGAACAGGGTGCCGTGCCGATGGCGATGACGCCGGGCGAGTTCGACAAGTTCCTGCGCGGCGACATCGTGAAATGGGCCGATGTCGTCAAGAAGTTCGATAAGTCCTGAGGTCTTCGCCGGCAATGCCAACCATTCGATTTCGCCTGAACGGCTCGGACACGGCGATCGACGCGGATTCCGATCAGACGCTGCTCGCAGCGCTGCGCGGCAGACTTGGCCTCACGGGCAGCCATTTCGGCTGCGGCGCCAGTGAATGCGGCGCATGCTACGTGATGGTCGACGGCCACGCGCTCGCCTCCTGCGACATGCCGCTGTGGTCGGTGGCCGGCAAGGAGGTCACGACCGTGGAGGGTCTCGGCACGCCCGAGCATCCGCACCCGCTGCAGCGCGCCTTCATCGCCGAACAGGCGATGCAATGCGGCTACTGCGTTCCGGGTATCCTGATCAGCGCGGCAGCACTGCTGAAGCGCAAGCCATCACCGACCGAGGCGGAGATCAGGCAAGCGCTCGATCGCAACCTCTGCCGCTGCGGCTCGCAGAACCGCATGGTGCGCGCTGTGCTGCGCGCAGCGTCGGAAATGGCGTCGCCATGACCACGCCCGGTGCTCCGCAACTGCCGCCCAGTCTGGCTGCCAATCCAAGGCTGTCGTCCTGGGTGAGAATCACGCCCGACGGACGCGTTGCGATCTCGCCCGGCAAGGTCGAGATCGGCCAGGGCATCGTCACGGCACTGGCGCAGATCGCCGCCGACGAGCTCGACGTCGATATCGGCCGGATCGCGATGATCCGCGCGTCGACGGCTGCGAGCCCGAACGAAGGCGTCACCTCAGGCAGCCTCTCGATCCAGCAATCGGGCCGCGCGCTGCGCCAGGCTTGCGCCGAGGTGCGCTGGCTGTTCCTCGCAGCGGCGTCGGAGCGTCTCGGCGTCGACGCATCGACGCTCGACATCGACGACGGCACAATCTCCGGACCGGGCAATGTCCGGACCAGCTACTGGGAGCTCGCCGGCGAGGTCTCGCTCGATCGCAACGTGACAACGGAAGTCGTCACGAAACCGGCCGCCGCGCGCGGCGTTGCCGGGCAGTCCGTTCAACGGATCGACATTCCCGACAAGGTGTTCGCCCGGCCGCGCTTCATTCACGACGCGCCGCTGGCGAACATGGTGCATGGCCGCGTCCTGCGGCCGGAGCTATCCGGCGCAAAACTCGTCGCTCTCGATGAAGCGGCAGCGCGGGGGGTTGCAGGTTTCGTCGCCATGGTGCGAGACGGCAGCTTCGCAGGTATCGTCAGCGAGACCGAGGACGGCGCCGAGGCTGCGTTGAAAGCGTTGCGTAGGGGCGCGACATGGTCAGCCGGCGAGCCGCTGCCCGACGAGGATGATCTGGCTGGCTTCCTGAAGGGCCAGCCGGTCGAAACCAGGATCATCGACATACGAGACGCAGCCACGCCCAGGCAAATCGCGCGTACGATCCGACGGCAATACACTCGTCCCTACATCGCACACGCCTCGATCGCACCGTCATGCGCGATGGCGCAATGGGAGGGCAATCACGTCCGCGTCTGGACGCACAGCCAGGGCGTCTACATGCTGCGCGCCGACCTTGCGATCGTATTGAAGCTGCCGGCCGAGAACATCACTGTCGAGCACATGGAAGGCGCCGGCTGCTACGGCCATAATGCGGCCGATGACGTCGCGCTGGACGCGGTGCTGCTGGCGAAGGCGACCGGCGGACGTCCGGTGCGGGTGCAGTGGTCACGGCACGATGAAATGTCGCACGCGCCGTTCGGTGCGGCGATGGCGATCGAGATCGAGGCAGATCTCGACTCGCAGAGCGAGATCGTTGGCTGGTGGCACCGGATCTGGAGCAACGGCCATACCGCGCGGCCGGGACGTGCGACGCAGCCTGCCCTGCTCGCGGCAACCGAGCTCGCCGCGCCCTACCCGCGCCTGATCTCGTCGGACCCTCCGGCGGCCAATGGCGGTGGCAGCGACCGCAACTCCGTTCCGCTCTATGATTTTCCGGCCTGGACGATCGAGAGCCATCGCCTCCTGACCATGCCCATACGCACTTCGGCGCTACGAACGCTTGGCGCGCAAGGCAATGTGTTCGCGATCGAATCCATGCTCGACGAGATCGCGTCCATCCGCGGTGAAGACCCCGTCCAGCTCAGGCTGCGCCATTTGCGCGACGAGCGCGCCAAGGACGTGATCCGCGCAGCTGCGGCGCGCGCGAAATGGAAACCGGAAGAGAAAGCGGGGATCGGCTACGGCCTCGGCTTCTCGCGCTACAAGAACACCGGGGCCTATTGCGCGGCGATCGCCGAGATCGAAGGCGAAGCGGACATTCGCGTCAGGCGACTGACGCTCGCGGTCGACGTCGGAGAGGCCATCAATCCGGATGGCGTGATCAACCAGATCGAGGGCGGTGCGATCCAGGCAACGAGCTGGGTCTTGAAGGAACGCGTCCGCTTCGACCGCACGCGCATCACCTCCACGTCCTGGACGGATTATCCGATCCTGACATTCAGCGAGGTGCCCGCCGTCGACGTGGAGGTCATCCAGCGGCCCGAGGTCGCGCCGGTCGGCGCCGGCGAAGCTGCCCACGGCCCGGTGACGGCGGCGATTGCGAACGCGGTGTTCGATTGCCTCGGCGTCCGCGTGCGCGACCTTCCGATCACGCGCGAGAGGCTGATCGCGGCAATGGAGTTTGCATCATGACGGCGATCCATATTTTGAGCGGCGGCGCGGCGCAGGGCCTCGTCGCCGAGCTGGCCAAGAATTTCAAGGCGCGTACTGGCTGTGGCATCGAGGGCGAGTTCGGCGCGGTCGGCATGATGGCGGACAAGTTGCGTGGTGGTACGCCTGCCGATCTCGTCATCCTGACGCGTGCGCTCGTGACGAAGCTTGCCGACGAAAAGCTCGTCGATGCGGCCTCCATCGCCGATGTCGGCGTGGTCGAGACGGCTCTCGCCGTCCGCGCCAACGACCCCAAGGTCACCGTCAAGACCGAGTCCGATCTGCGGGACGCGCTGCGCGCGGCCGATGCGATCTTTGTCCCCGACATCAAGGCCTCCACGGCTGGAATTCATGTTGCCAAGGTGTTGGACCGGCTCGGCATCGCCGGCGAGGTCGCGTCGCGCCTCAAGATCTTTCCGAACGGCGCGACCGCAATGCGGCAGCTTGCGGCGTGCGATACCAAACGCCCGATCGGATGCACGCAGGCGACCGAGATCATTGCGACAGAGGGCATTGTGCTGTCCGGCTCGCTACCTCCGGGACACGAGCTCGCAACGATGTACACGGCGGGCGTGACGACACCCGCCGCACATGCCTCCGCAGCGCGCGCCCTGATCGGGCTGCTGACCGAAGCAGACCAGAGAGAGCTGCGCCGGCGCATCGGCTTTGCAGGCTAGATCGCGGCGCGCACTACTTGCTGAGCTGCGTGAGACCGGTCGGCGGACCGTCGACGGCGGTCCAGCCGCCATCGACGAACAACGTGCTGCCGCTGACATAGCTTGCGGCATCCGAGGCGAGATAGGCCACCGCGGTCGCGACCTCGTCGGCGCTGCTCCAGCGGTTGAAGACGGTATGCCGGGCATAGAGATCGTAGATGTCGGGACGCTGCTTGAACGGGCCGGTCAGGGCGGTCTCGGCGATGCTCGGCGCAATCGCGTTGACGCGAACGCCGGCATGTCCGACCTCCGAGGCAAAGCCCTTCACCAGGAGGCCGATCGCCGCCTTGGTCGACCCGTAAATGCCAAGGCCTGGCTCGATGGTGACCGCGCGCACCGACGAACAGGCGATGATGCTGCCGCCCTTCTGCTCGACCATGATGCGGCCGAAGGCCTGGAAGAACCAGACGGTGCCCTTGACGTTCAGGTTGAGGACGCGGTCGAGATCCTCCTCGGTGTAATCGAGAATGGTCTTGCGGATGTTCAGCCCCGGCGTCGTCACCGCGATATCGAGCCGCGGGAATGTCTGCATCACCGTTTTGGCGAGCGCCGCGACGTCAGCCGCGCTGGCTGCGTCACAGGCGGCGGCGTCAGCCCAGCCTCCTTCGTCGCGAATCTTCGTGGCGGTCGCTTCGGCGTCCTTCGCGGTTCGGTCGGCGCAGACGACGCGCGCGCCGAGCGCCGCCAACGCCTCGGCCGAGGACTTGCCGATACCCGATCCGGCACCCAGCACCACCGCGGTCTTGCCGCTGAGATCGAAGAGCTTGCGATAGTCCGTCACGGACGGATTCTCCCTGTTGCTGCTACCCCTTGTACCCCATCAGCAGGCGCGGCAGCCACAGCGAGAAGGCGGGAACATAGGTCACGAACATGAGCGCTGCGATCAGGGCGGCGTAGAACGGCAGGATGGTCCGCATCACCGCGCCCACCGAGATGCCGCCGATGGCGCAGCCCACGAATTGCGTCGTTCCGACCGGCGGGGTGTTCAGCCCCAGGGCGCAGTTGATCAGCATCAGCATGCCGAACTGCACGGGATCCATGCCCGCCTTCATCGCAATCGGCAGGAAGATCGGCGTGCAGATCAGGATGGTCGCCGCCATGTCCATGAATGTGCCGAGCAAAAACAGGATGACGTTGATGAGCAGGAAGATCATCCAGGGTTCCGAGGACACCTTGTTCATCATATCGCCGGCGAGGTCGGCCACCTCGTAGAGCCCCATCAGATACTGGAACATGGTGGAGACGCCGATCAGCAGCAGTACCACGCCCGTCGTCTTCACCGCCTTGGCCGCGGCCCGCAGGAAGTTCCTCAAGGTCATGGTGCGATAGATGAAGAACGTCAGCAGGATCGTGTAAGTGACCGCGACGGCCGCGGATTCAGTTGCCGTGAAGACGCCTGACAGGATGCCCGCCAGGATGATACCGACGATCAGAAGGCCCGGCAGGGCGGCCGCGAACGAGCGGAAAACCTCGGCCCAGCCCGGGAACTTGCCGGCCGGATAGCCTCGCTTCACCGCGACCGCGTAAGCGGCAACCAGCATGCACGCCATCAGCACGAGCGCCGGCAGGATGCCGGCGGCGATCAGCGCGCCGATCGACACCTTGCCGCCGGCAGCCAGGGCATAGATGATCATATTGTGACTGGTCGGCATCAGCGCTCCGACCAGCGAGGCGTGGGTGGTGACGTTGACGGCGTAGTCGGTGTCGAAACCTTCCTTTTTCATCATCGGGATCATGACCGCCCCCATCGCCGACACGTCGGCCACGGGCGAACCGGATACGCCACCGAACAGCGTGCAGGCGACCACGTTCGACATACCGAGCCCGCCGCGGATGTGTCCGACGAGGTTCTTGGCAAGCTGCACGATCTTGTCGGCGACGCCGCCATGCAGCATCAGCTCACCGCTGAAGACGAAGAACGGTATGGCGAGGAAGGAGAAGATGTTCATCCCCGACATCATCTGCTGGAAGATCACGGCAACCGGCAGGCCTTCGTAGAGGATGGTGCAGATGGCCGACAGGCCGATCGCGAAGGCGACCGGTACGCCGAGTATGAGGAAGCCGAAGAAGGTGGCGCCGAGAATGATCAATTCCATGAGGGGACGACCTCTTCGCCGCGCAGGAGAGCAATGATGTGCTCGATTGAAAAGGAGACGATCAGGACGCCGGAGACGATCAGCGGTACGTAGCGAACGACCTCGGGAAGACCGAGATTGGGGATCTTCACGGTGCCGACCGACGCCCCGAGGATCCACCCATTATAGACCATCGCAACGCCGAACACTGCCACCAGAACATGGATCACGAGCTCGATCTTCTCTCGCAAATGATCCGGCAGCATCACCAGCAGGCTGTCCATCCCGATGTGCCCGGCATCGCGCACACCGACGGCGGCCCCGATCAGCGTGACGTACAGGATCAGAACCAGCGCAAGGTTCTCCGTCCAGGTCGGGCTGGAATTGAGCACGTAGCGTCCAAACACCTGGTAGAACACGATGGTGACGATGACGAGCAGGCCGCTCACGGACAGATACATCCCGAGGCGAGCGACGGTGGCATTGATCCGCGACAACAAGCCGGTCGACGGCCGTTCCGCTGTCTCCGGCTCGTGGCTTGCGACATGTGGGTCTGTCATCGGCGGCTCCTCACGAAGGGTCCGGCGCCGCCGCTCGGCGACGCCGGCACCCGACGCTGTGATCTTACTTCGTGTCCTGGATACGCTTGACGAGGCTCTGCAGCTTTTCGTCGCCGGCGAATTTCTGGTACACCGGCTTCATCGCATCCACGAACTCCTGCTTGTTCGCGATCGTGACGACCTGAACGCCGGCCGCCTCGACGGTCTTGCGGGACGCCTGCTCACGCTCGTCCCAGAGCTTGCGCATGACGGGCACCGATTCCTTGGCCGCCTTGCGGATCATCGCCTGATCCTCCTTGCTCAGCGTGTCCCAGACCTTCTTGGACATCACGAGAACTTCGGGCGCCAGGGAATGCTCAGTGACATTATAGAATTTGGCTGCCTCGAAGTGACGGGACGATTCGTAGGAGGGCCAGTTGTTCTCGGCAGCGTCCACCAGACCGGTCTTGAGCGCGGTATAGACCTCGCCATACGGCATCGGCGTCGGGTTGGCTCCGAGGCTCTGGATCATGCCGACCCACAGGTCGGATTGCTGGACGCGGATCTTCAGGCCCTTGACGTCCGCGAGCGACTTGATCGGCGCCTTGACCGTGTAGATGGAGCGAGCGCCGCTGTCGTAATAGGCAAGACCGATGAGACCCGCAGGCTCCATCGCCGCCAGGATTTCATCGCCGATCGGCCCGTCGAGAACGTTGCGCATGTGCTGCGTATCCCGAAAGACGAACGGCAGGCACAACGCGATGGTTTCCGGCACGAAGTTGTTCAACGGCGATGCGTTGATCCGCATCATGTCGAGCGCACCGATCTTGAGCTGCTCGATGGTGTCCTTCTCCGAGCCCAGGGCTCCGTTGGGAAACACCTTCACGCCGAGCTTGCCACCGCTCGCCGTTGCGAGCTGCTTGCCCATGAACTTGACGGCTTCGACGGTCGGATAGTCGGCGGGGTGTACGTCGGCGGAGCGGAAATCGCGTGCGGTCGCCAGGGGCGCTGTGACCGCCAGTGCAACGGCTGTGATGATGCCGGTTAGTGTCTTCATCTGGTCTTTCCTCCTCAATTGATTATGTCGTCGTTGCGCAAGTGTTGCGGGCCGCCTTAAGGCGCTCCTCTTCAGGTGCGAAGTCAAGCGTCACAAACGCACCACCTTGGTAGCATTGTGCGGACGGAGTCGGGTGGATTCGGCTGCTTCATGATCTTCGCCGCGAAGTCCTCGGCGTTGTCGCGGGGCTTCCAGCGGGCGGACGCAGGTCGGTGCCGCACCTCGGCAACTGACCGCGCAACAGGCTGCCGATGTTTCCGCTTGCCGGCGCGGACCTGTGCGGCAGGCGCCAGCCCCCTTGCAATCGCGCCTCGCTGCCGCGCCGATGCGGAAGGCGAGGTAACGATGCTCGTCATATCCATGGACGTTCCTCTCGGTTTATGCTCGACCGCTATTGGTTGCGGCTTGGAGGTTCGGACGAGACGGTCGCCCGATCCCGGTGCGAACGCGCTGTGTCAGCGCGATGTCGCCAATTTCGTCCCTAGGACGGGCAGCATTCTGTGTCCAAGCCAAATCCGGCATCGATCAATGCAGGAGTTGCATCGATCGATCAGCCCCTCCAAGATGCCCCAAAACAGGACGACCTCACGAGGGAATGGCCATGCCACGGAAGCTAATCGACATCTCGGTGCCGTTGCAGAATGACGTGCCGGCAGATCCGCCCGGCAACCATCCGACGATCCAATACATCGATCATCAGCAGGGCCTGCCGCGCATGCTGCAGTTCTTCGACGGGCTGAAAGCGGAAGATCTTCCCGATGGTCAAGGCTGGGCCGTCGAGCAGATATCGCTGTCGACCCACAACGGCACGCATCTCGATGCGCCCTGGCACTTCCATCCGACCATGAACCGCGGCGAGCGCGCCTGGACCATCGACGAGGTGCCGCTGGAGTGGTGCCTGCAGCCCGGCGTGAAGCTCGACTTCCGCCACCTGCCGGACGGCCATGTGGCGACCGCCGATGACGTGGAGCAGGAGCTCGGGCGTATCGGGCACACGCTGTCGCCGCTGGAGATCGTCGTCGTCAACACCGGCGCCGGCGCGAAATTCGGGCGCGCCGACTACGTCAGCTCAGGCTGCGGCATGGGCTATGATGCCACGATGTATCTGCTCGAGCGCGGCGTGCGGCTGACCGGCACCGACGGCTGGAGCTGGGACGCGCCGTTCGTCCATACCGCGAAGAAATACGCGGAGACCAAGGATGCGAAGCTGATCTGGGAGGGCCACAAGGCCGGGCGTCACATCGGCTATTGCCATCTCGAGAAACTGCACAATCTCGATAAGCTGCCGTCGACGGGTTTCACGGTCTCCTGCTTCCCCGTGAAGATCGAGCGGGCCTCGGCGGGCTGGACGCGGGCGGTCGCCATCATCGACGGCTGACACCGAACGCTCTCACTCGCCCTCGAGACCGCTTTCGGCGAGCTCGCGCAACGCGTCGACGTCGAGCACGACGATGGCGCCATGCTCGAGGCGGACCCAGCTCCGCGCGGCCCAGGCCCGCAACTGCTTGTTGATGCTTTCGCGGGTCATGCCGACCATCTCGCTGATCTCCTGCTGGGTGATCGCGAGGGTTCCACTGCCGGAGTCGAGCTTGCGCTCCTCGGTCAAGCCGAGCAGCGCGCTGGCGAGCCGTCCCGGCAGGTTCTGCAAGATCACCTGCTCGACCTGCTGGCTGGTCCAGCGCAGCCGGCCGCAGAGCAGCTCGATGAATTTCATCGCCAGTGCCGGCTGGCTCTTCACGAAGGGAAGGAAGTCCCGGCGATCAATGATGTAGAGCTCACAGTTGGTATTGGCGGTCGCGTCCGCCGACCGTGGCGCACCATCGAGCACCGCGATCTCGCCAAATATTTCTCCGGGGCCGATCAAATTAAGAATGGCATTGCGGCCGTCGGGTGAAGAGGAAGAAATCTTCACCGTGCCGGAGATGACCGCGAAGAGGTTGTTGCCGGGATCGCCCTTGGCCGCAATCATTGCACCGCGCTTGACGGTGGTGTGCTTGGCATAGCGACAGAGCTGATCGAGCGCCTCCGGCTCCAGATCAGCGAAGATCGGATGCTTACGCAGCACCGATAGTTTGTTACCCGACGACTGTCGGGGATCGCTGGTCTTGTCCTGAGGCACGCCGCCGGACTCCTAAGACTGCGAGGTACTGGAGTTCCTGCGTAGTCAACGTTACCGGGCTTTTCAACCGGAAACCACATATATGCACTTTTGGACAGGGGGCCGGGAGAGAGAGCGTTCCCGCGGCCCAAAATCCGCATCCACAGGCTGTATCGGCAGGATATATGCGATGCTGAGTTGCGAATTAACCATAACGCGGCGACGTGCTGCCATGACTCGCCGAGCCAGAATGGCCCTCGGCCAACTCCATTTCAGGCCATGCCAATGCGGCTTTGACCTCAGCCGCTTCAATGTTTGAAGGCTGTTTCGTTCGACTTGAGCTGGTTAGGTCTCGTTTGGCGGTCCGCCCACGCCAACACCGCCGCGAAGGCGACGAAGACGGTCACAACGGCAATGGTCATCAACAGCGAACCGATCGGCATGTGCCTCTCCCCTCAGCTTTCACCATCCCGGCATTATGCGCAGCGACCAATCATCGTCGTTGATCGCGATCAAAAATCAGCGATCACCGCGGAAAGAGATCTCTCAGGCTGCCGCCAGTGCCCCGGCACGGGCCGGGTCAAGCAGGCTGATACCGCCTTGGATGATTTCAATCACGCCGGCGCGCTCGAGCCTGGTGAAGGTGCGGCTCACCGTTTCGATGGTGAGTCCGAGATAGTCGGCGATGTCCTGGCGGCTCATCGGCAAAGGCACCGTGTTCGATGACCCGTTGAGCGGTGTCAGGCGCTCGCGCCAGCCGAGGAGAAAGGTTGCGACCTTCTCCTCCGCCGAACGGCGTCCAAGCAGGACCATGTGATCGCGAGCCTGGCTCAACTCGCGCACGGCGAGTTCGTTGATGCGGCGCAGGAGATGCGGCCTCTCCTCGATGAAACGGCCGAACGCGGCCTTGGCGAACTGGCAGACCGTCACGGCGCCGATCGCGTCCGCAGAGAAGTTGTGGCGACCGGATACGTTCATCCCCAGAAAGTCGCCCGGCAGCGAGAACCCGACGATTTGCCGTCGCCCGTCCGGCAACAGCTTGTAGAGCCTCATCACGCCTTCGAGAAGGTTGTAGACCGATGTCGTGATGTCCTCTTCGGAGAACACCGTCTCGCCGGCGGTAAAATGCACGCGGCGTCCCAGATGCTCGAACTGCCTGAGTTCAGCCGCATCGAGCGAAGCGCACACGCTGAACTCACGTATCGAACACTCCTTGCAGAAATGCCCATTCGGTTCGATTGCGATCAGGGAAGATTTCATCCATCGCTCCAGCCAGGCACCGCCCCTTCGGCCCTAAGCCGAGTCTGCCGCGCGTCGGCATTTTACTGCCCTGTCACGAATGCGGTTGACCCAGATCAATTTTGCAGAGCGCGGTCTCCGTATTCTCTGTGTACCGCCCCTCCGAGACCAATCCTTTCATGCTGCAATTTGCGCTTCGTCAGATCCTGATCGCGCTTCTCCTGGCCACTCCCGCAGCCGCAGCCTCCAAGGCCGAGCAACGCGGCAAGGCTTACGCGCTCGCCAATTGCGCGCGCTGCCATGCCATCGATCGCAGGTCGGAAAGCCCGCTGCAGATCGCTCCGCCGTTCCGGACGTTGCATCGACGCTACCCGATCGAGACGCTCGGAGAAGCGCTCGCGGAAGGCATCTATACCGGCCACGCCGACATGCCTGCGTTCGAGCTCAATCCGGACCAGATCCACGATCTGCTGTCCTATCTGAAGACGCTGGAATAGCGCCTCTAGACCGATTGCACGGTCCAGCCGATCAGCTCCTTCGCAACCCGCGCGAAGGCGGCGTTGAAGGCGTCGACCGCAGCCGTCGGCTCGATCTTGTCGAGCTTTTCGCTCGCCTCAAGAAGGCGTGAGGCGATCACCTTGCCGCTCTTGTCGACGATCCTGGCCGAGAGGCCGATCTCGGCAACCGGCCCCCCATCCGTCGCGATCCGGAAGCGCCTGATGTCGATCAGGAGCTGATGATCAGTCTGACCGATGTCGCTCGTCCGTAGCGGGGCGTGGGCGATGTCGTAATTCTCGAAGCTGTCGATCAGCCTCGCCTGCAGAAGCTTGGGAATGCTGTCGGCCCACAGGAACTCGGCAAAGCCGGGATAGTCGCCGGTCGGCGAGAACAACATCCGCTGCGTCTGCAACATCGCGACCGCGGTCGGTTCCGGGATCGCCAGCGGCTCCGCCAGCGTCTTGCCGACGGGACCGATATTTTGCGGGGCACGGAGATCGTAAGTGATCTTCTGGGCGGGAGCGCCACCGCCCGTCATTTTCTCCAATCCCGCGACGATACCGTCGAGCTTGCCGGTGTTGCGTGCAAGCCCGTCAGAGAACGTCTTGAAATTGGCGATCGTATCTTTGAGCGGTCCTGAGTTCTCTTCCAGCACCGAATCCACGCGGCGCAGAGCATCGCGTGCCGCCTGCGTCATGCTCTGCCCGGCGCCGGCATCAGCGACCAGCACCGGCATCTCACCTGGCTTTGTGACGATCATGCCGCCTTCCAACGCGACCACCGGCACGCCGGTCAGACCCTGGAAATCGAGCCCGACCTTGGTGTCGGCGCGGACCGGTGTGACCGAGGCCACCGAGATCGTCGCATAGACGAAGCGCGGATTGTCCGGCGCCAGCGCGAGCGCCGTAACCTCACCGACGCGGATCCCGTTGAACAGCACCCCGGCGCCGACCAGAAGTCCGGGCACCGGGCCCTGGAACTGAACGTGGTAGCTGGTGCGCGGTCCGATGCCGCCTGTGCTGTTCAGCCAGTAGATGAAACCGAAGACTGCGAGAATCGCAGCCATCACGAAGGCGCCGATCAGGACGTAGGGAGCGCGGGTTTCCATGTCTCATCTCATCTGGGGTTGCAGCATCTTTGAGCGTTTGCCGTGGAAGTAGGCACGCACCCAGGGATGCTCGGATTGAAGCAGTTCGCGCATGGCCCCGATGGCCACGATCTTTCCGTCCGCAAGTGCAGCGACGCGATCGCATACGGTCGTAAGACTGGCGAGATCATGGGTGACCATGAATACGGTGAGCCCCAAGGTCTTCTGCAACGTCTTGATCAACGCGTCGAAGTCGCCGGCCGCGATCGGGTCGAGGCCGGACGTCGGCTCGTCAAGAAACAGGATAGGCGGGTCGAGGGCCAGCGCGCGCGCCAGCGCCACGCGCTTGGTCATGCCGCCGGACAGTTCGGCCGGATATTTATCGCCGTCCTGCGGCCGCAATCCCACCATCTCGAGCTTTGCGGTCGCGATCTCGTCCATCAATTCCTGCGACAAGACGAGATTTTCGCGCAGCGGAAACTGGATGTTCTGCCGCACCGTCAGCGATGAGAAGAGCGCCCCCTGCTGAAACAGAATGCCCCATTGGCTCGCGACGCTCTGGGTACTGCGGTCGTGCGTGGTGCCGATCGGTTGGCCCATCACATCTATTTCACCGCTCCGGCGTGGGATCAGGCCGATGATGGTGCGCATGAGAACCGATTTGCCGCCGCCGGATGCGCCGACCAGTCCGAGGATCTCGCCGCGACGGACGTCGAGCGACAGATGATCGAGCACGATCTGGCGACCGAAGCCGACCACGAGATCGCGGACCCGGATCGCGAACTCCTGGGAAGCATGAGCCATCGTCACATTCCGATCGAGGCAAAGAAGATCGCAAACAGGCCGTCGAGCACGATGACGAGGAAGATGGACTTCACCACCGACGTCGTCGTCTGCTTGCCCAGCGACTCGGCGCTGCCCTTCACGCGCAATCCCTCGCTGCAGGCAACGATGCCGATTACCAGCGCCATGAATGGCGCCTTGAGGATGCCGACCTCGAAATGGGTGACCGAGATCGCCTCATGCAGCCGCGCGAGATAGATCGCCGGCCCCATGCCGCCGTAGAACTGGGCGACCAGGCCGCCGCCGTAGAGCGCAGCAATCGATCCGATGAAGGCCAGGATAGGCAACGCAATGACGAGCGCCATAACGCGCGGCAGGATCAGCACCTCGACCGGGTCGAGCCCCATGGTCGAGAGCGCATCGATCTCCTCGCGCATCTTCATCGAGCCGATTTCGGCGGTATAGGCACTGCCCGAGCGCCCGGCGACCATGATGGCGACGATCAAAACGCCGAGCTCGCGCAGCACCAGAATGCCAACCATATCAACCGTATATGACTCGGCACCGAACCTGCGGAAATGAAAAAAGCCCTGTTGCGCGATGATCGCGCCGATCAGGAAGGTGATGAGCATGATGATCGGGATCGCCTGCCAGCCTATGCGGTGGAGCTGGTAGACCAGCGACGTCATTCGCAACGATTGCGGCCGCCGCACGACACCGATCAAGGCCATGAACAGCGCGCCCAGCATTTGCAGGAAGATTGCGATATCTTCCCGCGCGCCGACAGTGGTCCTCCCGAGATCGCTCAACCGCAGCAAGGCCGGGTTGGGTATCGGCAGCGGCGCCGGGTTGTGACGATTGACCTGACGAACCTCTTCCATGAGGCCGCTGTAATTGTCGGCAATGCCGACGATCTCGGCGGCGCCGCCCTTCGACGGACTGCGGCGGGACAATTTCTCCAGCAGCCACGCGCCGAGCGTGTCGAGCTCGCTCACCCCGCTCATGTCCAGCTTCACGGTCTTCGACCGATCGACATCAGCCATCACCGAGCGCGACAGCAATTCGAGCTTCGAGACATTGGCTGCGATCCACGGCCCGGCCGGGCGCAGCTCGAGCACGTTACCGGACGGCGTCGTCGCCAACAGGGGTTCAGCGCTCAAGATCACACCTCCTCGGGACGACCGGTTCCCAGGCCAGGATGCGTTTCTAGGCCGGCGCATGGCAGCCAGATTGACCTGCCTCAAAGCGGCCATAGCGTCTCCATGCTTGACGCAAATCAAACGCGAGGAGGGGCGCTCACATCGAAGCAGCCGGCAGCGACACTCGCGACCGGCGGCCAACCGCGTGATCGCGATCTGCTAGAGTTTCAGCCGTACGTCGCAGATATCGGGCTCGACCGGGTCCGGCTTCACTTCGAAGCCGAGCTGTCGGCACATGTCGAGCATGACGATGTTCTCCTGTAGCACATCGCCCGATATGACCTTCAGTCCTTCCGATCTGGCATATTCGATGATCAGCTGCATCAGGACCCATCCGAGCCCCCTGCCCTTCAGGTCGGAGCGCAGCAGAATTGCGTATTCGCCCGTTTCATAGATCGAGTCCGAATGGATGCGGACCACGCCGACCATGTCGTTGGTCGCCTCGTCGAAGGCGATGAAGGCCATCGCGCGGGCATAGTCGAGCTGGGTCAGGCGCGCGATGAACTGATGGGTGAACTCCTTCATCGGTGCGAAGAAGCGCAAGCGCAGGTCGTGCGGCGTTACGTGCCGCAGGAATTCGTGAATGGTGGGCTCGTCCTCGGGACGCATCGGCCGTACGAAGATGCGCCATCCCTCCTTGAGTTCGAGGTGACGCTCCCACTGCGACGGATACGCACGGACGGCAAAATTGCCGGGTCCTGAGCCTGCGAACTTTCGCTGCGGCGCCCCGACGGCGACGCGCGCATCGACCGCCGTCACACCGGTCTCGTCGGCAAGCAACGGATTGATGTCCAACTCCCGGACCTCGGGAATGTCAGCGGACATCTGAGCCAGCTTGACCAGCACCAAGGCGACCGCATCCTGCTTGACTGCGGGCACGTCGCGATAGGCGCGCAACAGGCGCGAGACGCGGGTCAGCTCGATCAGGTCTCGCGCCAGCTGCAGGTCGAGTGGCGGCAGCGCCAGGGCCTTGTCATTGATGATCTCGACCGCGGTGCCGCCCCGCCCGAAGACGACGACGGTGCCGAAGGTCGGGTCGTCGGCAAGGCCGAGAATGATCTCGCGCGCCTTGGCCTTCACGACCATGGCCTGCACGATAACGCCGGAAATGCGCGCCTCGGGCCGCAGCTTCCTCGCCCGGGCCAGAATGTCGGTGGCAGCCGCGCGCACGGCGTCGAGTGTGGTCAGGTTGAGCACGACGCCGCCGACGTCAGACTTATGCACGATGTCACGCGACAGGATCTTGAGCACAACGGTTGCGCCTTGCGCGAACATTTCCCTGGCATAGGCGACCGCCTGCTCGACATCGGCGGCCGCGTAGGTCGGCACCATGGCGATATCGTAGGCCTCGAGCAGCCGCTTGATTTCGACCGGCTCGAGCCATTTGCGGCCGTCCGCGATGGCGTCCCTCACGATCTGTCTGGCGGCTTCGACGTCCGGCGCAAAGGCGTCGGGCATCGCCGGCGGCACCTGCGTGAGCTCCTCGACGAGTTCGCGATGCCGCACCAGGTGCATGAAACCGCGCACCGCATCGTCCTCCGTCGGGTAGTTGGGGATGCCGGCGCTCGAGAGCGTATCGACGATCGTCTGATCGGCCCCGACCCAGGCGGCGAGCACGGGCTTGGCCCAGCTACGATGTTGCTCGCGGTATTTCCTGACGAGTTCGGTCACCGTAGTCGCAATATTAGAAGCGGACGCGATCGCGGTTTGAACGTTGAGCACCAGCACGGCGTCGTTGCCAGGATCGGCGAGCAGTACTTCGAGCGCAGCCGCGTAGCGCGAGGCGTCGGCATCGCCGACGATATCGACGGGATTTGCGCCCGACCAGGTCGGCGGCAGCACCGCATCGAGATTTTTCCGCGTGTCCGGCGTCATGGGCGCGGGAATGCCGCCGAGCTCGACGAGACGATCGACCGCGAGAACTCCGATACCACCGCCATTGGTGAGAATGGCAAGCCGCTTTCCGCTCGGCGATTCGACGCGCCCGAGCGTCTCCGCACAGTCGAACAGCTCGCGCAGATCTGACACACGCAGGATGCCGGCGCGGCGGAACGCCGCGTCGTAAACGGCATCGGCGCCGGCGAGAGCGCCGGTGTGTGTCGCGGCCGCGCGCGCGCCTTGGGCCATCCGGCCGGACTTCACGACGACCACCGGCTTCACCCGCGCCGCGGCACGCGCCGCCGACATGAATTTCCGTGCGTCCTTGATGGCCTCGATATAAAGCAGGATCGCGCGCGTCTTGTGGTCGAGCGCGAAGTGGTCGAGGAGATCGGCGATATCCACGTCCAGCTGGTCGCCGATCGAGACGATCCCGGAGAAGCCGACGCCACGCTGTGCCGCCCAATCCACCATGCCGGCGGCAATCGCGCCCGACTGCGAGATCAGCGCGAGGCTGCCTGCGCCGGGCATGTGAGCGGAGAAGCTTGCGTTCAGGCTTACGCCGGGCATCATGATCCCCAGGCAATTGGGACCGATCAGCCGCATGCCGTAGCGTTGCGCCGCGACGAGCGCCGCCTCTTCGAGGGATCCCGGACCATGCCCGAGGCCAGCGGTCACGATCAGCGCGCCCGCCGAGCCACGGCGACCGGCCTGCTCGATGATACCCGGAACCTCGCTTGCCGGCGCAGTGATTGCAACCAGTTCCGGCACGAATGGCAGCTTGTCGAGACTATCCACGGCGGGGACGCCGGCAATCTCGGCATAGCGTGCATTCACGAGCCCGAGCTCGCCCTCGAAGCCAGCTTTGCGGATGTTTTCAAGAACCGCACGCCCCACTGACACGTGGCGCGGGCTGGCCCCGACGAGCGCCACGGATCTGGGCGACAGCAAATTCTTCAGGCGATAGGTCGACATGTCGCAATCATTCACTCGGCGCCAGGGCACGTGCTTGGAACCCGGCCATGACGGATGGCTGAAGCACCTAAAGCGCGATGAGATTAGTATGAATCGTCATCGCGCTTTTAGGTTTTTGTTTGAGCATGATCTCCACGCAAACGCGTTCCGCATTTGTCGCGAAGAAAAACCGTTTCACACTTTTCCGGATCATGCTCAGTGCGACATCATAACCCAGCAGGGTGGCTCGCCGATGACGGTCTTGGTCACGCCACCCCAGATGATCTCGTTCAGGCGGGAATGACGATAGGCCCCCATGACGATCGCATCGATGGCGTGCTCACGTGCCCAGCTTCCAAGCACCTTGCCGATCGAGCTGCCGCCGATCCCTGCGGTTTCAAAGGACGCGGCAACGCCGTGCTCCCTCAGATGGTCGACGAGGCCCGCGCCGCGTTTCATGACGTCGCCGGTCGTCTCGTCCGTCACCGTGATGATCCGAACCGAGGCCGCCGCCTGCAGAATCGGCAGGGCATCGCCGACGGCTCGCGCCGCGGGCGCGGAATGGTCCCACGCGATCATGATGTTCTCGAATTCGACCCGCAGCTTGTCGGCTTGCGCTTCGGGACAGAGCAAAAGGGGCCGGCCGGATTCGAAAATCAACTGCTCGATCAGATGTTCCGACCGGCTGTCATTGGCCTTGACCGGAACCAGCGTGAGATCGCTGTAGCGCGCGCGCTCCGCCACCGCCGACGCGATCGCCTCCGCCGCCAATTTGTGCAACTGGCCGTCCGTCCGAACGTTCAAGCGGGATGCCGCAGCCCTGAATGCATTCAACAGCTCCCGAACCTCCGTCACACTGCGCACGGCGTGAGCCTCCGCCGCATTGTCCAGGTCCGACGAGATCACCACTTTTGGTCGGACGAGAATATCCTCCTCCACGGCCAACGCGGTGATCTTCGCACCGAGATTGGCGGCAGCGGCCACGCAGGTCTCGATCGCGACCAATGCCGCCTTGCTCGGCTCGCCAACAAGCGGCAGAAGGACGTCCTTGACGGGCATCGGGATTCTCCTCTGTCAGTCAAGATAGACCGCCGCCCCGCCCGGCCCTTGATCCTTGTCAAAGCCGAGGGGGACATGGCAAAGCCGATGAGGAGACTTGATGGGCGTCAAGGACTTGCCGTGTTCCCACGCTAGAGTAGGCACAATCGCTGCGATGCGCTTCGGAGAGACTGATGCGTGCGATGGTGCTGCCTGGCCCGCGAGCGCGGCTGCGGATGGATGAGCGGCCCGACCCGATCCCTGGCGACGGCCAGATTCGGGTGAAGGTCAGCGCCTGCGGCGTCTGCCGCACCGACCTCCATGTGGTTGACGGCGAATTGCCCGACATCCGCTATCCGATCATCCCCGGCCATGAGATCGTCGGCCGCGTCGATCTCGTCGGGCCCAATGTGACCACGCATCGGATCGGCGATCGCGTCGGCATCCCCTGGCTCGGCTACACCTGCGGGAACTGCCGGTTCTGCCGCGAGGGCATGGAGAACCTCTGCGACCATCCGTTGTTCACCGGCTGCACCCGCGATGGTGGCTATGCGACGCATGCCCTTGCTGATGCCCGCTACGCGTTTCCGCTTGGCGAGGATGGCGACGACGTCGCGATCGCGCCGTTGCTATGCGCTGGCCTGATCGGCTGGCGTTCGCTGGTGATGGCAGGACGCGCGGAGAGGCTCGGGATCTATGGCTTCGGAGCCGCAGGCCACATCGTCGCCCAGGTCGCGGTTTGGCAGGGGCGCTCGGTCTACGCCTTCACACGACGCGGCGACATTGCGGCGCAGGATCTTGCGCGCAATCTTGGTGCCGCCTGGGCCGGGGCTTCGGACGAGCTGCCTGATGCACCGCTCGATGCTGCCATCATCTACGCGCCTGCCGGCCAGCTTGTGCCGGCCGCCTTGCGCGCGGTCCGCAAGGGTGGCCGCGTGGTTTGCGCCGGCATTCACATGAGCGACCTTCCCAGCTTCCCCTACGACCTGCTTTGGGGCGAACGGCAACTTCTCTCCGTCGCCAACCTGACCCGCCAGGATGGATTGGATTTTTTGAAGATTGCGCCGCAGGCCGGCGTCCGGACCGAGACGACCGTCTTTGCGCTGCGCGAGGCCAACGAGGTTCTGGACAGGCTGCGCAGCGGACAGATCCTGGGAGCGGCCGTGCTGCGGCCTTGACGATATCGGCAGATGACGCCCTCTCACCCAGACACCGTGGCGCAGGAGCGGATCTTCGCATTCCTGACCGATCCGACGACGCATCCCGGCGTCACCCGGATCGATACGCATGCGGCTTCCGTTTTTCTCGACGGCAACCGCGCATTGAAGATCAAGCGGGCGGTCCGCTTTCCCTTCCTCGACTATTCCACGCTGGAGAAGAGAAAGGCGGCCTGTGAGGAGGAGATCAGGATCAACCGGCCCCTCGCGCCGCAAATCTACCGTGGCGTCGTGGCGATCACGGAGCAGCGCGACGGCTCGCTGAGAATTGGAGGAGACGGTACGGCGATCGAGTTCGCCGTGGACATGATCCGCTTCGACGAAAACCGGACGCTGGATCACCTGGCAAAAGCGGGCCCGCTGGACGCGCATCTTGCCACGGGCATCGCCGATGCGATCTCGGCCTCACATGCCATCGCGGCGCGCGTCGAGGCACCTCGCTGGATTGGAAAGATCCCCGCACTCATCGACGGAAATAGCGCGGGTCTGCGGCGGGGCGGCCACGTCGAGACGACCGAGATCGACGAATTGGCACGCGCCTCAAAGGATGCGTTCGTGCGTGTTCGCGAGTTACTCGAGGACCGTGGACGCCAGGGCTTTGTGCGGCGCTGCCACGGCGACCTGCATCTCGGAAACATCGTGCTGATCGACAATCAGCCGACCCTTTTCGACGCCATCGAGTTCGATCCGGAGATGGCTTCGATCGACGTGCTCTATGACCTTGGGTTCACCCTGATGGACCTGCTGCACTACGACCAGCAATCGACCGCAAATGCGGTGCTCAATCGCTACCTCGTCACGACCGAAGTCGAAAATGATGACGCGCTGGGCACGCTTCCGCTGTTCATGTCCATCCGCGCTGCGATCCGCGCCCAGGTGCTGCTCGCGAAGCTGGCGCGGTCCCACGGCGATGAGACCGGAATCATCGAAGATGCGCGCCGCTATTTTTGGCTGGCCCAGGCGTTGATCGATCCCCCGGCTCCCCGCTTGATCGCGGTCGGCGGTCTCTCGGGCACCGGAAAATCTTTGCTCGCGCGCATGCTCGCGCCCCTCGTCCCGCCACAGCCCGGCGCCGTCGTGCTGCGCAGCGACGTCGTTCGAAAGCAGCTATTCGGGGTCGGCGAAACAGACCGGCTGCCGCAATCAGCATATCAGCCCGAGGTTACGGCACAGGTCTATGACGCCCTGGGGCAGCGCGCGAGGCGCATTCTGTCGCAGGGGCATTCGGTCATCGTCGATGCGGTCTTTGCGCAGCAGTCTGAGCGGAACGAGGTGGCCGCATTGGCGCGGGCGTGCAACGTCCCTCTGAGCGGACTGTTCCTGGTTGCGGACCTGGCAACGCGCCAGGCACGTATCGGCAACCGGCGGGACGATGCTTCCGATGCGACGCGAGAGGTTGCCGAGCTTCAAGAGCGCTATAATATCGGCGATCTGGACTGGACAATCGTCGACGCCTCGGGAACACCAGAACAGACACGCGACCGTTGTCGGACGGGGATGGCGGGGGACAGGTAACCAAGACGATGGCGCGACCCACGACGACAACGGAGGCTCCCGCCCGCGTCAAGGCGACATCGGCACGGGGCACCGCACCTGCTCGCCTGAGCGCCGGAATGGCCTGCGATACCGCATTTCGAATCGTAGCCCGCCGTCACCTCAACGCCGTCATGGCCCAGCACGAGGGGACATGCAGCGGCGATCCCGACGCCCTGCATCAGATTCGCATCGCGCTCACGCATCTTCGTACCGCGATCCGGTTCTTTTCTCCCATGGTCGACGATACCGTGCGGCCCGTCGTCTGGACCGAGCTGAAATGGCTGCACCGGCAGCTCGGCATGGTGCGTGACCTCGATGTCGCGATCGAGCGAATAGTCGCTGCCAGCGGCGAGCAACTTGAGCTGATTGCCCAGCTTCAGTCGTGGCAGGAAAAGCGGGCCGAGAGCCATCGTCTTCTGGCGCGGGCGCTGCAGTCGGCGCGCTGTCGTCGCCTGATCGAGCAGACATCCGGCTGGATCGAGAGCGGGCCCTGGTCGACCAGACGAACCAAAGAGGCCATCAGATTGCGCCGCACCCCACTCGCCGAACACGCAGGCCAACGGCTGGCAGAGTGGGAAACGATCCTTCTGAAGAAGTCGCGCAAGCTTGACGAGCTCGGCGTGAAAAGGCGGCATCGTTTGCGGCTTCGCAACAAGCGGCTGACCTACGCAATCGAGTCCCTCGAAGACCTGTTCGTCGACGAGACGCTTGAGAAGCAGAAGGCCATCCTCAAACAGCTCCGCCGGGCCCAACGCAGCCTGGGGCAGCTCAATGACAATGCAAGAGGCCGCGCGCTTGCCAAAGCGCTCAATGGCGAAGGATCGGCCGTCAGCCTCCACTTCCTCGGTCGCAAGCGCGAGAAGAAACTGCTGCAGACGGCGGCGACCGCCTACAGGAAGCTCGACAAGGCGAAGCCTTTTCGAGCGTCCGGATTGACGCTCGACGCGGAGCCTGCCGACTAGGTGAGAACGTACTCGCCAGGCGCGTCCGGCAGATGATCGACACTGCCAAGCCCCATGCGAGGCGGCTCGCAGAGTTCACTGGACCGCGCGAGCAGCCATTTGCTCCATTCCGGCCACCACGATCCATCGTGACGCGGCACGCGAGCGAGCCATTCGTCACAGCCGACATAGGGCGCGTCAGCCGCCTTGGTCATCACCTGATAGCTGTGCCCCGCCTCACCCAGCGGCGCCACGATGCCCGCATTGTGGCCGCCGCTGGTCAACAGGAAGGTCACGTCGGCATCGACCTGGTAGTGAATCTTGTAGACCGACCGCCAGGGCGCCACGTGATCTCTCAGCGTTCCCACCACGAAGATCGGCGCGTGGATGTCTGATAATGCGATGTTGCGTGCGTCGACCTGGTAGCGCCCCTCCGCCAGATCGTTGTTGAGGAACAGCTGGCGCAGATATTCCGAGTGCGTCCGATACGGCAAACGCGTCGCATCCGCATTCCAGGCCATCAGATCGCTCGGCGGGGCGCGCTCGCCCAGGAGATAGTCGTGGGACAACCGCGACCAGATCAGATCGTTCGAACGCAGAAGCTGGAAGGCGCCGGCCATCTGCGGGGTGTCGAGATAGCCGCGTTCCCACATCATGTCCTCGAGGAATGCGACCTGGCTCTCGTTGGTGAACAGCGTCAGTTCGCCCGCTTCGGTAAAATCCGTCTGTGCGGCCAGCAATGTGATGGACTTCAGGCGATTATCACCATCGCGCGCTATCGCGGCGGCAGTGATCGACAATAGGGTTCCTCCAAGGCAGTAGCCGAGGGCATGGACCTTCCGACGCGGCCGGATGCAGGCGATCGCATCAAGCGCCGCCATTACGCCCAGCTTCCGATAATCGTCGAAGGCAACGTCACGATCGCCGGCGCCCGGATTGCGCCACGAGATCGCGAACACCGTAAAGCCCTCGCCGGTGAGATACTTCACCAGGGAATTGTGGGGCGACAGATCGAGGATATAGTACTTCATGATCCAGGCCGGAACGATCAGCACCGGCTCGGGCCGGACCTTCTCGGTGGTCGGATAATACTGTATCAACTCCATCAGTTCGTTGCGGTAGACCACCTTTCCCGCGGAAGCCGCCACCGTCTTGCCGACCGCGAACTCGCCGTCACAGGCGGCCTTGTTGGCGGAGCGCATCTGCAGAAAATCGCGCCACCAATTCTGCCAACCAAACACGAAATTCTGGCCGCCGCTCCGAAAGGCCCTTTGCAGTACTTCAGGATTGGTCGCGACGAAGTTCGACGGCGCCAGCATGTCAAGGACCTGGCGCACCGAGAACTCGACGACCGCCTCGTTGGCGGGTGCCACACCTCGGACGCCGGTCGTCGCCCTGTGCCACCATTGTTCGCTCAGCAGAAACGCCTGAGCCAGCAAGTTGAACGGAGGGCTTTCCCATTCGGGCCTGGCGAAGCGACGATCCTGGGCCTGCGGTTTGATCAGGGACCAGGGGTCCTGATCAGGCGGCGAAGCATGTGCGGCGGCCTGGAGGAGCCGGCCCGCATCTCGAACGGCATCCTTCGCAATCTCCATCTGTCGCTGCGGCGCGGCCACGAGGTGCGACGCCCAATCGAGATAGGCGAGCGACAGCGCGATGGGCGAGATGCCGCCGGTCAGCCGCGCCAGCATCGCATGCAAGGCTCGGTCAACCGGATAGGAATCCGCCGACGAAATTGGGCCAGCGGCCACCGCTTCCGATGCCTTTTCGGGTTTTGAAGCCTCAGTGCCTGCTGGCACGGCGGCAATCAGATCCGCCACCGGAGCGGGCTGCTCGGCCCGCTGGAGCAGAGAGGTCGTTCCAGCGCTCATGGCTCGCATTTCGTCCGTATTCTACGATTCTCGGGTTAATCGCGCGTCGCGACGTTGAACAGGCCTGTGGTCGTCGCGATCACTCTGTCGCCGTGCCTGAAAATCCGATCACAGTCGCGGCGGATGAAATCGAGCTGATGTTGACCGCATTCGGTGGAGAGCGCTCTCCAATCCTTGACCGAGTGCGAGCCGGCCAGTTTCGACAGGAACTCTGCACACAAATGCGTCTCGGTTTGCGTCCGGTCGAGGAGCTCGTTGGTGACGAAAACAATCTCGTCAAGGAACAGCCGCTGCGCGGCGAACATGAGATCGCACGCGCGCCGGTTTGCCTCTGCAAACCGCCGAGCGGGATCGGATACCGGCGTTTCCGGCGCAAAATCTTGCAGTCTAGCGAGTTCGCTCAAGATGAACCTCCTGGCTGGCCCTGAAACTTTCAGGTTAGAGAATACGACCAAGGGCTCGATGCACCTTGAGCTGCATCAAGCGCGGCGGCTGCCCCATTGACCTGCGTCAAACCGCCAAGCCGGGCCTGCACTAGGCTTGCGACATCGAATTCTCGCCAAGCCATGCGGAGCTACAAAATGCGCGCTCACCAGATCATGACCCGGTCGGTCATCTCGGTCACGCCCGACACCACCATCGTCGAAGCCGCGAACATCATGCTGAAACGCCATGTCAGCGGACTTCCCGTAGTCGACGAAACCGGCAAGCTGGTCGGCGTCGTGTCGGAAGGCGACTTCATCCGGCGGAGCGAGATCGGGACCCAACGCAAGCGTGGCCGTTGGCTGAAGTTCATCCTTGGCCGCGGCCAATCGGCCAGTGATTTCGTTCAGGAACACGGCCGCAAGGTCTCCGAAGTGATGACGAAGTCACCGGTGACCATCACCGAGGATACGGCGCTTGCCGAGATCGTGGACATCATGGAGCAGAACAACGTCAAGCGCCTGCCGGTGGTGCGCGGCGACACCGTCGTCGGCCTCGTCTCTCGCGCCAATCTGCTCCAGGCTGTCGCGAGCCTCGCCCGCCAGGTGCCCGATCCCACGGCTGACGACGATCACATTCGCGGCCGCATCATTGATGCAATGGAAAAGAACGACTGGTGCCCGTTCGGACTGAACGTCATCGTGCGCGACGGCATCGTCCATCTGAGCGGCGTCATCACCGACGAGAGCGCGCGTCGGGCGGCGATCGTCCTGACCGAGAACATCGACGGCGTGAAGAAAGTGCACGACCATCTGTGCTGGGTCGACACCGTCTCCGGCATCTATCTCAACTCACCGGATGACGACGATCTCGCCAAGGCGAGCTGAGAAGGCGGGTTGATCGATGTTTCAGCGCGGGATTACGGCAGTGGCTTCGATCTCGACGCGCGCAGCCTTCTCTACCAGCCTGACGACCTGGACCAGCGCCATTGCCGGATAGTGAGTGCCAAAGATCTCACGGTAAATCTGGCCGAGCGATTTCAGGTTGGCCAGGTATTCGTCCATATCAACGACATACCATGTGAGACGCACGAGGTGCTCCGGCCGCGCGCCACCCTCCGCAAGGATCGCCGCGATATTGTTCAACGTCTGACGTACCTGCGCGACGAAGCCCTCGGCGAGACGCTCTTCCGTGTCCCAGCCGATCACCCCGCCGGTGACGACGATGCGCCCTTCCGCGGCCACGCCGTTGGCATAGCCCTTCGGCATCGGCCAGCCGGAGGGCTGCAGGATCCGGGTCGAAGGTGCATCTTCCCTGATCGGCAGCGTTGCGAGCTGCGGGCTTTTCGGCGTCGTTGCAGACAATCGTCCATTCCTCTCTTATTTGGTGCCGGCACGAGGCGATGAAGCCGCCGCCTGCGCCATCTGCCGTAGGGCGAAGCGCTTCAACTTGCCCGTCTCGGTCTTCGGCAACTGCGTCACGAACTCGATCGCACGCGGATACTTGTAAGGCGCGATCTCGCGCTTGACATGCTCCTGCAGCTCGGTCGCAAGCTCGGCATCCGGCATGACGCCGGGGGCCAGGATGATATAAGCCTTCACGATCATGCCGCGCGCTTCATCCGGCGCTCCGACGACACCACATTCGGCGACCGCCGGATGCGTCAGAAGTGCGGTTTCGACATCCGTACCGGCGATGTTGTAGCCAGCCGAAACGATCATGTCGTCGGAGCGCGACTGGTACCAGAAGTACCCGTCGGCATCCATCACATAGGTGTCACCAGTGATGTTCCAGCCATTGTGGACGTATTTGCGCTGCCGCTCGTCGGCAAGGTAGCGGCATCCGGTCGGCCCGCGAACGGCCAAGCGCCCCATCGTGCCGCATGGCACGTCGTTGCCGTCATCATCGACGATCTTGGCCTCGTAGCCCGGCACCGGCTTACCGGTGGCCCCGGGGCGAATCTCGTCTTCCGTCGCGCTGATGAAGATGTGCAGCAGTTCGGTCGAGCCGATGCCGTCCATCAATTTGATGCCCGTTGCCTTGAGCCAGGCGTCGAATGTCGGCTTGGGCAGGGTCTCGCCGGCGGAGACGCACTTGCGCAAGGAGGAGATATCGTGGCCTGCGATCTTGCCGAGCATCGCACGATACGCAGTCGGCGCCGTGAAACAGACGGTGGTCTTGTAGCGCTCGATGGCCGCAAGAAAATCGTCCGGCGTGGTCTTCTCCAGGACGACGAAGGACGCGCCGATATGCATCGGGAACAACACGCCACCGAAGCCGAACGTAAATGCGAGCGGGGCCGAACCGATGAAGCGATCGTCCTGCTTCGCCCGCAGGATATTGCGCGCATAGCCGTCACAGACCGCCAGCATATCTCGATGGAAATGCATGGTGCCCTTTGGGTCGCCTGTCGTGCCCGAGGTGAAGGCGATCAGGCAGACATCGTCGGATGCGGTGTCGACCGCCTCGAAATCGGCGCTCGCGTCCGCAGTCAGCGCTTCCAGCGAGTCCGCAGCGCCGGTGCCCCAATAGACCACGTGCTTCAGCCCGGGCGCGGCCGCTTTTGCTTTCTCCATTTCGTCGGACAGCTTGCCGTCGCACAACGCCAATGTGATCTCGGCTTTCTGAATCGGATACAGAAGCTCCTTGGCACGGAGCAGCGGCATGGTCGCAACCACGATGCCGCCTGCCTTGATGACCGCAAGATAGGTCGCGACCATCATCGGGTTGTTCGCTGAACGGAGCAGGACGCGCCCTCCGGTCACGAGACCAAGCTTGCCAACGAGCACATTGGCGATGCGGTTCACGAGCCGTTGCAGCTCGCGATAGCTGTAGCTGACGGAGGGACTGATCGCGCATGGCGCATCGCCATGCCCCTGCCCGACCCAGCGATCGAGGAAGTAACTGACGCAGTTCAGCCGCGGCGGATATTGCAGCTCCGGCCGCGTGAAGATGAACTCGGGCCATAGATCGCGGGGCGGCAGATGTTGCAAGGCAAAGGTATCGGCGTGAGCCGTCCCAGCCCTGCCGTCACATGAGCCCGGAAGTTGAACCTTGGCGGCGTTAGCCATCGCACGCTCCTTTTCAGCTTGGAGAGCACCCGGCAGCACTATCTGAAAATCATTTTAGGCTTAAAATAATTTGGCGCAATAGCAGATTTTGGACGTCACGGGCTTTTTTATGACGACAGGGGGAGTTTGCTGCGAAACGGCCGACGCCTACGCTCTGCGGCGCGAGGCGGATTTCTGGGCCGAGGCCTTTGTCTTGGCCAGGAGGCGCATCAATTCACGCACATCCTTTGGCGTGAGATCAGCAAAGACGTCGGCAATCCAGGTCTCGTGTTCCGTAGCCATCTTGCGAAACTCGGCGCGGCCAATCTTCGTCAAGCGGATCACCTGGACGCGGCGGTCGGTATCGGACGTGCGGCGGTCGAGGTGCCCGGATTCCACGAGGCGTTCGACGAGCCCCGTAACATTGCCGTTGGACACCATCATGCGTTTGGAGACGTCGGATAGCGTCATGCCGTCCGGCGCCTTGTCCAGCTGCGCCATCAAATCGAAGCGAGGCAATGTGACGTCAAACCGCTCCCGCAGCCGGCCGCGCACCTCACCCTCGATCAGGGTCGTGCAGGTCAACAGACGCAGCCACAGCCGAAGCTCTTCGGCGTGATCTTCCGGGAGTTCGACAGCCTTGGTCTCGGAATCGAGCATCGTGGCGCGGTCACTTTGTCACAGCACTGGCTGGGCCAACGGTCGTTTTGAGCTTCAAGTAATTTCCGGTCCGCCGCAAGCCCAAAACGTACCGGACAACCAGTGCGGGCCCAATTTCTTTAGGCTTCAAGCAATTGGCGCGCCGCTTGCATGGCGCCGAACTCATCGCGCGGTGCCGTTGGCGCAACGCAGGATGCAGCAGCATCGGCTCTGCTTGCCGCGGATGCCGTCATCAGAATAAGCTTGGTCGAATGACGGGACTGTAGCGTGAGCGCGAGCATATCGGGGAAGGCATCATGAAGAAGCAACTGAAGTTGGCGGGATTGGCCCTGCTCGTCGGCGCCGCGCTGGATCCGGCACTTGCGCAGGAGAAGATCAAGCTCGGCGTGATCGTAACCTTGTCGGGTCCCGGCGCCGCGCTGGGCCAGCAGGTTCGTGACGGCTTTGCGCTCGCGGTCAAGGATCTCGGCAACAAGATGGGCGGCCGCGATGTCGAGGTCGTGGTGGTTGATGACGAGTTGAAGCCGGATGCGGCGGTGACCAAGGTCAAGGGCCTGCTCGAGCGCGACAAGGTCGATTTCGTGGTCGGGCCGATTTTCTCCAACATCCTGCAAGCGATTCATCGACCGGTCACGGAGTCCAAGACATTCCTGATCAGCCCCAATGCAGGCCCGTCGACCTACGCCGGCAAGGACTGTAGCCCGTTCTTCTACGTGACCTCCTACCAGAACGACCAGGTGCACGAGATCCTCGGCAAGGTGGCCCAGGACCGCGGCTACAAGCGCATGTATGTGATGGTGCCGAACTATCAGGCCGGCAAGGACTCGGCGGCGGGTTTCAAGCTCGATTACAAGGGCGAGATCGTCGAGGAGTCCTATATGCCGCTCAACACGCTGGACTTCCAGCCGGAGCTTTCGAAGATCGCCTCGCTCAAGCCCGATGCGCTCTTCACCTTCATGCCAGGTGGCCTTGGCGTCAACCTCGTCAAGCAATACCGGCAGGCAGGGCTTGCCGATACGATCCCCGTGCTGTCCGCCTTCACGGTGGACGAGTCGACCTTGCCGGCGCAACAGGATGCGGCCGTGGGCATGTTCGGCGGTGCGAACTGGGCGCCGAATCTCGACAACCCGCAAAACAAGAAGTTCGTCGCGGCCTATGAAGCCGCCTACAACAACGTGCCCGGCACCTATGCCTTCCAGGCCTATGACGCCGCGATGTTGATCGACAGCGCGGTCAGGGGCGTGAAGGGCGATCTCGCCAACAAGGACGCCGTTCGCGCGGCACTGAAGAAGGCCGACTTCACCTCGCTGCGCGGCTCCTTCAAATTCAACACCAACGGCTATCCGATTCAGGACTTCTATCTGACCAAGGTCGCCAAGCGCCCTGACGGAAAGTTCCAGACCGAGATCGTGCAAAAGGTCTTCGAGAACTATGGCGATCGTTACGCAAAAGATTGCAAGCCGGCGAACTGAATGCTGCGTTGAGGATCGAGCAAAGGGAGGAATTCAAGTGAAGAGCGAGATCACGGGCATCACGAGAGCCAATGAGGGCATCCAGGGCATTTCCTGGAACATTCTCGGCCAAACCTATGTGCCGAAGAGCTATGCGGAGCACAGCTTCTCCTGGCATGCGACGCTGCCGCCCGGCACCTTCGTGCCGCCGCACATCCATCCGGACCAGGACGAGTATCTCTATATGCTGGAGGGAAAGCTCGATTTCCTGCTCGGCACCACCGAAGCGCAGGCGACGCCGGGGGACCTGATCCGGCTTGGCATGGGCGTTCCGCACGGCATCTTCAACAAGTCGGACCAGACGGCGAAGGTGCTGTTCTGGGTCTCACCGAGCCGTAAGCTCTATGACCTATTCTGGGGCCTTCACAACATGAAGGAGCAGAAGCCCGAGGACGTCGTGGCGATGGCCGCGGAGTTCAACATTCACTTCCTGCCCCCACCGCCGTCCTAGGCGGGGGAACGGCGTCACGCCCTGACGGCGGCCAGGCCTGGCACTGCGGCGAAGCCCGCCTTCGTGGCATAGCCGCGCACGATCGCCTCGCGCTGCGAGTAGCTCAGCACGTTCTCGACATTATCGAAACCGTCGGGCGCGAGCTGCTCGACCGCATCGATCACCCCTTCCGGGCCGCCGCGACGATTGGAGCGGACAATCTCGGCCGTCATCGGCAGGCGTTTCTTCTCGTACTCGACCAGCGCGTGGCGCGGGTGCTCGGAGCGAGCCAGCAGATCCGCAAGGCAGCGCGCATCGAGAATGGCCTGAGACGCGCCGTTCGAGCCGACCGGATACATGGGATGCGCAGCATCGCCCAGCAGGGTGACCCGCCCCGACGACCAATAGGGCAAGGGATCGCGGTCACAGGTGGGATATTCGTAGAACTCAGGCGTTGCCGAGATCAGGCTCTTGACGTCAATATAGGGCACCGAGAAGCGCGCGACGTGCGGCATCAGCTCCTCGCGCCGGCCCGGTCGCGACCAGTCCTCCTTGCGCGGCGGCGGCGCATTGCCCTCGCCGATCTTCACCAGCACCGCCCAGTTCGTAAGACGGCTCGCGGGGCTCGAGCCCTCCGCGATCGGATAGACCACGACCTTGGCGTTGAGGCCACCGGCGACGATCATCGACTTGCCGGTGAGGAACAGCGGCCAGTCGCGCGCGCCGCGCCACAACATCAGGCCGTTCCAGCAAGGTGGGCCCTCGTTGGGAAACAGCGTTTCGCGCACGCGGGAATGGATGCCGTCAGCGCCGATCAGGATGTCACCACGCGCCGTGTGGACATGTCCGCCGGAACGATCAAAGAAATAGGCGGTGACGCCGCCTTCATCCTGGGTGAAAGCGCCCAGGCGACAACCGGTGTGAATGATCTCGGGCCCGAGCCGTTCCTCGACCGCGCAATGGATGACGCCCTGCAAGCGGCCGCGATGAATCGAGAATTGCGGCACGTCATGACCTGCGTCGATGCCGCGCGCCTCGCGCCAGACTTCCTGACCGTGACGATTGAGATAATAGAGCTGGTCGGTGCGGATGGCGACCTCGTCGAGCTTCGGCAACAGACCGAGTCCGGCAAGCTCGCGCATGGCATGCGGCAGGGTATTGATGCCGACGCCGAGCTCGCGAATGGTCTCGGCCTGCTCGAAAATCTCGCAAGTAATGCCGCGCGCCCGCAGCATCAACGCCGTGGTGAGACCACCGATACCGCCACCGACGATAATCGCCTTCATCGCCCAAACTCCACTCGGTACACGCCAGGCAACGGGGTTAACGTCGCATGGGCGATCACTCGGCCGCAAGCGCCTTTATCGGCCTCCCCCTTCGTGTCGCCCGGCTCCTGGGCTTAGCCTTAATTCGTAACTCCTCGAAAATCTCGCCGCTCGCATATGCAGCTGCGGAAAAGGGCTAATCCCCCCTGAACACCGGCTTGACCTTGTTGGCGAAGGCTTCGAAAGCACGCTCGAAATCGGCCGTCGTCATGCAGAGCGCCTGCGCGACGGCTTCCGCCTCGATCGCCTCTTCCACCGACATCGCCCATTCCATCGCCAGCATCCGCTTGGTCATGGTGTTGGCGAAGGTCGGGCCCTCCGCGACTTGCCTCGCCAGCAATTGCGCCTGTGGCAAAACCTGATCGGGCGTGACGATGCGGCTGAAGAAGCCCCAACGCTCGCCCTCCTCCGCGGTCATGAAACGGCCGGTGTAAAGCAGCTCCGAGGCCCGCGATTGGCCGATGATCCGCGGCAGGATGGCGCAGGCGCCCATATCACAGCCCGCGAGTCCAACCTTGTTGAAGAGAAACGCGACCTTCGCACCACTTGCCGCCAGCCGCATGTCCGATGCCATGGCAACGATCGCGCCCGCGCCGGCACAGATGCCTTCAACCGCGGCGACGATCGGCTGTGGGCAGGCCCGCATCGCCTTCACAAGATCGCCCGTCATTCGCGTAAAGGCTGTGAGCCCCTTGGTGTCCATCTTGACGAGGGGGCCGATGATCTCGAATACGTCGCCGCCCGAGGAAAAATTACCGCCGGCACCCGTGACGACAATAGCCTTCACCGCGTCATCAAACGCGCAGGCGCGAAAGAAGTCGGTGAGCTCGCGATAGCTCTCGAACGTCAAGGGATTTTTCCGGTCCGGGCGATTCAGCGTGACCGTGGCCACATGGTCGACCACCGCAAGCAGGAAATGCTGAGGCGAATAATCCGCCAACGGCACGGTAACGGGATTGGCTGGTCTGCTCATGAGGACTCCCTGTCGTTCTTCTTCCGCTACCCTGCGGTCTATATTTCGCCACCGGCCACGGCGATCGCCTGGCCCGTGATTGCACCGGCCCCTTCACCACACAGCCAGAGCACGGCGTCCGCCACCTCCTGAGGCGTGACGAGCCGGCCTTGCGGGTTGTGCCGCGCGAGATCGGCGATTGCCTGCTCGCGGCTCCGCCCTGTCTTCTTCATGATGTTCTCGATGCTGTCGGCAACGAGATCCGTGTCCGTAAAACCCGGACAGACGGCATTCACGGTGACATTGCTGTTTGCCATTTCCAGCGCCAGCGAACGCACGAGCCCGACCACGGCATGCTTTGCTGCAGCATAAGCGCTGACGTACGCATAGCCTTTCAATCCCGCGGTCGATGCGATCGCGACGACGCGGCCGTAGGGTCGATCCTTCATCCCGGGCAACACGGCCCGGACGGCGTGCACCACGCCCATGAAATTCACATCCATCATCCGGGCAAACAGCGCGGCGTCTGATTTCGCGAACGGCGCGGACTCGGCGCTCCCAGCGTTTGCAATCAAGATGTCGATGGGCTGTCGCTCGGCCGCCTTGGCGATCGCGGCCCCCAGCGCCGCCTCATCAGAGACATCAGCGACGGCGGCAAAATGCGCGGCTCCGACACCAACGGCCTCCTCCAGCGTCGCTGCGTTCCGGCCGAGCACGGTGACCATGGCTCCGGCTCCGGTCAAAGCCGCTGCGATCGCACGACCGATGCCGCGGCCACCGCCTGTCACGAGTGCATGCGAAGAACGCGGCAGTCCGGACATGCGCAGCCTCCCTGAAGGCAAGGATGGATCGGCCTTCTGGATATATTTTAAGCTTCAAATTATTGCAATGGAAGGCCCCATTTCAGCCCTTCGCGAAGTGCCGGCCCAGAAATTGCTTTAAGTATAAAGTTGTCTCTTCCCATCCCGAACAGGCCTGTTAGCATCGGCTGGCCGAGCAAGAGGAAGCCACGTGCAGCAACCGACGCCGACGATAACCAGGGATGGACGCTTCGCCTATGAGGTCGCGGGCAGCCCGGATGCGGTGCCCTTGGTCTTCTTGCATGGCATTGGCGGTGCAGCGCGCGCCTGGCGCCAGCAGCTTGTCACATTCGGCAGTCGTTTTCACGCGATAGCCTGGGATATGCCCGGTTATGGCGGGTCGAAACCGCTCCCCGAGGTCAGCATCGCCGCATTGGCCGAGGCCTTGCAGGAGTTCCTGCAACAGATCGAAGCCGACAGGCCCGTCCTGGTTGGCCATTCGATCGGCGGGATGATCGTGCAGCAATGGCTGACGCAACATCCGCAAACCGCACGCGCAGTGGTATTGGCGCAGACCAGCCCGGCCTTCGGCAAGGCCGACGGCGACTGGCAAAAATCGTTCATCGCGGCGCGGCTTGGCCCGCTCGATCGCGGCGAGACCATGAGCTCGCTTGCCCCCTCCCTCGTCAGCGAGCTGATTGGCGAGGATCCCGATACGAAGGGCATGGATGTCGCGCGTGACTGCATGGCCAGCGTGCCGGAGGCGAGCTATCGCGCAATGATGCTCGCCTTGGTCGGATTCGACCGGCGAAGCGCACTCAAGGACATCGCGGTTCCGACGCTGCTCCTGTCGGGCTCCAGGGACAACAACGCGCCTGCGCCGATGATGGCGAAAATGGCGGGCTATATTCCGGCAGCTCATTACGCGGATCTTGCCGGCGTCGGCCATCTCGCCAATCTCGAACGCCCTGACGCGTTCAACGCGGCAATCGACGAATTTCTGAGATCAAGCGAGACCAAGACACGGGTAACTGGACAATGACCATGCAAGTCAGCAAGAGCAGCACAGCCGATAAGCTCGCGCTCGACGCGCCGATCTTCGATCCCGTCGCATTCCGCCTGGACGGCGAGCAGACAGCCATCATCGCGCGGGCGCGGGAGATCGGTCAGAGCGTGTTCGCCGGCCGCGCCGCAGCCTATGATCGCGACGCGGTGTTCCCGACCGAGAATTATCGGGATCTGCACCGCGTCGGCTTGCTCGGCATCGCCGTCCCGAAGAAGCATGGCGGACTGGGGGCCGGCTACCAGACCTATGCCCTTGCTGCGGCTGAGATCGGCCGCTATTGCGGTACGACCGCGCTCACCTGGAACATGCATGTGTGTTCGACCTTGTGGTCCGGGCCGCTCGCGGACGACCTCGACATGGATGACGCCATGCGTGCGGAGCACGAACGTCGTCGCGCGGTCCACTACAAGCGCATTGTCGAGGATGGTGCGATTTATTCGCAGCCTTTTTCCGAAGGTGGTGCGGCGGCCGCAGGCGGCGTCGCGTTCGGCACCGAGGCGAAACCCGTTGGCGGCGGCTGGATCATCAACGGCAAGAAGATTTTTGCATCACTCTCGGGCCACGCCGACTACTACGGCGTGCTGTGCACCGAGATAGCGGAGGGCGAAAAGGCCTCACGGCGCAATACGCTCTACCTCGCCATTCCCGCCAAGGCGGAAGGCGTATCTGTGGTCGGGGATTGGGATCCGCTTGGGATGCGAGGGACCGTCTCGCGCACGCTTCTGTTCAAAGACGTGTTCGTGCCGGAAGACGCCGCCCTCATGCCGCGCGGCGTCTATTTCCAGGCGGCGATGCGCTGGCCGCACATGTTCCTGACGTTGTCGCCGACGTATATGGGCCTTGCGCAGGCGGCGTACGATTTCACCCTGCGCTATTTGCGCGGCGAGGTTCCCGGCATGCCGCCGGTCAAGCGAAGGATGTATCCGACCAAGCAGATCGCAGTCGCTCAGATGCAGATCAAGCTCGAGCAGGTCAAGGCGATCTGGTTTCAGGCGGTCACTGAGGCGTGCGCCAATCCAAGCAAGGAGCAGGTGCTGCGGGCCTATGCCGCACAATATTCGGTCATGGAGGGTGCCAACGAGCTTGCCGCGCTGGCGATCCGTACATGCGGTGGCCAGGCCATGCTCAAATCGCTGCCGCTGGAGCGCATCTATCGCGACAGCCGTTGTGGCTCACTGATGCTGCCCTGGACCGCCGAGCTCTGCCTCGATCGCATCGGGCGCGAGGCCCTGTACGAGCCCGGCGAATCGGACGACTGATTGTGGACCTCTGTCATCTGATCGATCGCAACGCGGCGTTCGCGCCGGACAAGCCCGCCATCCATTTCGAAGGCGAGAGCTTAAGCTATGCGGCCTTTGCCGCACGCATCGACCGAACCGCCACCGCCTTGAAGGCCGAGTTCGGCGTCGGCCGCGGAGATCGTGTCGCGATCCTGAGCCTGAATCGGCCCGACTACCTCGTCCTGCTCTACGCGTGCGCACGCCTCGGTGCGATCCTGGCCCCGCTGAACTGGCGGCTTGCGGTCGCCGAGCAGCTTTTCATTCTCACGGATGCCGGCGCCAAGGTGCTGGTGCTCGAGCAGGCTTTTGCCGGCGTTATTCCGGAGTTGGAGCGAAGCCTGCCGGGCATCAGCCTTCTTGGTCTCGACTTTACGCCGCCGAATGGCAGCACGTTCGATTCACTGCTGGAATGCGGCGACCGTGGTGGACGCAATCCGCATGCCGATCTCGCCTGTCCGCTCCTCATCGTCTACACGTCGGGCACGACCGGCCGGCCGAAGGGCGCGGTGCTGCGCCAGGAAGCGCTGTTCTGGAACGGCGCCATGAGCCAGCACATGCACAATCTGACGTCGGACGATCACGTGCTGACGGTGCTGCCGTTCTTTCATGTTGGTGGACTCAACATTCAGACCACGCCGGCTCTGCACGTGGGGGCAACCGTTACGATTCATTCGCGCTTCACGCCGGAGGCAACGCTCGCCAGCTTTGAGCGCGACCGCCCGACGCTGACAGTATTGGTACCGGCGATCATCCAGGCGGTGAGCGATCATCCCGACTGGGCTACGGCAGATCTTTCGTCCTTGAAGGCCATCGCCACGGGATCGACGATCGTGCCGCCACACCTGATCGAACGTTTCATTGCGCGCGGCGTTCCGGTCTTGCAAGTCTATGGCTCGACCGAGACCTGCCCGATCGCCGTCTACACCCGGCTCGGCGGAGATACATCGCGTGCGGGCTCGACCGGCCTGCCCGGTCTCTGCTGCGAGGCCAAAGTGATCGGCACTGACGGCACCGAGGTGCCGCCTGGAACGCCCGGCGAGATCGCAGTGCGCGGCCCCAATGTCTTCTTCGAGTATTGGGGCAACGAGGACGCCACGCGCGACGCGCTGCATGACGGCTGGTATCGCACCGGCGACATCGGCCTGTGCGACGACCACGGTTATTTCTGGATCCGCGATCGCAAGAAGAACCTGATCATTTCCGGCGGTGAGAATATCTATCCGGCCGAGGTCGAACGCGTCCTGCTGGAGCATCCCGACATCAGCGAATGCGCCGTGATCGGCAGGCCCGATTCGCGCTGGGATGAAGTCCCAGTCGCCTACGTGATTCCGCGATCGGGTCAGCGGCCCGAAGCCGACCAGTTGAAGGCGCATTTGCAGACACAGCTCGCGCGCTACAAGATTCCGCGCGAGATCGTCTTTGTCGCCGATCTGCCGCGTACGGCGCTGGGCAAGGTCCAGCATTTCCTGCTGAAGCAGCTCGATGCGCAGTCCTCCTCACAAGGAGAAGTCTCTTGAAGATTGCCGTACTGGGCGGCGGCAACGGCTCTTTCGCCGCCGCCGGCGATTTTGCTCTCGCCGGGCACGAGGTTCGGCTCTGGCGGCGCGATGGGGATCAAGTGGCCGCCCACCGCGCGGCGGGCTCGCACATCGTTGTCAAGGATCATACCGGTCAGCAATACGCAAAGCTCGCGCTGGTTACGACCGACATTGGCGAGGCGGTCAACGGTACCGAGCTGATCCTGTGCCCCGCGCCGGCCTTTGCCCAGCCGGATATCGCTCGCCTGCTGGCCTCGCACCTGCGGGATGGACAGGTCGTGTTTTTGCCGCCAGCAACCTTCGGCTCGATGATCTTCGCTCTGGCTCTGCGCGAATGCGGTAACCGCGCCAAGGTGAGCTTTGCCGAAACCGGCACACTGCCCTGGCTGACGCGCAAGCATGGACCATTCGAGGTCGCAATCACGATCCGCGCCAAGCGATTGCCGGTTGGCGTGTTCCCGCTGAGCGAGGCCCCGCGCGCCCTCGAGGTGATCGGCCGCGCCTTTCCTGGCACGATCGAGCCCTGCGGAGATGCCCTTTCCGGCGCCTTGATGAATGCGGGACCGATCATCCATCCGCCGTTGATCGTCATGAACGCGGGTCCGATCGAGCATTTCGAACGCTGGGACATCCACAAGGAAGGTACGCAAGCCGCGATTCGCCGGGTAACGGATACGCTCGATGCCGAGCGTATCGCTGTGCGCGAAATGCTCGGCTACGGTGCTCCGCACTTCCCGCTTGCCCATCATTACGCAAAGGAGGGCGAGATCTGGATGTATGGCCGCGGCTCGCACGAACGCCTTACCGACTCCGGCGATTGGCGCGAGCGGATCGTGCTCAGGGACCACCGCTACATGCGGGAAGATCTGCGCCTCGGGCTCTCGCTCCTCGTCTCGGTGGCGGAGCTGGCCGGTGTTGCAACGCCGCTCGCGAGGGCCTTTCTCGCCATCGGCGGTGCAATCTGCGGCGAGAATTTTGCGGAAGGAGGCCGTACGCTCGCGGCTTTGGGGCTCGGCAAACTCAGTCAGCCTGAACTACAGAAACTGCTGCGGGAAGGGTTCTGACCAATGACATCGCGCGCCAACATCGCCTGCCTCGGCGCCGGCCGCATGGGGCGCGGGATTGCTGTTGCCTTCGCCTACGCCGGGCACGCGGTCACCATGATCGACATCAAAGCGCGCTCTGCAGAAGATTTCTCGAGGCTTGAGGCCGATGCGTTGGGCGAGGTCAGAAAAGCATTCGCGAGTCTTGCGCGCCTGGGGCTCCTCAACGATACCCAGGCCGACACTCTGGCCACGCGTGTCTCGGTGGCTCCGGCCAGTCAAAGCGATGCAGCCCTGTCCGACGCTGGCCTGGTCTTCGAAGGCGTCCCCGAAGTCGTCGAGCTCAAGCGCGAGGTGCTCGCGGCGGCCTCAAGGAAGGTTGGGCTCGATACCATCATCGCCTCCACGACATCCACGATCCTCGTTGACGATCTCTCGAGCGCGATCGAACATGCAGATCGCTTCCTCAACGTGCACTGGCTTAATCCGGCCTATCTGATCCCGCTGGTCGAGATCTCACCGGGCGTCGGCACCGATCCGGCCGTTGTCGATCGAGTCAAGGCGCTGCTCGAAGGCATCGGCAAGGTGCCGGTGGTCTGCGCCGCAACACCCGGCTTCATCGTGCCGCGCATCCAGGCGCTCGCCATGAACGAGGCTGCGCGCATGGTCGAGGAAGGCGTTGCCAGCGCCGAGGAGATCGACAAGGCGATCCGCTACGGGTTCGGCTTCCGCTATGCAGTCCTGGGGCTGCTGGAGTTCATCGATTGGGGCGGCGGCGATATTCTCTTCTACGCCAGCCGCTATCTCGAAGGCGCCCTCGGTAGCGACCGCTATCGGGCACCCGAGGTCATTTCCCGCAACATGCAGGAAGGCCGGATCGGACTCCGTACCGGTGCGGGCTTCCTCGACTATTCAGGCCTCGATGTCGACGCCTATCGCGAGACGCGGCTCAAGGCGATGGTCGAACTGCTCCGGCACTTCGGCCTCGCGCGGCCGCCAGTGCTCGACCGCGACTAGCCGAACACGTCCTGCAGCACGCCGTCACGCACGACCGCAACGCCGTCGAGCTCGATCGTCGTTCCCATCATGGGCAGGTCGAAATGCCCCGCCGTGTAACGACCGGCAAATTCGTTCGCACCGGTCGAAAACAGAAAGTTGCCGGAGACGGCGCGCAGTTCGGTACCGTTGGTATCGCGCTGATCGTACATCGACAGCGCCTCGTAGCGGGCACCCGGATTCATGCCGAAGCCCACATGCGATACCGCATAGGCCTCTCGGTCACCCCACGCAGCGAGGTAGGCACGCATCATCGCAGCGTCGGTACCCTCACCCTCGAGTTCGACGACATAGTCGTCTTTCAGCGTCATCCTCACCGGCGATGTCAGGTAACGCTTGAAGGTGAGATTGATGTCACCCGGCGCCATCACAAGAGTCCCGTTGATGGTCCCGCTTTTCGGAAAGCTGACGACGATGCCGCCTGGCCAGTGCGCGAGCGTGCCCGGCTTGTCAGTCCATCCCCAGACCCCGACCGTCGAAGCTCCGACCATGTCGACATCAAGCGCGGTGCCCGCCTTCGAGGTGACGCGCATCCGTTTCGTCCCCCGCAGCATCTTCGCAGCCGCGCGAACCCGTTTTTCAAGCGCGGAATCCGGCACCATGCGCTCGAGCGCTTCAGGGTGCTCATTGGAGATCACCAGAATTCGGGCACCGGCCTTGAGGATTTCCGGCGTCTCGACGGCGTGCATGAGGCCTTCGATGGTGCAATCGACCACGAAGCCAGCCTGCTGGAGCGCGCTGATGACGGGCGCCATCCGCTGAATTGCCTCGCTCGCCCCGGTGGAACGGACGGGCACGATATGGCGGTTTCTCGGAGACGGCATAACGACATGGAACGGTCGCGCGCCCAGGCGCAGCAGAGCGAGCTCCGCCAGATGCACGTTGAGCGCACGCGACTGGGTTTCCGAAAGAATGGCAGCCGTATCGCCGGCCTTGACGGCGCACCGCTCAAAAATCTCGCAGAACGCGTCGATCCATTTCGCCTCGATCCGATCCGCCAGCATGATTCACTCCCCGAATTCTCAGTTCCTGTACGGTCAGATCAGGCTTCTGGAAAACCCCGCAGCAGGTACGACCGTGCGGCTTGCAACAAGGCGTTGAGGATCAATCCCAACAGGGAGATCGTGATCAGCGGCACGAACATGTCAACGGCCTGGAACGTGCGGGCCGCCGTGATGAGCACATGGCCAAGGCCGTCGGTCGACGTGATCATCTCGGCCAGGAACACCACGATGCATGAAATGACAAGCCCGATCCGGCAACCCGTCAGGACCGACGGCATCGCGGCCGGCAGGACGACCTTGAGCATGATCTCCCGCCGTGGTGTGCCGGCCGCCATTGCCGACCAGATCAACTTCTGCTCCACGGTGGAGGCACCGTAATAGGTAGACAGAAGGATCGGGAACAGTGCGTCCGCTGCGACCAGTGCGATCTTTGATTCATGACCGAAGCCGAGCAGGAGCAGCAGCGCCGGATAGAGCGCGACCTTGGGCAGCGGCGCAAGTACCCGTATGATCGGCCGCACGATGGCGTTGATCGCGGGACTCGCGGCCGCCACCATGCCGATGCTGACGCCCAGCGCGACAGCAATCAGGAAACCCGCGAATAGCCGAAACAGGGTCGCGATGATCTCCTGCTGAAAACCGACAGTGGCAAGCTGCTGCAGCAGCCGCGCAAAAACGAATCCCGGTGGAGGCAGCAACGCGACTGGAGCCACTCCAAACGAGACCAGGCCCTGCCACAATGCGATGAGCAAGGCGATCGGCAGAAGCCCGAGGAGGACGTCCATGGAGAGCGCGCGCGACTTCATGAAAAGCTCAGCGGCATATCGAACTGGGGCTCCGACCACCGCACCAGGCGTGCCCGGACCTTCTCGAAGGCAGCATCAAGCCCGATTCCCATGGCACCTACGATAATGATCATCGCGAAGACGGTGTCGTACTGCCCCATGTCGAGCGCATTGAAGAGAATGTTGCCGGCGCCGGACTGGCGCGCAATCATCTCGCTGGTGATCATGGTGATGAGCGCCAGCACAAGTCCTGTACGGCAACCGGTCAGGATTTCCGGCAATGCCGCCGGTAGCACAATGCGGACCAGGCGTTGCATAGACGACAGGCCCATGGCGGCCCCGGACCATAGCATCTTCTCTTCGACCGTCTTGGCGCCTTCAAAGCTGTGATAAATTACCGGCAGACTGACGCCGAGGAAGATGACAAGCGTCTTGGCGACATCGCCGACGCCCAGCCAAAGCATGATGATCGGCATCAACGCTGCCTTTGGCACGGGATAGATCACCATCAGCAGTGGATTGAAGAAAGCCGACACGGCCCGGCTCCGACCCATCAGCAGCCCGAGCGGGATCGAAACGGCGACCGCTGCAGCAAAGCCGATCGCCATGCGACGCAGCGACGCCAGGATATTGATCAAGGCTTCCTTGTCGCCAAGGATAGCGGGAACCGCACGCATGGCCTCTAGCGCGGTCGGAAAGCTGTCGTTCTTCAGAGCAAGCGCTGCAACCTGCCACACCGCGAGCAGCCCGACGCAAGCAAGCAAGGGAGCAACGCTCCGGCCAATGGCCGCAGGCCAAGTCATGCCTTCACACCCGGCTCGTCGCCGTCGTCGAACATGCGTTCGATATCAACGACGTATTTCTGATAGCGCGGGTCGAGCAACAGCTCGGTCCGCCGACGCGGCCGCGGCAAGTCGATGTCGATCACTTCCCGGATACGGCCGGGAGATCGCGACATCATAACCACCTTGTCTGAAAGAAACACCGCTTCATCGACGGAGTGTGTCACGAACAGAACCGTTTTCCGGTCACGTTCCCAGATGTTGAGGAGGTCGTTCTGAAGCCGCGTACGCGTATGAGCATCGAGCGCTCCGAACGGCTCGTCCATCAGCAGGACTTCGGGATGGTAAGCGAGCGTGCGGGCCAGCGCGACGCGCTGCTTCATACCGCCCGACAGCTCCTTTGGAAAGAAATTCTCGTACCCCTTGAGGCCGACCATCTCGATCAGCGCGCGGCTCTGCGCCTCCGCCTCGGTCGCGCGGACGCCTTGCTGACGCGGCCCGTACATCACATTGCCGAGCACGGTCTTCCATGGAAAGAGCGCGAACTCCTGAAACACCGGCCCGCGATCGGGCCCCGGTGCCGTGATCGTCTTGCCCTTAACCTTCGCAGAACCGCTGGTCGGATGGACGAAACCACCGACGATGTACAGAAGTGTCGACTTGCCGCAGCCAGACGGCCCGAGGATGGAGACGAAAGCGCCTTCTTCGATCGTCAGCGAGATATCCGACAGTGCAAGATGATCCTTGCGCGCCGACGTTTGAAAAATCTGCGAAACGCGGTCGATCTCGATCATGGCGGTCGCTAGCTGTCGCGCTGGCACCGGAGTCGCCAGCCCACTCGATCTTGAAGGCAACACCTTCATGCTGTCTCTTGCCTCATGTACGCGCGCCCCCGAATACGAACGACCTGTTCAATCCCCTTGACGATTGGCCCGAACCTAACAAGGAATTTGCCAGACGAATGCCATCCTCACGAACCGCTCACTTGAACCAGGGCCATTCCGCCGGGCCCTCATGAGTGACGGCTCCGCCCGGAGCCTGACCAACCAAGCGGGCATATTTCGCAAGCGCCCCGGCGCGATGGCGCGGTGGCCGAGGCTTCCAGTCACGTCGGCGCGTTGCGAGCTCTGGTTCATCGATCAACAGGTCCATGCGACGTCCGCTAGCGTCAATCCTAATTCTATCGCCGTCGCGTACCAGCGCCAGCGGGCCTCCCACGAAGGCTTCAGGAGATACGTAGCCGATGCACATGCCGCGTGTCGCCCCGGAAAAACGCCCATCGGTGATGAGGGCGACCTTCTCGCCCATACCCTGGCCATAAATCAACGCAGTGACGCCAAGCATCTCGCGCATGCCGGGACCGCCAACCGGTCCCTCATTGCGGATTACGAGGACCTCGCCCGCCTTGTAGCTTCGATTGCGCACGGCTTCGACACAGGCCTCCTCATCCTCGAAAACGCGAGCCGGCCCTTCAAAGGACAGACTCTTCAGTCCCGCGACCTTGATCACCGCTCCATCCGGGCAGAGGCTACCCTTCAACACTGCAACGCCTCCATCGCTCATAATGGGTGCGGTGGCCGGATAAATCACTTCGCCATCCGGCGCGTTGGAGCTGCCATACTCGTCGGCGATCGTTTGACCGGTGATGGTCAGGCAGCTTCCGTCAATGTGCCCAGTCCGGACCAGTTCTCGGATCACGACGGCCGTTCCCCCGATATCATAAACGTCCTTTGCCGTGTACTTGCCGCCGGGACGCAGATTTCCAATCAAGGGGGTACGGGCAAACACTTCACCGACGTCATCGATGGTAAAGGAAATCCCCGCCTCGTTCGCTATCGCCGGCAGATGCAAGGCCGCATTCGTCGAGCCGCCGGTGGCAGCGACAATCGCAGCACCGTTTTCCAGCGCCTTCCGTGTCACGATATCGCGCGGCAGCGGTCCGCCACGCTTGACCATCTCCATGACGAGCCGGCCCGCGCGGCGCGAAACCTGCGCACGCTCCGGATAGACGCCGGGGATCATCGAACAGTTGGGGATGGTGAGACCCATCGCCTCCGAAACCATCGCCATGGTGTTTGCGGTGAATTGTCCGGCGCACGCGCCAATGGTCGGCAGGCAGCTCCGCTCGATTTTTTCGAGCGTAGTGCCATCGATCTCCCCGGTCATAAAGCCGCCGACCGCCTCGTAGGAATCGAGCACGGTCAGCGTTCGTCCCTCCAATCGGCCTGGCAACGCACTGCCGCCGTAGATGAAGATCGACGGCACGTTACAGCGGATCATACCCATCATCACGCCGGGCAGCGTCTTGTCGCAACCTCCGAATCCGATCAATGCATCGTAGGCAAGGCCGTGAACGACGGCCTCGATGGAGTCGGCGATCAGCTCGCGCGAAAACAGGGAAAACTTCATCCCCTCGTGATTCATGCTGATGCCGTCGGACACCGAGATCGTCGTGAACTCGCGCGGGGTCCCGCCGGCTTCCTCGATGCCCGCCTTGGCCGCGTCGACCTGGAAATCGTGCGTCATGTTGCAGGGCGTCTGCTCGCCCTTCATGCTGACGACGCCGATCATCGGCTTGGCCAGCGCCGCATCGTCCAGCCCCATCGCACGCATGAACGCGCGATGCGGCGCGCGATCGAGGCCGTCAGTCGTTACCCGGGAGCGCAGTTTCTTCATGCCTGTATCGTCTACATTCGACCCGATGTTGGGACGCCGCAGATCGTTCCGGATATTCGCCAAGTTGCCTATTGCAACGGCGCAACGATGGTCGGATGCTTGAACTGCGCGACGTCCAGTTTCGGCAGCATTCCGGTCTCGGCGTAGATGTCCAGCATCTTCTGGATCGCCGGGAAGTTCGGAGCGGCCCCTGGATCTCTCCCGAAATCATTGTCCTTCAGCAAGTAGGTGTCGAGGACCGGGATCGGCGCCTTGAGCACCTCCGAGACCACTTTCAGCGTCTCCTCGCGGTTCGCCAGCGCTTTCTTCATGCCCGAGGTGATGTCGCGCACATAGGCTTTCACCAGTTCCGGGTTCTTGTCGACGAAGTCGGCGCGGCAGGCTTCGAGGATGTGCACGATGTTCGGCATGGCCTGCGATAGCGAAAACAGCTTCCTCGTGCCCCCCTTGGCTTCAGCACGCGCGGCAAACGGCTGGTTCATGTTGACGGCGTCGACCCGACCCTGCCGCAAAGCGTCCTCCGAGACCGCAAAGCCGACCTCGACGAGTTTGATGTCCTTTGCAGGATCGACGCCACTCTGCTTGAGCAGCATGTTAAACGGCCCCTGAGTGCCGCCGCCGATCACCGAAATGCCCACCGTCTTACCCTTGAGATCAGCGATCGTCTTGATCGGCGAGTCGTTCATCACCGCCCAATAGACCGAAAAGCCGCCCGGCTTCTCGAACACGTGCTGGGCCACGATGTAGGCCTTGAGGTTACCGCCGACCACGCCATTGGCGAGCGACAAGGGGGCTTGCGTCGCGCAGTCGAGTGCGCCGGCGGCGAGCGCCTGCGTCATGGGCGCCGTGCCCTGGAATTGCGTCCACTCGATGTTATAGGTCTTTCCGATGTCGGGAAATTCCGTCGGTCGCCGCATCATCCAATATTTGGATTCCTCGGCCGGAATGGTCCAGCCGACACGGATTGTCCGTTGCGCCTGCGATGAGCCCGTGCTCGCGGCGATAACAGCCACCGCCCCAAATGCCAGGATCCACTTTGAAACCGTCCGCATCTTGCCCGCTCCGCTGCTTCGGCGCCGTCGGCGCCACCCAACCCGACCAGGAGGCAAATGTTTCATGGTTCAAACACTCAGGCAAGCCATGCACACCGGCGCAACTTCCTCATTGGCTCCCGTGTATACTAGGTCGACATTCAACCAGCATTGCACCCCAGCACAAGGAGGCGACCCATGGCTGAATCCGTCGGCTCGAACCCTCATCCGGCCGAGAAGCTCGGCTATCTCGGCCTCGGATTGATGGGTACCCCCATGGCCCGGCGACTACTCAATGCCGGTTTTGAGGTGGCGATCTGGAACCGCTCAGCCGCGAAGGCGGCCGCCCTCGTCGAAGCCGGCGCAAAACGCGCAGCAAGCCCCCGCGACGTTTTGACCACCGCCAGCATCGTTTTCATGTGCCTGACGGATGCCGCCGCGGTCGAGGATGTGGTCTTCGGCCCCGAAGGACTTTCGGCAGTCCCCGGCGCTGGAAAGCTCGTCGCCGACTTCTCATCCATCCACCCAGATGCCGCGCGCGACATCGCCGCGCGGCTCAAGGAGGCAAATGGTATGGGCTGGATTGACGCGCCGGTCTCTGGAGGCACGAAGGGAGCAGCGGAAGGTACGCTAGCGGTCATGGCGGGCGGAGACGCCGCCGACGTCGAGCGGGTGCGGCCGTACATCCTCGCAATGGCACGAAGGCTCACGCACATGGGCCCGATTGGCGCCGGCCAGACCACCAAGCTCTGCAACCAGGTGATCGTTGGCTGCGCGATGGCCGTCCTTGCCGAAGCAACGCGCCTTGCCGTGAACGCGAAGATCGACGCAGCACGGCTCCCGGAAGCTCTCGCCGGAGGCTTCGCCGATTCCATTCCTCTCCAGCTCTTCGTCCCGCGGATGGTTCAGGGCATTCACTCCCCGCCGCTCGGTCACATTGCAACCATGCTGAAGGATCTCGACACCATCGCCGATGTCGCTCACGCCACCTCAACGCCTGTGCCGATGGCCTCGCTCGCGGGGCAGCTGTTCAGGCTTGCAGGTGCGACCCGCGGAGTGGATGCCGACGCACTGGAGATCTACAAGCTCTCCGCGCCGAAAGGCTGAATTGGCTTCAGCGCAGAGCGCCGAACCGATTGGTCTTACGAGGGCTTCTGACGATCATCCTCCGCCAGAAAACGTCCGTAGCTCCCGCGCGCGAAAAGCAGCGGCTCGTTTCTATTGTAGGAGTACGCCTCGACGGCTCCAAGAAAGATCACGTGGTCGCCACCGTAATATCGATTGACGGAGCGGCACTGAAAATTGGCAACGCTTTCTGCAAGCACCGGCACATTCCCGAGCCCGGGACTCCAGTCAACACCGCCGAATTTGTCATCGGAGGATTTTGCGAACTTGTTCGCAAGCGCCTGCTGCGAGGCGCCGAGCACGTTGACCGCGAAATGGCTGGCATTCTGAAACACGGTCAGGCTCGACGAATAGACCACGAGGCTCCAGAGCACGAGTGGCGGATTGAGCGACACAGAAGCGAACGAATTGCACGTCAAACCGTAGGGCTTGCCGTCCGGACCCGCGGCGGTAATGATGGTCACGCCCGTCGCATAGGTGCCAAGGGCGTTGCGAAAATCGCGAGGATCGATCGGTGAACTGTCGCTCGCCAGCTCGTTGGCTGGGTCTGCGGCCGGCGGCTGCTTGGGCAAATCACTCATCGACCGGCCTCACAGCGTCAGGTTCTCGGACGGCAGGCCGAGCGCTACGCGGCCGTAGTTCGTACCAGCCGCATCGAAATTAAAGGCCAGGTGCGAGTTGATGGCATGAGCATCGCGGAATTGCCGCTGCAGGACGCCGCTCGTGAACAATCCCCGCGCGCCGCTCGCGGCAAACAGCATCGATACAGCTTCGGTACACAAATTGACCGAGAATGCACCGTCGCGCCTGAGCTTGGTCTTGGCTGCCATGCCCGGAACGTGGCTACGCCGCGCATCCTCCATCGCGACTGCACAGGCAGAGCGCATGATCAAGCGCGCGGCGTCGATCTTTGCCGAAGCATCGGCAATCTTGATCTGGGTGCTTTGGAAATCACTCAGCTTGGCGCGGTTGTAGGTCGATATGCGGTGCCGAACGACCTCGACATAGTCATCCAGGCACGCTTGCGCATTTCCGAGCGCGACGCCAGAGAGAACGTATGGAAACAGGGAAAATACCGGAAGCGCATAGAGCGAATTGGGATTGACCGCGCTTCCGGGCGTCGGGCCTCCGGCCAGATTGCCAACGGCGACCGTCATGTAGTCGGGAACAAAGGCATCCCTGACTTCCACGTCGCTCGAACCGGTGCCTCGCAGCCCCGCCGCGTTCCAGGTGTCGAGGATCTTGTAGTCCTTCTTGGGAAGCAGGAAGATACGATATTCGATGCCATCAGCCTCATCATCGGAGTAGACCACGCTGGCGAGCATGTTCCATTCGCAGGACGCCACGCCCGACGAAAAGGGCCAGCTGCCGTGCAGCCGATAGCCGCCGTCGGCTTTCCGGGCACGACCGGCGGGGAAAATGAACGACGAGGCGATCAGGGCATTGGCATCGTGGCCCCAGACCAAAGTCTGGGCCTTCTCTTCGAACATGCCGAGCATCCAATGGTGGCTCGCCAGATTGGCAAAATTCCAGGCCACTGAAGCGTCTGCTTGTCCCAGCAGGTCTGCACAATCGATCAGCGCAACGTAGTCGAGCTCCGATCCGCCAAAGCGCTTGGGCTGAAGAATCCTGAACAGGCCGGCGACATGGAGGTCCTGCTCGGTTTCGGGGGGAAGGCGCCGAAGCTCCTCCGTCCGCGCTGCGCGCTGGCGCAATTGAGGAACTAGCGCCCTGGCGCGCGCGACCATCGCGGCATAGGCACGCTCGCCGGTCTCAGCCTCCGGCTGGGCGGCATCTGAGATGGGATTGCCGGCCACCATTCGTATCCTTCGTTTCGCAACTGTTATGCGGCCGGAAGCCCACCAAATCAAGACGATGCAACGTCAATAGCCGGATTCGGCCTTATAGCCGGATTCGGCCTTATAGCCGGATTAACCCGATCGTCGGCCGGCTCCGAAAGCGCCATTCTCCGCGAGTTCGGCGAGCCGTCGCTCGTCATAACCGAGCGTCTCGCGCAAGACGTCCCCGGTGTGCTCGCCCAACAGCGGCGCCGCGACGGGCTCAGCGGCGGGCGTGAGATTCATGGACACCGGAGATTCGATATTGGGTACCCAGCCCGCTGTTGGGTGCGGGATCCGGTTCAGCCGTTGCCGCTCGCGCGCCTCGGGTGCATTGAAGCCTTCCTCGACGGTACGAAGATAGCCAACCGGGATATTGGCCTGCTTCATCTTCATCATCCAGTTCTCGAGGCGATCGCCTGCAAACACCTCGGCAATGGCGGCGCGCAGCCTCTCCTTGTTCTCGGACCGCGTCTTCCGCGTCGCGAAGCGAGGATCGATGATGAGGTCAGGCCGATCAAGCACCTCGACGACGAGACGTCGGTAGAGCCTGTCATTCGCGCAGGCCATATACAAAGGTCCGTCAGACGCCTCGTAGATTCCGACGGTGGGAGAACCGCTCGGCGAGTTACCGAATCGTCCGGGATTCTGGCCGTTGATCAGATAGGCCATGCCAAAGAAACCGGTCATGGCCATTGCAATATCAAACAATGCGACTTCGACATGCTGCCCGCGACCGAGTTTCTCGCGAGCCAGCAGCGCGAGGAGGATGGCGTTGCCGGCGGCCATCCCCGTCGCCATGTCGACGATCGGCGGACCGGTGCGGACCGGAGGTCCATCAGGAAAGCCGTTCAGCGACATGAAGCCGCTCTCGGCCTGGGTGATGGGATCAAAACCGGGCCGCGAGGCGAACGGCCCGGTCCGGCCATAGGCCGAGATCGAACAGTAAATCAGCCGCGGGTTGGTCGGCGCGACGGACTCATAATCGAGGCCGAACTTCTTCATAACGCCGCTCGAGAAATTCTCGACGACCACGTCCGCCTTGCGGATCAGCTCGCGTGCCACCTCGCGCGCGGCCGGCACTGCGAGGTCCAGCGCCACTCCGCGCTTGTTGCGATTGAGGCTGAGGAAGGCGGCGCTCTCGCCTCCGATCTCGGCGTGCTCATAGGCCCGCGTATCGTCGCCACCCTCGGGATTCTCGATCTTGATGATGTCTGCACCGAAATCGCCGAGCATTTGCGTGCACGCAGGTCCTGCGACCACGCGCGTGAAATCGACGACCAGCAGTCCGTCAAGTGCCGTGGGTCTGTTTCCAGGACGTGGTGGACGCTCCGGCAGTTGCGGCGGGTCGGACATGCGCGCTTTCTCCTACATCGGCTTGTGGCCGCCGAATACCGACTTTAAAGCCCGCGGTGCGGCACAGCGCAAGCCCCTGCCCGCTTCCGATCACAAGGCAGAGGTGTCTCAGATCGCCGGCGCAGCGGGTCGATCGAAACGGAAAAACGGCCCGGCAGCATCAAGCTGCCGGGCCGTTTCCGCGCAACGGAGGTAATTTGTCGCCATCCAAGACGAGACCTTGCTTTGCTGCTGCGTTGCATTCCGTTTCGCGGAAGCATGATCGCCTTCCTAAACCCGGTTCAGCCATTTTCGCCAATAGAGCGTGTTCCTCCATCCCCACGGCACCTCCGGCTCATAGAGCCGGAAGCCCATCCTGATGAAGTTGTTCGCCGAGATCCTGTTGTCGGTCGTGTCCGAAACGATACTCTCCCAGCCGATCCGCCGTGCCTGCACCTCGACCGCCCGCATTAGTCTGCGTTGCAGCCCTCGCCCTTGGTGCTTTTGCAAGACTCCAACACGACAAAGATACCCGCTGTTGCGCGCATGCGTAGAGGGCACGACTCCCGCAAATGCGACGGCCCTGGCTCCGGCATAGGCGAGCCACCAGGATCCCGCTGCGAACTGCGGAACGGCTGCGGTGCCCAGGAACGTCCATTGATGAAGGTCGCGGAGGATCTCGGCGATTTCGTCGTCATCGCCGTCGACAGCTCGAATACAGTACACGAGCGCAGTTCCTGAAGAAGCAAGAGAGATCTTCGGCCGCGAAGACGCGGCCCTTGTTCATTTGCCCAGCACGACCTTGACGCCCATCCAGAGCGCGCCGATCAGGCCGGTCGCGATCACGGTGATGACCGCCTTGAAGGTGTAGCTCTGAGCCTGTTCCACGCTCTTTCGCCAACGACGAAGGTGCTGGAGGTCCGCCCTCAACTCCTTCCGATCATCATCCTCGATCCCGATCGATGTCAGGATCGAGGCGACAGCTTTCGAAACGATCGCGTCGATACTTTCATGCTGAAGCCTCTGCTGCTCGGCCAGCGTTTCCACAACGACGGCCCTGATCTCGTCATCCCGGATGCTCACCGCTTGATGATCCTTGCGACGTTCTCGAATCCACGCTTGGCAAAGTAGAATGAGACCACGAGATTCGATGTGACCGAGGCAAAGCCTCCCAGCGCATCGGTCTCCCCAAGGCCCAGGACTTTGTCCCAGACCAACAGCTTGATCGAGTCGGCCGTGTGATCCTGAAGCCCGCGGAAGATGATCAGCCCGTCGCCGGGCGTTTCGATCTTGTCGCTATAGAGCTTGAAGCCGTGACCGAGCCCGAGGCTCGCGATCTTGCCCTCGATCAGCCGCTTGGAGGATTGCGCCAGCGTCCGCTGCGCCTCGCGAATGCAGACCGCGAGCGTGCCGCGCTCGGCCTGACAGGTCTCGACCAGCAGCTCGCCGAAGAAGTGGGATTTTCCGGAGCCACGCCCACCGTAGACACCCTTGTAGCGCGCGGGCTTCAGCAGCGGCTCGAAGATCTTGGCCGTCGGAATTTTCAGGATGGACAATGAACGCGCTCACTTCGCCTCACGGCAGGCCGATACGCCTGCGCCACATCGCGGACCAGTCTTCGTTGTTCGGAGGATCGGATGGTCCTTGCGGAGTTGGATTGAGACCGGCAAGGACGCCCCCGGAAGACGCAGGCCACGATCCAAATCGCCTCTCGAAGTCGCTTTGCGGCGAAGTCGGAAATGCAGCGTCGGGAGGAATAAAAGGCACCGGTACAGGATTGTTCGAATTGAAAGCGGATTGATTCGATTTTCCGGCAGGCATCCTGCTCAGTATCCGCACATCTTCGGGGCGGGTTGCAGGCACGCGATCTGCCGGTACGGGATTCGGATCGAACGGTCCTTGCGCATCGGCAAACGCACCGGGGTCAAGAACATTACCTGATGGATCCTTGATTTGATAATGGACGTGCTGCTGTCCTGGATTGCCATCTTTATCAAAAAGACCGGTATTCCCCATCGTGCCAATCACTTGACCCGCCGCAACCACATCGCCAACCTTAACGTGCCGAGAATTGGTATGTAGGATCTGGTGCCGCAATCCATTGTCGTCTCTGATCGAGATTGTCCCCCACTTGTCCTCACCAGCGTGCTCGACGACGCCATTCACCGGAGACCGCACTTCCGGATGGTTCTTGTTCAAGCGAGCTTCTTGTCCACCAACATAGTTGAAGTCGATACCCCGATGTGGGTTACTTGATCCAGGCGGCCTCTTTGTTATCGCTCCGTACGGACTCGTAACGTGAGGCGATATCCCCTCGATGGGCCGAAGTATACGTCGCATCATGTCGTCCCACATCCTGAAAAATCCCTTTGGAGAGAGAGAGAGAGAGAGAGAGAGAGAGAGAGAGAGGGGCGCGCTCTCACGCGAATTGGCAAACAGCGGTCCTCGCCGCTTCGCCGGCGGGCGACAGCTTGCTCAACTCACGCTGATCCATTAACTAGTTCGCGCGCGGTAGTTTCGTCCAAGCCACATGCCGCATTCGTCGAGGAATGAGGGGACTGAGGTGAACAGAGATCTTCGTCGCGGAATTCTCGGTCACGCTGTCTCTGCGGTTGCACTGGTCGCTCTCGCGCTTCCTGCTTTCGCACAGGAGCCGCTCGCTCCGACATTCGACAAATGGCGCCCCAAAGCTGGCGTCTACGCCGCGCCCGGCAAGGACTTCCAGTCGTCCTGCGACGAACGCAACGACATGACGATCGATCTCAGCGGCAAATCGGTCAGCGGCTTCGAGTGGGTCTGCGAGGTCAAGCAACTCCTAGATCTCGCGCCAGGGTCGCTGAAGGTCGAACTGACTTGCAGCGATTATAATCTGGCGCAAAACCTCGACTCTCGCGACGGCAAATGGGAAAATAGACTGTTCAAAGAGATCATGTTCATCAAGCGGCTGAATGAAACGACGATCTCGGTTCAGAAGAGCTTGAATGGGAAGCTCAAGGATCCTCCTTGGCGTGAGGCCTATTGCCCTCTGGGGACGCAGCGTGCCCTTGCCGAAGCCAAGCTCCTGGCGAAAGAAGAAGCCAAGCAGAAGGCCGAGGAAGCCAAGCGGAAGGCTGACGAGGAACGCGCTCTCAAGAGCGCTCATCCGCGAGATGGCGTCTACGCTGCGGCAGGCGCCGATTTCGAGGAGCGCTGCACAAAGTTCAACGACACCATCGTTACGTTCACCGGAAAATCGATCTCAACGGCCTCGAACATTTGCAAGATCAACAGGACGCGGGTTCAGCTTCCCGACACCGTCAGGATCGGTGCCGATTGCACATTGCAGCCGGCCTCAAGGCCTGACGCCGTCAGCGTACAGAATGTGGACACCACTCCGGATCGTGAGAACCTGATGTTCAAGAAGATCGACGACAAGACCGTCGTCCTCTGGATCATCAACAACGGACATTTCACCGGCGACGGCCGGACGCTGTCCTATTGCAGCGATCAGGTGCAGCGCGCCTATGCCGGGCAACACCGGACCGGCAAGTCGGTCAAGAACTAGCCGGACGCGGCGCGATCGCCGGGATCGCCGTTACCCGGGATCGCCGGATGCACGATGATGCGCTCAATGCGTTGGATCCGTTGCAACACCTCGTCTTCGACGTTCTCGCCTCCTAGCGCGACCTTGCCCCAGCCGCGATCGAGGATCGCGTTTGCGGCGGAGACGCGCGCGGCCGGTGTCGCATCATCGCTGCGCATGATGCCGACGAGGACGTTGATGGCGGTTCGCATATGGCTGCGCGCCAGGGACCGAACTTCGGTGAGAGTTCTCGATCTGGAAGTTTTCTTCGCGACGGGCGGGCGGACTGCGTCGCTCCCCTGATCGCACTCCGGATCCTCGCTCATGAAAATGCCTCCCACAGTACGATCGCGGGCAGGCCGACAAGCGCGAGCGAGATCACATAGGCTGTCATTGGCTGCTCCCGCAAAAGCAAAAGCGCGGCAGATCGCGAGACGAAGCGCGATTCATTTCGGGCGCGAACCCTATCCCCTTCCCGGGGGCCGCGGCGGCGCAAGCAATGGGCTCGCGCCGCGGGCCGGCACGTTCGCGCGTGCACGGCCAATCATGGTTCGGACGACGGCGCGCTGATCGGCGCTCAGTAAACGCGTATCAACGAGGGCGAGGCCGCGAAGCGCCGCCGCCGTCCGATCTCGGTATGGGAATGAAAAAACCCGCGGCGGATGTCTCCGCGCGGGTTGATGCGAACTCTTTCGATGATGCCACTTTAGAGGTGATTTGCCCGACGCGTCAAGCGAAAATACGTATAATCCGAAACAGATCGGATGTCGACGCGTTTGTTCATGTGCGCGGGGCGATCTGCGTCAATCCATTCGGTCCTGCCGCATAAGCGGCCGTATCCAGCGAGAGAACCATTCTTCGGCATCATTCTGCAGGCGGACCTCATTCGACGAACGAACAATACCAAGACCACAAGGCCGACATCGCGGCCGTCGCAAAGCGACACGCAGTTGCTCGCACTATGTGAGGGATGGGACAGCGAAGAAAATCTGTCGCATGGTTAGGAGATATGCTGCAGACCGGCTTTAGCTCATATCTTGCAAAGATATATATCCGGCCTAGGAATATTGTCGAAGCCGATAGTAATCGGCGGCAACAATCTGCCACCAACGATCCTTTGTAAGCGCTACGGTAGATTCGAAGCGTCCTTGAACAATATCCCCTTAAGACCGGCTTGCTTGCAAGCATCCTTCATTTCCTGATCACATATGACGCAACTCTCGTAGTACGCCATACGGAACGCGTGCGCGTCGTCGACCAGTTCTTCCTTAAAGATGAGCTTAGCCCCCCCGAAGAACTCGTAGAACTTTCTGCCGAAGTCTAGATAGCGGGGATCGTCGCGGATGCCGATCTTCAAACGCGATCGTGTTTCGTCCAATGCGTCGAGAACACGGAGAACTTCGCAGAGCCAATAGCCCGGTCCGTCCCAAACGCCCCTTGGCACTCGCACAGGGCAACGAACAAAGGAAAACCCCCTTGGATCGATGGACTCGAACACGGTTTTTATTCGATCGGAAATCAGCCAAAACGCATAGAGCTGCTCCAGATCTCCAGGCCGGCTCCCTACCGACTTGTCGAACACAAAACACGGCGGCTCGACAAGATCAGCCAGACGCTCCAGCCCTACTGGCAGGACGCTCCCCTCATCCAGGTAAAAGCCGGGCGCTCCAGGTCTACGGTAGTTGTATCCCATTTCGTAAAACTTGCGCTTGCGCGCTTTGGTGTGCATCGTACCCCCTTCGACGTCTTGTTGGTCATTGTGTCGAACCTTTAGAGTTTCGAAGCATCTCAAAATCTGACTTCAGGTAAAATCGATTGCTTTGCAGTCATCCTCAAGATGCCGGTCGTGTGACCGACACATAACCTTTGACGCACGTTCCTGCGACCTCGAAGCTTCATCCCGAGTCACTACCGCACGGACAACCTCTTGAGGCTCCACATCTAGGTCGCTTCGCAATCGATTTTGACCGTTCGCCACTCATTCTGAGTCCGTTCTCTTGGCGTGATGCCTTGCCAGCGTGGTCGCTACCAGCGCCTCAATCCGCTACGCAGAAAAAGACCGGCATCCCACCAAACCGGTCGGAGTTCTTGTATCGGACCGCGAAGCGCTCGCGCTCGTCTCCTCCAAAGGTATCGCCATCCTTGACCACGTTTCCGTGCTCGACGAGATAGGCGGCAAGACCGGCCACCTTGTCGATCATCGTCGGAAACGGGAGCTTAGCGGTTTCGAATTCGATCTCGCGTTCAGCGAATGCCGCGAGCCCCATCGTGACGGCGCCGATGCCCGCATGGGAACGAAACGGAAGGACGTCGAGCCAAAGCGTGAAGGGATAGTCGGGAAACGGCGCAAAGGACCGGCTAGACATTTCGAGCCAGAGCTTGGCAGGCCGTGCGACTTTGCCGCCCCACACCACGCCGCAGCATTCCGGTATCACGGCGATCAGCGCGCCGATAACCGCGGTGCTGAGGCGAGCGGCAAGCAGTGGCTGCTGGCCTTTCCCAAGCACAGAAACGATCAGATGACCTCGATGCCGTGCCGCAATCGTCTTGCCCTCCGGCCAGGTCGTGGCAGTACGCGACCAGAGGCCTGGATCATTCGGAATTGGCGCCGGCATCGACATCACAGCGACAAGTTCGTTACCACAGCGAATGAGCGGCGAACTCGCTGAATTTTGCTGAGCTCCTGCCCCGCTGTTGTCCGTCACCATCTCCACCGGCAATTCGGGATACCGCGTGCGAAGAGCTTTGGCGACGGCCGACATGTCCGGCGTTGTCGGATTGTCCAGCAATACAAAAGCGAGTGCACTCATCGGCCATCACATCTTTCGCTCAGAGGTAGAATTAAGGCCCACATTAGAACAAATAGAGAACGCAAAGTCAATGCCCCCTGAATTTGTTCGCAAGACGGCGCGCTGATCGGCGCTCACGCTGCATGCGGTCATGTGCGCGCGATATCGTTTTCATATCATTCCACTCGGTCCTGCCGCATGAGCGGCTGTATCCAGCGGGAGAACCATTCTTCGGCATCGTTTTGCGCGCGGCGGGCATCCTCAAATCCCCAGATCGGCGGCGGGATGGAATAGCTCGGCTCGTCAGCGACGGTGCCGGGCGGCCCACCTGCTTGCGAAGTCTGTCGATCGCCAGGCGACATGCTCCAGTTGCCAAAGCGGTCGTTGAATTGCGAAGGCAGGTAAGGGACTGGTGACGTCCCCGATGTGAATGCGTTCGCTGAGTTCGAGGCGTTCACGCGTGTGAGGCGCCGAACGTCTTCGGGAGAGACAGTTCGCGCCGCACCGTCGGCGGGAGCCCCAAGCGCGCCAGACGCCGGAGCCGGCATCGTGCCCACCGACGTCTCGGTCCAATCTCCGAAGCGATCGGTAAAGGTGTTGGCGCGCCCCGGCCCTTGTTCAAGCGATTTGCTCTCGACCAGCGGCGACCCAGACGAAGGTCCGCGCGGGTAGCCGTCGCTGGTGTTCGCGTTGGCAGAGGAAGCGACGTTGAATGCGTCGTACGGAGCCGTGCCCGTGGAGAACACGCCTCCACTAGTGGACCCGGCGCTACTTGCATTGCTGGCTCCAAACGCTGGAACAGCGGCAGCACCCACAACACCGGGAATAGCCCACCTTCCCAACACCAACGCGAGCTCCGGAGCTACTGCCGCGAGAGCCGCGAACCCGGCTGCGGTATAGAAACCGGCCGGCGGCGCCCCATCTACCGGAGCGCCCGGTTCGAGTATCGGCGAACGTTCGGAGAAAGGAAGAGGTGCCCCGGTCGCCGGATCGAATTTGAGGACCAGCGGATCCTGCGGAGCGGCCGCGCTCGGCGGCAATTGCCCGAACCCTCTCAAGGTTGAATCTGGCACTGGATATCCGGGCAATCCGTAGGTCAGAAGTGGATTAACCGGCGTAAACCCTTCCGGCTGAGTTAGACCATCAACGGTGGGGGGTATGAAGCCCGGCAGCCGGGTGTCCACAACAGGCGGGACGAAGCCCGGAAGATCGGGAAGAGGCCCAACGACGGTGAATTGTTGCGAGATAGGAGAGGAGTCCTTGTTGTATCGCCTTATGAGGTCGATCCTGTCTGCAAGGCTGAGATCGTTGGTTGGCGCGTGAATCGGCCACCACACGGCCGCGTCCCGCCGACCAGAATTGTATAGCTGATCGACGGTGTCCCGCATCTGCTGGATTTGCTCCCGATTATCCTCGGCATACTTCCTCCAGTTCGCGAACCATTCTTGATTTTTCACATTCGCGTCTTCTGGCGTCATTCCCCCTGGCGTGTTGGTCAGCAGGTGCTTATTCGCGAGCGCGTATTTCGCGGTAGCGACAAATCCGTTCAAATCTGAGGACAGCCGAGCAATAGCGGCTGGGTCACCAGTCTCAGCGCGTCCGAAATCCGGATCGGCTTGAAGAGAAAGTAGAAATTCACAAAAGCCCCTGTTGTAGGTACGGAGATGGCCTCCAGTATGTGGGCTGGCGTTGAGCGCGTCAGCAAGCCCCTCGTCCGAGGGTAGCGCCATGAGATTTGCGGGCGAGTGAATATCGAATCGAAGAACTTTTACCGCAAGGTCCGTCAGAAATCGTTCGGCTTGCGGAAGAACGTGATGAACGTGAAACATCCGGCACTTCCGTTAGGGCCCCTTGGGCCTAGCAATCAATAATTGGCGGCGTCGTGAAACCCGATGCCTTTCAGGCCGGCTTCCTTACAAGCGTCCTTCATAGACTGACTGCAGACAATTCTGGGCACTAAGAACTTGAGTCTGAAAATATGAGCTGACCCCACGATCTCCTCTCTGAAAACGAGATTGGTTGCGCCCATCAGGTTATACCGCTTGCGATGATCCGGCGGATCATACTCAATCCTGACGCGCGACTTCTCCTCATCGACCGCGTCCAGAATCCGAACGACGTCGCAAAGCCAGTAGACGGGGGCCACGCTCTCCGACTTGCTGCGGGACACGCATTTCGCGAACGCGACGCCTTCAGGATCCAATTGCTCCAGTACTGCCTTCATCCTGTCCGACACAAGCCAATAGCCGTGAAACTGTTCTATATCTCGAGGAGTTCTTCCAACGGATTTATCGAACACAAGACTCGGCAGTTCGGGAAAGTCTGCAAACCCCCGCTGTCCGGGAGGTGGAGCGAGCCCACGTCGCCCCATCAACAGCACCGGAAGATTTTCCATTTCCCATCCACCCTTGCCGCCGATTCGAGCGTCTGGGCCGACCATGAAGAATTTCCGAGCCTTTACTTTTCGCTGGCTCTTATTGGTTGAGGTATTGATCATGCTTTCCTTCGACAGATACACCGTTTCCAAACTACGTCTCGCCGAGAACTCAAGCTTCGAGACGTCTCTAAACCATAACCTCGTGAGACCCGCGCGGACTTGCCATATCGGCCCCAAATCATTGTGTCTTGAAAACCGTTGTCGAAAAGAAGTGCGTTGGGGTTATCTTCACGTGCCGCAATGTATCCTGGCAATCAAATTCAAAACCCCAGAAGTTCGAACCGTCAGGATTGAAGAAATGGGTGGTTTGTCCCCGCCTGAATTGACATTCGGCAACGAGAGGTGCGCTTGGCATCTCGGATGAAACCAGCACAAAAAGGCAGTCATTTTTGTCGCATTCTGCCCCTTTTGATATCCGGAAGAGATCGACGTCTCCTACAGGAAGGTCATTCGCGTCAAAATGGAGATGGGCGATTCTCCCGCCGGAAAATCTGTAAACGCTCATGATCTCTTGGAGTTGATCGAAGTAGCGACCGCCTTCATAGGGTGCCCATTGGTCCGGCCGCAGGCCGTAGCCTGGGGTCTGGGCGCCTCCAACAGCGCAAAGCCCAATTGCGAACAATGCTGCGCACAGTGCCGTCGCGAGGCACTTCTTCAGCCGGCTAAGAGCAGACCCTACGTTCACCATCTCGGCGCCCGACATCTTTTACCTCCGATTGACTGAGACGTAGCGCGCCGCAGGCAAAGATTAGGGCACGCACGTCGTACGTCTGTTGTTGCATGTTGTCTCGCATTGGCGATCGCCCACGTCGCCGCCGAGTAGAACAAAAAGAGAACAACGTCAATAAGCTCTGAACCTGCGGGGCTCGCCAGGATCGAGCGGGACGGTCATCCCAATGGAGCAAGTAAGTGTGCGCAGCCAACGCTGGATCGACGATGGCGCACGGCACCGCGATCTGATCTTCGGCCGGTGATTTGCCCGGCGATTCAAATTTTCCGAAAATTCTGCTGCCTGGATTCGGCAGAATGAAACTCGCTTGTGATCAACTTCGATTTTACCGATATGTTCCTGCCGACGCGTCAAGCGAGATTCTGAAAACCAGACATCTGTCGGAGGAATTTGAGGATCAAGCGTTGAGCGGCGGCCTGACGTTTGAAATCCATCGAGGAGGAGATCGATGTACTACGTCGCCGCTGCACTGCTCGGCCTGTCCGGCCTGTTCTATTCCGCGAGCCATCACGAGATCGGCTCGTTCGGCGCCACCATGTGCACCTATGGAAGCGCGTTCTGCGACAACCCCATTTATGTTCTTGCAGGAGCCGGTCTCGCTACTGCCTGGGGCATGTTCGTCAGCGTTCGATAGTCCGCAATCTCCGCCCCGCCTCAACAACAATGCCCGCGACCGGGGACGGCGCGGGCTTTGACGATTTCTGCGATGATGCCTGTTTACAGGTGATTTGCCCGACGCGTCAACCGAAAATGCGGACAATCCGAAACTTCGACCGGCCCGTTCCGCAGGAACTTTTCATCCCTACCCCGAGTTAGCCGGGAGAATTCGGAAAAAGTCAGCCGACGCGAGACCCCACCCTTCATGACCGCCCCCATCCTTCCCGCACCGCCAAAATCCTTCCGGATGGTGCTGAAGCGGCTGGGGCCCGGTCTGATCACGGGGGCGGCGGACGACGATCCGTCGGGCATCGCCACTTATTCGCAGGCCGGCGCGCAGTTCGGCTATGGCCTGCTCTGGACGGTGTTTCTCACCCTGCCGTTCATGATCGCGATCCAGCTCGTCAGCGCGCGGATCGGCCGGGTCACCGGCAAGGGGCTGGCGGCCAACGTCATGAAGATTGTGCCGCGCTGGCTGGTGCTGGCGCTGGTCGCCATGCTGGTTGCCGCGAACACGTTCAACATCGCCGCCGACATCGCCGCGATGGCGGAGGCGCTCTCGCTGGTCATCGGCGGGCTGAACCACGAGCACGCGCTGATCTTCGCGGCGTCCTCGACCCTGCTGCAGATCTTCGTGCCCTATCGCCGCTACACGCCGGTGCTGAAATTCCTGACGCTGTCGCTGTTCGCCTATGTCGCGACCGCCTTCACCGTGAACATCCCCTGGAGCACGGCGCTGCTCGCGGCGGTCTGGCCGCAGGCCAATGTCAGCGCGGATTATTTCCTGATGGTGGTCGCCGTGCTCGGCACCACCATCAGCCCTTACCTGTTCTTCTGGCAGGCCTCCCAGGAGGTCGAGGAGATGAACCACAAGAAACGCCAGCCCCTGGCGAAAGCGCCGCGCAGCGGGGATCCCGAGCTGACGCGCATCAGGGCCGACACCACGGTCGGCATGCTGCTCTCGAACGGCATCGCCTTCTTCATCATCCTGACCACGGCGTCCGTGCTGCACGCCAATGGCGTGACCAAAATCAATTCGGCGACGGAGGCTGCCGAAGCGCTGCGGCCGCTCGCCGGCGATTTCACCTTCCTGCTGTTCGCGCTCGGCATCATCGGCACGGGCCTGCTCGCGATCCCGGTGCTGGCGGGCTCGGCGGCCTATGGCGTTGCGGAAATCTTCGGCTGGCGCGCCACGCTGGAGGCGAAGCCGGACGAAGCCATCGGCTTCTACACGATCATCGCGGCCGCGACCGTCATCGGCTTCTCGCTCGGCTTCACCGGCATCGATTCCATCCACATGCTGGTGTGGAGCGCCGTGCTCAACGGCATCGTCGCCGTCCCCATCATGGTGATGATGATGCTGATCGTCTCGAACACCGGCGTCATGGGCCAGTTCAGGGCGCGGACATGGCTGATCGCGCTCGGCTGGCTCGGCACGGCGCTGATGGCGCTTGCGGTGGTGGCCCTGCTCGGCTCGTCCGTTTTCGGCTGAGGCCGCTCAGTTCGACGTCAGGGCCGCCGAAATCTGCGACGCGATGATGAAGGCCACGAACACGGCCGGCACGCTGATCAGTCTCAGAAACTGGTCTACCGAAAGCATCTGTCATCCCCCAACGACAATGCGCCTTCGCTCATCGTGAGCCCTGTTGAACCCTCTGCACGATTTGCTGATCGGCTGTGAGAACCTGGTCGGAAATGGCTGCCCCACCCAAGGTGAGCAGCGCCAGGAAAGATATAACGGCCAAGGCTTGCATGGGGCTGATCGTTGAGGTCCGATTGTGGCCAAAAAGGAAAGAAGCCGGCGCGATTTCGTGGCGATCCCCGGAAACACCATGGCTATCCCCAGCCTTCCGGCAGCCTTTTGTCGCGCCGCAAACCAGCGCGGCTGCATAAGCGCTGCGCGCTTGCCTCGCTTCACGGGGCTCGCGCCTTGGCTTAACACGTTTTGCGAGGCGTGGCGCACGCACGCCAAATCAAGCGCGATGAACGCAAAGCGTTTGCGCGGAGATCAACAAGGCTCATCAAGCAGCCGCCGGGGAGCGACATGACGACATCATCCAAGGTGACATCGAAGGCCACCAGTCTCGAAATCCTCGCCTGCGATGCCGGCTGGCGAAACTACCATTTCGTCAAGGTGACGACGGAAGACGGCATCGTCGGCTGGAGCGAGTTCGACGAAGGCTTTGGCTCGCCGGGCGTCGGCGCTGCGATCCAGCGCCTTTCGAGCCGCGTCATCGGGCAAAACGTCTTCCAGCACGAGCGCATCCATGCCGAGCTGTTCGCAGCGACGCGCCCGGCCGCCGGCGGCGTGGTGGCGCAGGCGCTGGGTGCGATCGAAAACGCGCTGTTGGACGCCAAGGCCAAGTGCCTCGGCGTGCCCTGCTACGAGCTCCTCGGCGGCAAGATCCGCGATCGCGTGCGCGTGTACTGGTCGCATTGCGCGACGTGGCGGATCAATCATCCCTCCTGGTACAAGCCGCCGATCGACAGCCTCGACGGCGTCAAGGCGATGGGGCGCGAGGTGCGCGAGAAGAACTTCACCGCGCTCAAGACCAACATCTTCTCCTATGACGACGGCAAGCCGACCGGCTGGCGGCCGGGCTTCGGCTCGCCATTCCTGCCCGAGATCAACGTCGACCGCAAAATCCTGCGCGACCTGCACATGCATCTGGAGGCGATCCGCGACGGCGCCGGCCCCGATGTCGAGATCCTGCTCGACTGCAACTTCAACGCCAAGACCGAAGGCTATCTGAAGATCCTGCGCGCCATCGCCGACATCGACATGCTCTGGGTCGAGATCGACAGCTTCAATCCGGAAGCGCTCGGCTACATCCGCAGGCAGAGCCCGCATCCGATCTCCTCCTGCGAGACACTGCTGGGCCTGCGCGAATTCCTGCCCTATTTCCGCGAGCAGGCGATGGACGTCGCGATCATCGATACGCCCTGGAACGGCGTCTGGCAGTCGATGAAGATCGCCTCGGCCGCCGAGGCCTTCGAAGTCAACGTCGCGCCGCATAATTTCTACGGCCATCTCTGCTCGATGATGAACGCGCATTTCTGCGCCGCCGTGCCGAACCTGCGCATCATGGAGATCGACATCGATCGCCTGACGTGGGACCGCGAGCTGTTCACGCACGAGCCGGAGATCGCAAACGGCCATCTCGTGATTCCGGACCGCCCTGGCTGGGGCACCGAGCCGAACGAGGAGGCGCTGCGCGCCCATCCGCCGAAGACCCACGGCGGGCTGCTCAACTACGGGCGCAAGAGCTGACGACCAGGAGCTGAAAATCAAAGCCCGGGTCTAAGGCGTAACAGGGTTGACGGCTGGGGATGTCTTCGGTCCCGGCCGCACCGGCTCGATCGGAGATTTTGGATCGGTCGGCAGCACCATTGCGCCGGCGGCGCGCGCTGCTTCGCCCGTGGTGTGATACATCGCGACGTGCGCGGGCTGCGCCTTGGCCCGACTCCACGGACCGTGATCGACAAGTAGCATCGCCGCGATGGTGACGCCGGCGACGATGAGCGCGATGACGCCGGGATGACGGATCGCGATAGCAAGGGAGTTCGTGAAGCGGGCTGCCATCGAACACTCTGGGCTGTTTCCTCTCATGGGTTAATTCGGTGAGGCCGCGCGAGGTTCCGCCTCACCCGGCAGAGTTCCAGGGAACCCAAGGCTTGCTCACTTCAAGGCCTGCTCACTTCACGTCGGGACGCGCGTCGCCGACGAACTTGTCGCGGTTCGGCATCTTGATCGCGGCTAGCGATTTCGCATCGAGCGTCGCATCCGCGCCCACAAGGCCGTTCAGGCTGAGGATATAGGCCGACACCGCATAGACATCGTCATTGCTGAGCGACTGCGGCGCGTTCTGCGGCATGGCGCGGCGGATGTAGTCGAACAGCGTCGTCGCGTAAGGCCAGTAGCTGCCGACGGTACGGACCGGCCTCGCTGAGCCGATCGTCCCCTGCCCGCCGACCAGCCGATCACCGAGACCACCCTCGCCTTTGTCGCCATGGCATGACGCGCATTGCTGAGCGAACACCTCGCCTCCATGACCGACCGTGCCGCGCCCTTCAGGCAGATTGCTGCCGTCGCGTCCGATATCGATGTTCCAGCCTGCGATCTCCGCGGGCGTCGCCGGCCGTCCGATGCCGTACGGGCTTTGCGCAACCGCGCCGCTCGTCCACGCGCACAGCAGGATCGCGACGGCGATGCCGCCAAATTCACGCCAGCGCATTGGTCACCTCGCCGCTATCTGCGATGCGCCAGGGCCAGATCGCGTTGTTGTGGTAGAAATAGTTTTCGCCGCGCACGGCCAGGAGCTCGGCAAGCGTCGGCTGAACATAGCCGGTCTCGTCGATGGCGCGGCTCTGGATCACGGCGGGCTTGCCGTCCCATCGCCACGGAAAGCGGAAGCGCGTCAAGGCGCGCGTCAGCACCGGCTCCTGCAATTGCGCCGACTGCCAGCTCTTGCCGTCATCGACGGACACCTCGACGCGGGCAATCTTGCCATGCCCGCTCCAGGCGATGCCGGTGATCTCGTGAAAGCCGGGCGCGTCGAGGCGCTGTCCGCCGGAGGGACGCGTGATGATCGACTTGGCCTCCATGTAGAAGGAGAACTCGCGCGCTGTGCCGTCGGGCAGCAGGTCGGTATATTTCGAGGTCTCCTCGCGCGAATAGGCGGGCTCCGACGTCACGTGCAGGCGTCGCAGCCATTTCACGCTCATGTTGCCTTCGAAGCCGGGCAGGAAGAGCCGCAGCGGATAGCCTTGCTGCGGCCGCAGCCGCTCGCCGTTCTGGCTGTAGACCAGCATGGCATCCTCAAGGCATTTCTCGATCGGGATGCTGCGCGTCAGCGCTGCGGCGTCGGCGCCTTCGGCCACGACCCATTTGGCCTCCGGCTTGAGACCGGCTTCCTCGAGCACCAGCTTCAGGCTCACGCCGGTCCACTCGGCGCAACTCACGAGCCCCACGAGGTCGGAGGCGGTCTTGCCATAAGGCTTCGTGTAGCCGGGATTGCCCGAGCATTCGAGGAAGTGGATGCGCGACTGCGACGGAAAGCGCCGCAGGTCGTCCATGGTGAAGATCAGGGGACGCTCGACCAGGCCATGAAGCATCAGGCGATGCTGCGCCGGATCGATCGTCGGCACGCCGCCGTGATGGCGCTCATAGAACAGCCCGTTCGGCGTGATGATGCCATCGAGCTCCTGCAATGGCGTGCGGCCCGAAGCGGAGATATATTGTTTGAGGTTTTTCGAGATGTTCTTGACGACATTCTTCTCGAACGGCGACGGCGACCCGTAGGGCTGACTGCCCATCGGCTCGCCCGGCGCTTTCATCCATTCGGGAATCTCGGGCGGCAGATTGTCGGCTTTGGCGGTCCCGGCGCCGAGAACGATTCCACCGAGGGCCGCGCCGCCGGACTTGAGCAAGCGACGGCGCGTAGCCGCCTCGTTGCCGTCAGTGGTTCGTGTCTTGGTCATTGCGGGCCCTCATGCTCAGCCGCATGAAATCGCCTCGTGAGCGCCTTGGCAATTCGCGCGCGTTTCAAAATCAGGCGATCATCGCGACGGTTGATCTAAATCCGCGGTCTCGCGGAGGAGTTCCTTCGCGGCGCAGCAACGCATGAACGACCGCCGCCCCGGCCTCTACTCGCCCGGCGAGATCGCGTTGCTCGGCGTCGGACGGTCCGCGATCTGTTGCCCGAACAGGCTGCCGATCAGCTCGACCGCCGTCCGCGCGGTGCGGCCGCGTTCGTCCAGGAACGGATTGAGCTCGACGATGTCGACCGAGCGAACCAGACCGGAATCGTGCAGCAGCTCCATGATAAGATGCGCCTCGCGATAGGTCGCCCCGCCCGGCACCGTCGTGCCAACGCCGGGGGCCACGCACGGATCGAGGAAATCGACATCGAAGCTGACGTGCAGCACGCCATCGCTTTCCCTCACCCGCTCGATGAAGCGCCGGATCAGGACGGCGACGCCGAACTCGTCGATCTGGCGCATGTCGGCGACGCGGATCCGCCGCGTGCGCATCAGCTCCTTTTCGAGCTTGTCGATCGAGCGCGTGCCGAACAGCTCGAGCTGGCCGGGTTCGATCGAAGCCCGCGGCTCCGTGCCGAGCAGCCCGTCGAGCCCTGGCTCGCCGCACAAGAACGCCGCGGACATGCCATGCATGTTCGCCGTGATCGTCGTCGCCGGCGTGTTGTAGTCGGCATGCGCGTCGAGCCAGAGCACGAACAATTTGCGTCCGTGCTCTTGCCAGTGACGCGCCATGGCATTGACCGAGCCCATCGACAGCGTGTGATCGCCGCCGAGAAAGATCGGGACCGCTCCGCTCTTCGCGACGTCGTAGGCACGATGACTGAGCAAGCGCGTCCAGCGCTGGATCTCCCGGTAGTAATTGGCGTTCTGAGGCAGCTCGTCGCTGGGATCGGGAATGCCGGCGACCGAAAGGTCGCCATGATCGACGACCTCAAGGTCGAGATTTTCCAGCAAGGTTGCAAGGCCGGCGGTCCGCAATGCCGCAGGGCCCATCAGCGTCCCGCGCTGCGATGCTCCCATGTCGATGGGAGCGCCGAGCAGCGCAATGCGCCTGGTTCGATCCGACGTTGCGCAATCGGTCACGACCATCTCCCTGATCAGATCTGCCCTCAGGGCCAGCCTAACAGAGATTCGTGTCCGTCGTTTCCCGGAGCTGATGCTGTCCCCGCCCGGCACCGCGGGAACCAAATCTCGCCGGCCGCATTTTCAATGCAGGCCGGCACCCGCCGTCAAGACGGCGCCAGTCGCGGATAGCCAAAGGTCTTCGGACCCGCTGTTCAAAACGAGCGCTCGCGAGGATAGCCAAAGGTGCCGGTCCCTGCCATTTCGCGGGTGTGGAGGTCGCAAGTCTTGAGCGTGGACATACCGGAACCGGTTTCGCAACCAGGCATGGCCGAGCGCGCCATCGATGCCGCAACAGACGTCTCACGCACGATCGGCGAGGTCGCAGGCGGCCTGCACGCCGCGGTCGACCGCCTGACAGCGGCCATCGAGGAGGCGCGAAAGCCCGGCAAGCCGCTCTCGACGGTCGCCGCGATCACGCGCGAGGCGCCGCTGGCGAGCCTCTTCGTCGCCTTCCTGTTCGGCATCGCGATCGCACGCCGCCGCTAGCATCAAAAGAGTTTTGGTCCGCGCCGATCGAGCTGTGCCTCCCACGTCGCCAGCGTGCCTGCGACGATCATCACCGCGATTCCGGCAACGCTGACCCAAAGTTGCGCGACCAAGCCGCCGGCAATATCGCTGAGGATGACCTGGCCGATAAAGGATAACAGGACACCCAGGCAATACATCGAAAGCGAGTTCTCACCGCAGCGGATCATCGCGATCGCAAGCGGCGGCACGGGTCGGCGTCCCTTCCGCAGCGTAAATCGTGAAACCACGACGGCCAGCGCAAGGAAGTGCAACAGGCGCACCGGTGCAAGGTGGCTCTTGTAGATGGGATAGATCCATCCCGAGACATCCTCCGGGATCAGCAGCTTGAGCACATCGAACTGCCAGCTCAAGGCGATGACGAGGCTGAACAGCAAATAGAGTAGCGCCACCGCGAGGGTGACGCGCGACTGCACGAGCGGCCTGATCATGTTACCGCCGCCACCGGCATACCAGGCGCCGAACACGAACAGGAGCTGGAACGCGAACGGATTGAAATAGAGTTCGCCGGTTGGCCATGCCGGCACGTGCCAGCTCCGGATCTGGACCATCAGATACACGAGGAACGAAGCGGCCAGCGTTGCCTTGGGGATACGGATCAGGAGCCACAGCAAAAGCGGAAATGCGAGGTGCAGGAGTACGAAGGTCGGCAGGATGTCGGTATTGACGGGCGTATATTGCAGCATCGCCGCATGCACGAGCGCCGCACCGGGATCCTTGAAGAAGAAGCCCGTATTGGTTTCGTCGACGTACCGCTCGCCACCGCCAACCAGCCATACCAGGGTGACATAAGCCCCAAACAGCAGCAGGAATGCGCAGTAGATTTCGAAACTTCGCCGCAGCGCCCTGGCGATCACCGTGAGCCACCCCTGCTCCGGCAGAGCGCCGCCATAGGCCAGCATGCAGGTGTAGCCGGAGACAAAGACGAACACCTCGGTGGTGTCGCTGAAGCCGTAATTGCGCAGCGTCAGCCATGCCAGCGCATTGTCCGGGATGTGATCGATGAAGATGAACCACAGTGCCAATCCGCGACAGACGTCCAATCGCAGATCGCGGTAGCCCTTCTGTCCCTGCAGAAGTGCGGCGTTGGCCAACTCCGGCTGATAATCCGTCACGATCTCGATGAGCCTCGAAACGACGGGCATGTCGAACGAGACTGCATGATACCGATTCTGCCGGGATTGTCTGTACTGCCGCCCGTCGCACTCAGGCGGCGCCGACGGCCTCCTGGATCGGCTGCACCGTCAGAAACTGGCGCCCGAACGTTTCGGCCGGCATCGGGCGGCCGAAGAAATAGCCCTGCCCTTCCTCGCATCCCATGCTGACCAGGAAGTCTGCCGTGGCGCGGTTCTCGATGCCCTCGGCGATCACGGAAAGTCCGAGCTGCTTGCTCAATCCGACGGTCGAGCTGACGATCGCCGCGTCGTCGGAATCGGCGAGCAGATCGAGCACGAAGGAGCGGTCGATCTTGAGCCCGTCGAGTGGAAACTTCTTCAGATAGCTCAAGCTCGCATAACCCGTGCCGAAGTCGTCGAACAGAACGCGGACGCCGAGTGCCTGGATCCGCTTGAACATATCGAGCACTCTCGCTTCATCGAGCAGCAGGATATCCTCGGTCACCTCGAGCTCGAGCAGCGACGGCGTGAGCCCAGTGGCTGCGAGCAATTCGGCGACCGAATGCGCCAGATCCCCCGAATGAAGCTGCGACGGCGACAGATTGATCGCGACGCGGACATTGTTGCCGGCGAGCTCCCAGGTTCGCGCCTGTTTGCAGGCCGTCTCCATCACCCAGTCGGCGATCCGTTCCGAGAGCGCTGACGTGTTGACGACAGGCATGAACTCCGCCGGCGAGACGTAGCCACGCGACGGATGACGCCAGCGGATCAGCGCCTCCGCGCCGAGGAGCGCGCCGTCGGCCAGACGGACCTGCGGCTGGTAGAACAGCTCGAATTCGTTGCGGTCCGCGGCCTGCGCGAGCTCACTCTCGAGCGTCAGCCTGTTCTCGAGCTCCTGTCTGATAGCGCTCTCGAAGATCACATAGCCGCCACGGCGATTCGTCTTCGCCCGGAAGAGTGCGAGATGACCGTTGCTCAGGAGGTCGTCGGCGTTCTGCCCGCCGTCCGGATAGAGGGCGACTCCGACGCTGATTTTGACGCGATGCTGGCGCGTGCCAGCCACGAGCGGCAGCTCGAACGCGCGCGTCACGCGCTCGGTGAACGCCGCGATCGGCTCATCGGCCTCGACACAGTCGATCGCAATTGCGAACTCGTCGCCGCTGAGTCGCGCGACCATCGCCTTGGCTCCGGCCTCCGCCCGCAGCCGAGCGGCGACCGCCTTGAGCACGAGATCTCCGGCCGCATGACCGAACATATCGTTGATCTGCTGGAAGCCGTCGAGCCCCAGCACCAGAAGCGCGACCTCGTGCGACTGCCGCTCCGCCGCCGCGACCAGGCCGACGAGCCCTGCATGCAAGGTGTTGCGGTTGGCAAGCCCCGTGAGCGAATCGTACTCGGCTAGATATTTCACGCGTTCGGCCTCGCGCTTGCGGACCGAGATGTCCCGCAGGATCGCCCCATACTGGAAGCCGTCCGTGCCTTGCCAGCCCGAGAAGCTGGCCTCGACCGGAAACACCTCGCCGTTCCTGCGCCGTCCTTCGAACTCGACGACGACAGCCCCGCCGGGGACCAAGAGTGCCTGACGGGCAGCATCACGCATCGAGAAGCGCTTGGCTGCGCCGTCGGTCGTCGCTGCGCAGAGCGCTTCGAAAGGCCGGCCGATCATTTCCGCCGGCATGTAGCCGAAGATCGCGCTCGCACCGGGATTCCACACCGTGATCATGTGATTCTCGTCGGTGCAGACCAGGCCGTCGCCGAGCGACATCGCGATGCGGTGGAAACGGCTCTCTGCAATACGACCGAGCAGGCTGCGAAAATCGATCTCGTCGAGCGCGATCGCGGTGAGGTAGGCCACCGTCGCGATGTGGAACAACGACGTGTCGATGACGAGCGGCCATTTCAGCTGCACGAGGGCAGCGACGAATTCGACTGCCGCCGCCGCTGCAACGAGGATTACAACCCGAACGCCCGGACCAAGGCGGCGCCAGGAGAACATCATGAGCAAGGCCAGTGCACCGAGGCCCAGGATCATGCCGATATCGGAGGTCCAACGAAGCGTACGATGCTGAAGGATCGATTCCGCCGCCAGTGCCTGCAGCACCGGACCGGATGCGACGTTGCCGTTGGGGACGCTGAAGCGGTCGCCGAGCTCGAGGGCGGTTGCCCCGACGAGGATCTTCTTGTCCTTCAGCTTGGCAAGGGTCGTGGCGTCGCCGCGCAACACGTCGGCAAAGGAAACGTGCGGAATCGATGCCGCCCGGATCGAGAAGTCGATCAGGAACGGTGAGCTCCGGTTGGCATATTCCCCCGCCAATACCGCCGCCATCGAAGGCACAAACTCTTCCCCGAGCTTCTCGCCGGAGGGATAGCGTCGAACCAGCCCGTCGGGCTCCACAGTGACATTGACGACGGCCGGCCACGACTGTTCGCCGAATGGCTGCAGAGGACGGTTGATGTGGATCCCGCCGCTGTTCGGGGCCGGTTGCTTGAAGGACGGCAGGATCGTCGAACCGCCGACGTCCTTCAGTGCCTCGACAAAAGCCTGGTCGGATGCAGGATCGGAGGGTGTGCTGAAATCGACGTCGAAGGCAACATCGCGAACCCCGGCGCTTTCGAGCTTGCGCAGGAGTTCGGCATGCAGCTGTCGCGGCCACGGCCAGACGCCGATCCGGTCGATCGATGCCGCATCGATCGCAACCACCGCGATATTGCCGCTGGCCTCGCGCGATTGCCAGGCAAAGCGTAAGTCGGTGAGCGCACTGCGCAGCGCGCCGTGCCATCCCGTGGACAGAACGACGGCAAGCGCGGCCACAACCAGAATATGCGGTCGATAGCGTTTCACCTGATCCCCCTGCATCCGGCTCGATCCGGATGCGCCCCCGTGGCCGCTTACGAAATAGCTTCAGTGCTTGTGGCCATGAGTGTGGCCGTTGCTGCCGTCGCCGCCGCCATTCCCATTGCCGTTACCGTTGTTGCCTTTGCCATTGCCGGTCGAGCCGTGGTTATCGTTTCCGGAATTGCCGTTCTTGTTGCCGCCGGAGCTGCTGCCGCTTGAATTATCGCTCGACGAACCGGCCGTTGTCGCAACCGTCGTCGTGGTCGTGCTCGAGGAGCTCGTGCTGCTGCTCGCGCTGCTGCTGCTCGTCGTTGCCGCCGTCTGGCTATTGCTGTTGGAGGCCGTCGTGGTGCTCGTCTTGCTGTCGCTCCAGACGGTATCGTTGCTCGAGCTTGACGCGCTTCTGACGGTGGCGGTCGCAACTGATCCGCGCGCGAGTCCGTGCGTCACCTTGTTGAAATTCAGTTTCACCTCGCCAAGCGAACTGGATATGCGGATCACGCCCGGTTTGACATGAGAGCCGCCAGCTGTTTGCTGCGGTTTGGAAGCCGCCGAGGCCGCCTTGCCCTTCTCGATCGGCGCGAGAGCGTGGAAGCTGTGGCCGTTCGCGGCGTTGCGCGGAGCTGGCAGGCCCGATTTCGGCACCGGCACTCGCTCGGTGGTCGACGCGCGCGGCTTGCCCTGCTCGATCGGATTGAAGGTGCCGGAGCCGCTCAGGTTGAGGCCGGGCTTGCCATGCTCGAAGGCGGTTGCGGCCTGGCCGGGCATCACCTGGGCGATCTGACCGGTGCGAAAATCGGAGACCTCGACTTGCCCGCGCACGACGCCGACCTTGGTGCTGTCCGCGTTCACCGTGACGCTGAACCGGGTGCCCTTGACCACGGCGGCGAGATAGGGCGTCTCGACTTCGAAATGCTTGACGTTGCGCTTTTCGACTTCGAGCAGGATCGAGCCCGCCTGCTGCACGATGGTGGTCGAAAGCCCGTCCTTCTGCTCCGTCGGCAAGCCTACGACGGAGTTCGGTGAGATCAGAATGGTCTCTTCGCCGCGCACGAGAAGCACACGACCGTTGCGTCCAGTCCTAACGGTATCGCCGGGCTTCAGCGTCTCTTCCTGCTTGAGCGAGACCTGCTGCGCGCCGTCGGTCGCGATCCAGACATCGCCCGATGCCTTCCTCACCGACCAGACACCGCCGTCCGCGGCAAAGGCGTTGGAAGCAAATCCCAGTACTAACGCAGCCAACAGGGCGCGCCGCATTCCATCTCTGCCGAGCATGATGAGTCCTCAGTCCGCGAACAGCGGGGCTGAGATTTATCGGAGATCTCTCAAGATAGGATTAGCTGGAGTCCGGAAGGTTCACTGCCGCGTTAACCAATCGTTGACCATAAAAAACTATGAAAAATCATGCGGCTAACGATCTCTTACCGAACCCGTGGAGGGACTCAGTTGAACTACGGAGGACGGTCCCGAAGGAGCCGTCGATGTGGACATTTTGTTACCGCAATGAGCCTGCTTGTGCCCACTCTTGCGGCAATTCCGCAGGCTCTCGCGCAGCAGGCGAACCAGCCGGGCTTCGATCCGCGACAGACCGAAAAATACTTCGACACACAAACCGATCAGAACTCTCGCGATCGCACCCCCGTAAGACTACCGAGTCTCGGCCGATCCGACGCCAGCGCCGATAGCCGGCCGCAATTCGTGCTCCGGGGCATCAGCATCGTTGGTGCGGACAGCGTTCCGCACGACCGCATCACCAGCACCTGGCAACCATATCTTGGAAAGCAGGTCTCGCAGACAGATCTGGCAGCGATCGCAGGCTCCATAAGCGATCTCTATCGCTCCGCCGGTTTCCATCTGAGCCGGGCTATCATCCCGCCGCAGGACATCCGGGATGGACGCGTGCAGATCCGGGTGATCGAAGGCGCCATCGTCGAGGCCGACTTGAAAGGCGATGGCGCCGAGCAATTCGGCGTCCGTCCGATGCTGGGTCCGATCCTTGCCGAACATCCTTCGCGCCTAGCCACGCTCGAACGCCAGCTTTATCTGATCAATGGATGGCCCGGGGTGCGGATTACCGATACCGCGCTCGAGGAGATCGGCACGGCGAGCGGCCGTTTCCGCCTCACTGTCTCGCTGAAGACCTGGCACATCTTTACCTCGTTCGGCCTGGACAATCTGGGATCATCGTCGGTCGGACCGTGGCAGACCTATGCGACGGGCGCCTTCAACTCTTACCTCGCGCCCGGCGACACGCTGGCGGTCAACCTGTCGACGATCGCAAACGATCCGCGCCAGCTTGGCTTCGGACGATTGTCCTATGACGCGCCGATCGGCGTCGACGGCGTCCGTCTCGGCGCCTCGATCCTGTACAGCGCGGTGCGGCCGGGCGATGCCCGTCGCCTCGACAGCGACATCACGACGACGGAAGCCTTCGAACTGCGGGCAAGTATCGTCCCGCTTCAGTCGCAAGCATCTTCGCTGACGCTCACCTCGGCCTTCACCTTCAGCAACGTATCGGAACACGATATGTTCGGGCCGTGGTACAATGACCATATCAGGACCGCGAGCCTGACCTCGGATTACCGGCTGCAGGACCGTTTCGGCGGCACCAACTATCTGACGCTGACCTACCGGCAGGGGCTCGATATCTTCGGCGCCTCGCACTGGACCGACGATCTTCTGTCGCGCGATGGCGCCTCGGCGAATTTCTCGGTGTTGAATGCCTGGTTCACGCGCTATCAGAGTCTCACCGACGCCTTGTCGATCAAGCTCTCAGGCGCAAGTCAGACCGCATCCCGGCCGCTGTTCACGTCGCAGCAATTCTATCTCGGCGGTACTGCGTTCGGCCGTGGCTATGGCGCCGCCGAAATCAGCGGCGACAATGGGCTTGCCGGGTCGTTCGAGCTTCGCTTCGACCAGACCGTCAATTTCCGCTACTGGACGGGCTACCAGATCTACGGGTTTGCCGATGCGGGCGCAGTGTGGAACGACGGCTATCGACTGAGCGACGGGCTGTCGCTGACATCTGCCGGCGCCGGCATACGCCTGTTCCTGTGGGACGATTTGCGGGCCGATCTTGCCGTCGCTGTTCCACTCAGCTATCGCGCGCCCGACAATGAACGGCGGAACGCGCGGTTCCTGTTCACGTTGTCCAATGCCTTCAGGCTCTGCCCGGAGCGCGGCAAGGCGAACTGTCTCTAGTTCCGGCTTAGGTGCGATCGCAGCAAGCTTGCCTAAATTTAATCCCGTCTTGCCCACACAATCGCTCGATCCCCGAGTTCCGCATCACTACCTCTGCGAAAAGTGATCGGGATGAAACGATGAAAAGGGCTTTTGCGATTCTGGCGTTTCTTTGCGTTCTTGCCGCCGGCGAATATTTCGCCGTGAGCAAGTTCGCGATCCGCCATGACACCATCAATCTGTTTGACGCCGCACGCCAGCGGCCGGTCTCGGTCGATATCGCCGTGCGCCGCGATTACGAGACCAAGGCCAATCTCGGCCTCTGGAAGCTCCCGATCGCCGTCATCAGCAATGGCAACACGGTCAAGGCCACCGAGTACTCGTTCCTGGCCAACGTGCTCGCCGCGCGCGGATATCTCGTGGCCAGCATCCAACAGGATCTGCCGACCGATCCGCCCCTGATGACCAGGGTCGGTCAGCCCTATGTCGGCCGAAAGGGCGTTTACATGCGCTGCGAGGCCAACATCCTGTTCGTCCTGAACGAGTTGAAGAAGCAGCAGGAGAACGCGGAATACGATCACATCACGCTCGTCGGTCATTCCAACGGCGGCGACGTCTCCATGTATGTCGCCCATCAGCACCCCGAGCTGGTGTCGAAGGTGATCACGCTCGACAATCTGCGGGTGCCCTTCGTGCTCAACGATCACCTCAAAATACTGTCATTCCGCTCGAAGGATCCGAGGTTCCTCACTGACCCCGGCGTTCTCCCGACCCCTGAGCAGGCAAAGTCACGCGGCATCGACATCATCAATACCGGCGCCCAGCACACCGAGCTGAGTGACCGCGGCCCGGATTCGGTCAAGGAGAAGATCCAGGCCACGTTGGATCAGTTCCTGCGCAGCAGCTCCAGCAGCGAGCTCGCGCCGACCGATACGAAGAGCCCGATGATCATGAATCCCGGCGACTACTAGGCCCACTCGTCAGTCGACGGCCACACCCTCGTCAGGCAGCCTTGCGGCAGATCAAGGCGGCACGGCGCCGAATACGCGACAAGGCAGACCTTGAGGATCGGGGAAGCCCAGATGTCGCACTACACACAAAGTCTAAGGCTGCCCGCCGCGGCTGCGCCGGTGTTCCTTCGCCGCCTCTACCGCTCCACCCGCAGGCTGGTCCGGTCGATGATCGCCCGCATCGATCTCTCGCAATTTCCGGGATCGTGCTGCGGTTGAGCACGGATGCCGGACAAATGGCTCAAGGACGTCTCGTGCGCCTGCCTGTCAGACCACTTTCAACTCTGATCGTCGCAGCCGGCCTGTCCGGATCGCCGGCTTTTGCCGCCGATCCCGATCACGGCGCCGATCTGGCAAAACGCTGGTGCGCGAGCTGCCACGTCGTGACGGGCGAACAGAAACAGGCGAGCGTTGACGTCCCCGCCTTTGCCGCCATCGCGCGCAGGCCCGACTTCACGCGGGAGAAACTAGCCTTCTTTCTGCTCGATCCGCATCCCAAGATGCCAAACTTCCCCTTGAGCCGGAACGAGGCTGGGGACATCGCCGCCTATATCGGCTCGTTGCGCCAGTAGCGCGCGGAACCTGGAGGGACCTCATTAGCGTAAAGCGTGAGGCGAAGCCCCCTCGCGACCAGCGCGGAACGCGTTTGCGCGAAGACCATGCTCAAACGACGAGATGCCCCTCAAATGCAAATCCCTGCCGGTTGAGCCGACAGGGATCAGCAGAAAGGATGACGGACGGCGGACGATATGCTCATCCGGTGGCCCATCATGGAGCTGCCATGCAATTGAAATCCGCGCGTCGTTCTCACGCAAGATCAATTTGTGAGCACGCGCGCCGCCCGCGCTTCAGGACTTGCCCTTGCCGGGCTGCATCAGGTTGCCCGTGATCTGCCGCATATGCTCGCCGGCGTTGGTGAATTGACTTCTGAGGAATTCGGACTGGATGCGCATCGCTTCCTGGAGATCGGTTGCGTGAACCAGCTTGCGCGCATGCTCGAACGCCGCCTTCATGTTTTGTTCGGTGAAAGCAAGCGCCTGCTTGGAAACTTCCGTGCCGGTTCCAGGCACCGATGACATCGATTTGGTTGCAGCATCGAAAAACAGGCCGAAGGCTTTCTCCGCCTGATCGATGGTCTTCTCGGCCAGATCGCGCAATTCGGCCGGAACTTCGAGCTTCGGTTCGATCATGTCGCCGTCCTCCCCTTGTCCCTGACTGATTTACCACACTTAGCGGATCGCATTCCAGCGGCTCGGCTGGCGTCAGGGACCCCGGGGCGGTCGGTTCTGGTTGGGACGTTGACGGCCGGTACCCGGCCTCAGGAAATCGGATGTTCAGGAATCTCTTCGGCGGAAAGGTCTTCGACCAGCTTGATGACCTCGAAACGTTGCCGCGGCGCGAGCTTGAGAAATGCACGCAGCAGTCGCAGGCTTTCGACAGTTTGACTCGCAGGCGCCCCCAGCTTCAGGTGCAGCTCGGTCGCGAAATTGAGGTTTTTCATCTCGCACCTATGAAAGGAACGGGCTTCGTGAAACGGCAGACGTCATTCGAGAACTGACCTCGGACATGAACGGCCATCGCCCGGACGCGGGCGGACCGCCAAAACGCATGCCCGCAACGGACCGGGCGAACCCGACGAGGTTGCAATTATGACAAGGAACAACCCTTCCGGCAAGCCAAACCGGCAGCAGAGGGTTGCTTCGTCGTCATCGCACCTCGGCAAATTCCGGATGACGGACCCGGCTCACCCCGCCTGCGTCAGGATTCAGCACGTCATAGCTGCACGTTGGCTCGATCTGCGTCAATGCGACAAGCGGCGTATTTTGTTTCCCAGTATGAACAGCGAGCGGAGGCCACAATGCCTACCTATTGTTTCAAGCGGAAGGATGGCGCCCGGGATCTGGACCGGCAGGGCTCGGAGCTCTGGACCCGGGGGGCGGCAATGGCGCACCATAAGCATCAGGAGAACCGCCCATCGATCCGCGACTGACTTATCGCGAGCCGGTCTATCCTCGACGCAGAACCGATCGGGCTACTGCTTCTTCAGCGTGTAGACGTAATCGTTGAGGCCCGCCTCAATGGTCGCATCATCGACGAAGTGGAAATCGATCTCGCACCCCGTTTCGAGCGTCTTGATCTTGTCGCCGACAAAGCCGAGCGAGACGGCGAGCGCCTTCGGATCGGCCTTTTTGCTGGAGTGCTGCATCTCGTCGAAAGCGCCCTGGAAGATCATGTCGGCGCCGTAGTCGACAAGCTTGTACTGCGGCCTGGCGCAGGCAAAGGGGCGCGGGCCGGAGATTTCCCTGGCCTTGACGAGGACCATCTTGCCCATCAGCCGCGCCTGCTCGGTGCTGTCGGGCTTGTGCTGGAGATCCGCCCAAGGTGCCACCACCGCGCTCGTGAATTTCCAGCTTCCGACGTAGGAGGCATCGGCTGCGCTAGCGGCGCCGGTCGCAACCGCAGAAGCAAGAATGCAAACGATACCGGCGAATTTCATCCTATGTCCCCTGACTCTCGTACTTGGACGCGGAGCGCCGTCTCGCGGTTCACCCGTGCAACGATATTTTTCAAGGACATGAACCCCCATTCGCAAATGAGCGACCAAAGCCCCAGTGCGATACGGCCACGCAGATCACGGGCGCCATGGCTGACTTCTGGACCAACGATTCGGGCGCGCGTCCAGCAAAGGAAGACGGCATGCTTTCTCGGAGCGATCTCATCAAGGGCGCGGCCATTGCGCTTTTCACTGTCGCATCACACGGCGCATGGGCGCAGGAGGCCAAGATGAACTTGTTCAAGATCGTCACCGTCAAGGATGAAATCGTCATCGGCCTGAACGCCGAAGAGCTCCAGGCGCTCGGCGGCACTGACGCCAGCGCGGTAGCCCATGCGCTGGCGCAGAAGGGCGACCTCACTGTGTGGCAATACAACGTCCACCGCGGCCAGAACGGCGAGATGCAGCAGGCACCGACCGCCAAGATCGGATTGCTGGCCAACGCCTCGCTCCGAGTTGAACCTTACACGACGCCGTACCAGATCATGCCGCATCCGTGAGACGCCTGATCGCGCTCGAACAACAGCCGAGCGCGATGACGATTCATCGGATCTCATCGCTCTTGGGCATGTCGATAAAAATCGGCGCCGGACTGTCCCCTGCCCTGGAGCTTCGTTCGCGCCGGCTTTTCCTGAGCTAGCGGCCAGGCCGGTTCGTCGCGCCGCGGTCGGTCGCAAAGCCGTAGATCTGCGCCAGCCGATCCAGGCATTCCTGCAACCTCTTGGAAAAATAGTCGTTCCAGCGCTGGCTGCGCACCGCGCGGCGTTCGCCGACCTGCTCCATCGTCAGTCCGAGCACCAGGACATCGTGTACGAGCGCCGTGCCGTCGGTGCCGAGCTCGCGCCCGATCCGGTTCAGCCGCAGCACCGCCTGGCGCTGGCGCTCGGTAAGGGGCTCCCGACCGAGGGCGCCGTCGACATATTCCCGGCTGGGATCGACCGCCTGCGGACCCCGCTCCGCCTTCTCCCAGTCGTTCTGGAACGCGCGGCCACCGCGGTACTGCGCTTCGTCGATCTGGTGATGGGAATGAAGCCGACCCAACGGATCGTTGCGAATCGAGCGCAACACGATGATTTTTTCGCCGGGATCAAGGCCCAGGGGATTGTCCACCTCGATTTCCGCCACTTCAGCGTGGGCCGCCACGTCACGTGACCTGCGGTCGTGGATTCCTGCCAGGCGATAGGTTTTGCTGCGTTTGGCACGTGCCACTTGGATACTCCTTGACACAAAACGATGAAAATCGGATTCCCAGCACGGGGCGATGAGGTTCACGCAGCCGCGACGAGCCGCAGAGTGACCGGGCCGGTCGTTCGCGCCGTGTCGGGTCCGGAGGTCAGATGAAAATGGGGCGTGCAATAGCTGGAGCCCTGGCGCCGGGGATGACCGCAGAAGGCCATCGGCTCCCCATCCTTGTCGCCGCCATACGGGTAACGGCAGTCGCAAGGTTCGAGCGCAAGCAGCGAGATGAGCCGCGGGCGGATTCCGATGCAGCGCAGCTTGACCGGTTCGGCCGGTTTGAAAGGCGGTTTGAATGCCTCGCCTTTTCCCGCCGGGCTCGGCCCGTGCTGCCGAAACAGTCCATTCGGCAGATGCGACGGCGCGACCGGCAGAGCCGCCATCCGCTTGGGCGCGGCAAGCCCCATCCGCTTAGCGCGCCCGATCACCGCGTTTCGGCTGTAATCCATTCCAAATCTTGCGTTAATCTCCTTTGCGATCGTCGCGAAAGACATTCCCTTGAGAAAATAGTCGCGCAGCGCGTCGGAGTGCTCCGACGCCCAGTTGCCCGGTTCCATACTGTCTTGCCCTGTGAACTGCCTCGTCCGGTCCGAACGACACTCTTGAGGCGAGACACACATTCCGATATTCCGAAGGATATGTCAACGAGGAATTCTGATATTCGTAATATCTAATTCCGAATTTCGGTTTAAGGTAGAGACGAAGCTGGGACAAGCGAGGGAATAACCATGCTGGACGCGACGATGATCGAACGGGGCCTGAAGCGGTCAGGCAAGAGCAAGGGTGGGCTGGCCCAGGCCATGGGCGTCCGCCCGGGCGCAGTCTCTGAAATCCTCGGCGGCGAGCGCCTGGTCAAGGCGTCGGAAATCCTGCCGATCATGGAATACCTTGAGCTCAATCTTTCGCCGATCATGGGCAGGGTCGGCGCCGGCGCCGTGATCGAGCCGGAATATGAGCAGGTCCCGCCGGAAGGACTTGGCGACATCGTGCTGCCCTTCCCGATCATGGAGGAGACCGTCGCCTTCGAGGTCATGGGCGATTCGATGCTGCCCAAGTACGAGAACGGCGATATCATCGTGGTCTACAAGGAGCAGCGCTTCCCGCTGTCGAGCTTCTATGGCGAGGAGGCCGTGGTCCGCCTGAAGACCGGGGAGCGTTATCTGAAGACCATCGAGCGGGGCAAGACTCCCTCGGTCGTCAACCTCGCGAGCTTCAACGCCAAGCCGATCGTCGGCGTGAAGCTGGAGTGGGTCGGCGAAATCTGCCTCACCATGCCCAAGGGGCAGCTCGAGCGTCTGCGCGCCAAGTCGGCCCGGGCTCGCAAAGGCAAAGGCAAGTAACGCGCGGACTGATCGCAACCGCAGAGCCTCGATTTCCGATTTTTGGAAATCGAGGCTTGACTATATTCTTATTTTCAGAAATACTGCAACTCGCCTCGAGGCGGGCAGGGAAATTTGATGCAGTATTTCGTCGTGATGATCGATTATGGTCGCCGCGGCCGTGAAGCGGTCGTCGACCCCGAAGTCACCCGGCGTGAGGTCGTCTCGCGCGTCGCTTCCGGTGAATACGGAAACATCTGCTTTATCCACGAAATCATCGGGACCGCGGTCGAGGACGTGACCGAGGACATCCTCATCCAGGCCGGATTGCCCGAGATTGCGCCTGGCGAGGTCAACCTTCAGGCGGCGCGCTTCGACCATGCCCGCGATCTACGCAAGCACGAACGATCGTGATGCAGGCCGCAAGCGGCCTGCATCATCATCCGATCAGGATCACACCAGCAGCACGGTCGAGCCCGTGGTTTTGCGTGCGGCGAGATCGGCATGCGCCTTCGCTGCATCCTTCAGCGGATAAGTCTGGTGGACTTCGATCTTGACCGCGCCGGACTTCACGACGTCGAACAGTTCACCTGCCATCGCCACCAGGTTCTCGCGCTTCGCCGCGTAAGTGAAGAGCGTCGGACGTGTGACGTAGAGGGAGCCCTTCTGCGCGAGCAGGCCGAGATTGAGCGGCTCGACCGCGCCGGAGGACTGGCCGAACAGCGCGACGACACCGAGCGGCGCCAGGCAGTCCAGTGACTTCAGGAAAGTGTCCTTGCCGACGGAATCATAGACGACCGGCACCTTCTTGCCGCCGGTGACCTCGTCGACGCGCTTCACGAAATCCTCACGGGTGTAGATGATGACGTGATCGCAGCCATGAGCTTTGGCGAGCTTGGCCTTCTCGTCGTTGCTCACCGTGCCAATCACGGTCGCACCGAGATGCTTCGCCCACTGGCTGAGGATCAGGCCGACGCCGCCCGCTGCAGCATGCAGCAGGATGGTGTCGCCAGCCTTCACGCGATAGGTCTGCCGGATCAGATACTGCGTAGTGAGCCCCTTCAGCATCATCGCCGCCGCGGTCTTGTCGTCAACGCCATCAGGCAATTTCAACAACCGGTCGGCCGGGATCAGCCGCGCCTCGGAGTAAGCGCCTAGCGGCGAAGCGCCATAGGCAACGCGATCACCCGGCTTCAAATCGGACACGCCGGGGCCGACTTCCTCGACGACGCCGGCCGCCTCGCTGCCGAGTCCGCTCGGCAATTGCGCGGGATAAAGACCCGAGCGGTTGTAGATGTCGACGAAATTGAGACCGACCGCGGTGTGTCGGATGCGCGCCTCGCCCGGACCGGGCTTGCCGACCTCGACTTGCTCCCAAACCAGGACTTCCGGACCTCCGGTGCGGTGAAAACGAATGGCGTGCGTCATGGGTGTTTGCTCCCTTATTGTTGGAGTGTTCGCCGAAGAAGCCGATTGGGCCGTGAAATAGGCATTTAGTCCGCCCGTTACAGTACAGAGACGTTACAAGAATGTCACAGCGGTGGACAAATGCCGGCCGTTCCGCCTCTGTTCGAAAGAGTTGATGACGGCGATTACGCCGCCGGCGCTAGATTCTACGCGGGGTTTAGTGGGTCGCCTGCGAAGGAGAGCCGAGATGCCAGCCTATGTACAGCATCATCAGGACATCGAGATCGCGCCTGTGATTTGCCCCAGCTGCATGGGGTTCCTGCCAATGTATGTGCGCGAGGTCGAGCCGCATTGGAGCCTTGCCAAGATCGACTTCATCTACGAATGCGCCGATTGCGGCGGGGAGCTGCGGCAAACCATCCGGAAACCCGAGTTGCTGCGTCACTGATCGAGACGCCCGAGCCCTGCGCTCCCGTATTGCGCTGAGCGGAAAAATGCCGTCAGCGCAATGTGTTCCCGGATAATCGAGACTTGTCCTTTGTTCGGAAGGGGGGCAGAACAGCCCCGAACAGGACATCGGGAGCGCCCATTCGTGGCTGATCAGAAGGCCTCGACCTCGATCGAGACGGTGGAGAGCGGCCTCGCCGCGCAAGGCTATATCGCGAGCCGGCAGATCGCGACCGCGGTTTATCTGTCGCAACAGATCGAAAAGCCGATCCTGGTCGAGGGGCCCGCCGGCGTCGGGAAGACCGAGCTTGCAAAGGCGATTGCCGCCTGGCGCGGCATGAAGATGATCCGCCTGCAATGCTACGAAGGCCTCGACGAGGCCAAGGCGCTCTACGAGTGGAAGTACGCCAAGCAGCTTCTCTACACCCAGATCCTGAAGGACAAGCTTGGCGAAGTGCTAGGCGGAGCGCAGACCCTGCATGCCGCGCTCGACCAGTTACATGATTTCGGCGACGTGTTCTTCTCCAAGGAGTTCGTCGAACCGCGCCCGCTGCTACAGGCTCTCGAGCAGCCCGGCGGCTGCGTGCTGCTGATCGACGAAATTGACAAGTCCGACGCCGAGTTTGAATCGCTGCTGCTGGAGATCCTGTCCGATTTCCAGGTCACCATTCCCGAACTCGGCACCGTCTCGGCGATCACACCGCCGACGGTGATCCTCACCTCCAACAGCGAGCGCGATCTTGGCGACGCCCTGAAGCGGCGTTGCCTGCATCTGCATATCGGCTTCCCCGAGCAGCGGCTGGAGGAACGCATCGTCGAGAGCCGCGTGCCCGGCATCTCGCAGACCCTGCGCCGGCAGATGGTCGGCTTCATCCACGAGATCCGCACGCTGGACCTGAAGAAACTGCCTTCGGTCAGCGAGACCATCGACTGGGCGCGCGTACTGGTGCTCTTGCAGGCCGGCGAACTCGACACCGAGATCGTCAAGGACACGCTCAACGTGCTCCTGAAATACGAGGCCGACATCGAGGCGGCGGCGCCCCACGTCACGACGTTCATTGCCAAGGCGGCGCGGTCCAACATCTTCGGTTGACACCGATGCGGGAGAACCTCCATCGCTTTTTTCGAGCGGCGCGCGGTGCCGGCGTCCATGTCTCGCCCGCCGAAAGCATCGACGCGATGCGCGCGGTCGCGCAGGTCGGCTTTTCCGACCGCGGGATCTTGCGCGACGCACTGCTGCTGACGCTAGCGAAGTCGCAGGACGAGAAGCTCGCGCTCGGCGACTGCTTTGATCTGTTCTTCAGCCAGCCCGAGCCGCGGCAGGAACAGCCCGAGACCGACGATAACCATGCGCCTCCGGAGGGCAGTCAGCCGCCCTCTCCAGACGGCGGAAACGACGCCGGCACTGGTCAACCCACCGAAGGCCTGGGTCCACTCGCGCAAATGCTCTTGTCACAGAACCGCAACGCGATCGCGGCGGCAATTGCCAGTGGCGCCAGCGCGGCGTCGCTGTCCGACATCCGCTACTCCACCCAGCGCGGGATATTTTCCGGCCGCATCCTCGACGCCATGGGCCTTCAGCGGCTGCGCGACGATCTCGACGAACTGACCGCGGCCAACCCGTCGCTTGCCGAGCGGCTGCGTACGGCGCTCGAGGGCTTGCGCGAAGCGGTCCGCGACACGGTCTCTCAGGGGCTCGCGCTCTATGCCCGTGAGGAGGCCGAAAACCTGCGCAACGAGATCCTGCGCAATGCACCGATGGCCCGCATCGAGGCGCGCCAGGTCGAGGAGATGCGCGCGCTGATCCGCAGGATCGCGCGGCGCCTGCGCGAGCGCTACTCCAAGCCGCGCAAGCGCCAGCGCCGCGGCCATCTCGACGTCCGGCGCACGCTGCGCCGCAACGCAGCCTGGGGCGGCGTGCCATTCCTCACGGCCTGGAAGCGCAAGCACCGCGACCGGCCGAAAATCGTAGCCCTCTGCGACGTCTCTGGCTCGGTGGCGCGCGTCTCTGACTTCTTCCTGCTGCTGATCCACTCGCTGCACGAGGTGGTCGACGACGTCCGCTCCTTCGCGTTCTCCTCGCATCTGATAGAGGTCAGCGACATCCTGGAATCCAACTCGCCCGAAGCGGCGATGGCAGAGATCATGTCCAAGGTCGGTTTCGGCTCATCGGACTACGGCTCCTCTCTCGACGACTTCGAGCATGAGTCCATGAGCGCGCTGACGCCGCAGACAACCGTAATCGTGCTGGGCGACGCCCGCAGCAACAATCTCGATCCACGCGCCGATATCTTGCGGCGCATCTCCGAGCGGTCGAAACGGCTGGTGTGGCTCAACCCCGAGGGACGCATGATCTGGGGTTTTGGCGATTCCGAGATGCCGCGCTACGCGACATTTTGCAGCGTGGTGCGACAATGCGCCACCGCGCAACAGCTCGAGCGCGCCGTGTCGGATATCGTGGCGAGTTACCAGTAAGCCCCGCGAAGGTCCGCTAGCCGGTGACCGCGTGCAAATCTCCGTGAGCGCGATTGCATTCGCGGAAGTGATGGGCGATCTCGTCGAGCGCGCGCTTCTCCCACTCTTCTGCCTGCGCGAGCCAGAACACCCGTCGGTTGGAATCCAGCGCCGCTCGTTCCCGGCAAAAGGATTCCTGACTGCGAATTGCCACCAGCCTGTTCATGCACTCCACTCCTGCCGCGTGAAGTCATTCCCCGAGACTCAACGTAACAGAGTCTTGCGGGGTCTGTCTCATCTTTCCTGTGCACATCGCAGCGCGGAAAGGGACAGGCCTGCTTCCCGTGCAGTGCGAAAATTCGCAGCGCACTATCAACTCCAGATCATCAAGAGGTGATCGAACATCGGGAATGATAGCCACGCGTGCGCGATCTTAACTATTGTGGCGCAATGATCTCAGGCATTTGTGAAGAGATGTTCTGAACAGCCAATCGAATTCCCGACTCAATGTCGTCGCATGGTTTTCATCCTGCACCGCTAATCGGTGCACGCACGGCCAGATATTTCGAGGCAACATGAACGACGATTTCGATCTTTCGCCAGACCAGTGGGAAATCTTGAAGGCATTGCGCTGTCCGGCCTCGCAGTATCGTTTCTCGAAGGCCCATGCGCTCGAAGACCTCGTCAAACTCGGCCTCGTCGCGATCAACGATGGTGTGCCCGTGATGACCTCATCTGGCCGCAAGGTGCTGGTGCGTGGATCGTGCCGGCTGCTGGATCTGGCGGCGTAGCCCTGCCTTCAGAATATTTGCGCGATCACGATTGCGTAAGCGATGAACACGACGCCCAGCCCCCAGACCATCGCCGGAATCTGCACGCGGCGCCCCATGGTGACTTCCAGCGCAATGTAGCTCAGCGTCCCCAGCGCCATGCCATTGATGAGGTTGTTGGTGAGCACGGTGACCAGCAGGGTGAGCACAATCGGCACAGCATTGACGAGATCCGTCATGTCGATGCGGGCGAGGCCCTGCATCATCAAGACGCCGACGAGCACGAGTGCGGGCGCAGTGGCCTGTGACGGGATGATGACGAAGATCGGCCAAAAGAACAGCGCGAGGAAGAAGAATCCCGCAACGGTGAGCGAGGTCAAACCCGTTCGGCCACCGGCCTGCACGCCGGTGATGGACTCGATATAGGCCGTGACGACGGAGGTGCCGAGCAGCGGGCCGACAATGGATGCCGTAGCATCAGTTGCAAACGCCGCGGTGGCATTTGGGATAGAACCATCCGCCTTGCGGAGATTGGCGGCACCCGTGACCCCTATCAGCGTGCCCAGCGTCGAGAAGAATTCGGCGCACAGGAAGTAGAACAGCAGTGGCAGCGCCACGACGAAATGGCTGAAGAGATAGCCGACATCAAGCGCCAGGAAGGTGCTGGTCGGCCAGCGCGGCCACGATATGATGGCTGACGGCACTGACGTCACCATCTTGCCATTGGCACCGGGAACGAAGAAACCGATCAGGGTTAGCACGGCAATCGACAGGATCAGCGCCGCCGGCACCCGGCGCGCCACCAGCACCGGCGTGAGCAACAAGCCGAACAGCGTCAGTAACACCGGCGGGCTGCGCAGCGATCCCATCGCGACATAGGTCGATGGGTTCTGCACGATGAAGCCTGCGCCGCGCAGCGCGATAAAGACGATGAGCGTGCCGACTGCAGCCTGGATGCCGATCTTCAGCACCTCCGGTACATCCTTCGCGACCTTCTCGCGCAGCTTCGACAGGCTGAGGATCAAGAACAGCACGCCGGTGAAGGCGACCATGGCGAGCGCACCCTGCCAGGGCATCCCCATTTGCTTGACGATGACGTAGGTGAAGATGACGTTCGAGCCCATTGCCGGCGCAACGGCGAGCGGCAGGTTGGCCCAAAGGCCCATCATCACCGAGCCGAAGATCGCGGCGAGTGCCGTGGCGCTGACGAGGTCGGCGCGATCCATTCCCGCGTTGGACATGATCGCCGGATTCACCGCGATGATATAGGCCATCGCCGCGAAAGTCGTGGCGCCGGCCATCACCTCACGACCGACGCTGGTGCCGCGCTCGGTGAGGCCAAAGATGCGATCGAGTGGGCTTGCTGCGGCGCGCGGCGCCGGCTCTGCGGAAGCGGCTTGCGGTGACGTCACCTCGTTCATCCCAGTCACTCCCCTACCAAACCACCGGGTGCGCTTCGCCCGTCTGCACATTGATGAACCCGAGCGGCGCCTGCTCGCACGGCGCCACGAGCACCCAGCTCCAGGGCGCGCAGGTCAGCGTTGCGAACATCAGCCTTTCGGGAAACCCCGGATACCAGCGCGGCCGGAAGGTCGGCTCATACATCCAGTCGACCTTGCGGCCCTCGGCGTAGAGCGCCTGCATCTCGGCATCGAGCGCCTGCGCCGAGCGGCAGCTCATCAGCCCGCCGACCTCGAAACGGACGGTAGCCACGAGCTCACCCTCGCGCACCAGCGCCCATCCGCCCTGAAGCTCGATCAGCGCGTTCACGGCCTCGGCCATCGCGGCATCGGACGAGCCGACGACCCAGATGTTATGCTTGTCGTGCGCGACCGAGCAGGCCAGCGCCGTCTCGGGCGTCCGTGGTCCGCAGCCGCGCCAGAACATCTTTGCAATTCGCCCGTCGCCAGAGAAGCGGTCGACGATCGCGAACTTGGTGATAGCCTCGCTCTCGTCGCGCTGCACGGCGCCGTCGCGCACCGGCAGGTCGAGGGTGTAGAACTCGGGATGCCAGTGGAAGGGTCGGATCACGGCCGCCTTCATTGTCGTGCGACCTGGCTCCGCCGAGAGCTCGAAATCCTCTGGCTTGATCGTGCGTTTGATATTGACCGTCTTGGTTGCCCATTCCGGCCATTCGATCCGAGGCACCTCGCCAAGATAGCGCTTGCCATCGGAGACCTGCACGCCATCGGCCCACACCTCAGCGATGGTGAGCTTGGATACATCCGAGAGCAGCACGACGTCGCCAAAGCGCCCCGGGGCGAGGCTGCCGACGAATGGCGTGAGGCGCATGTGCCGCGCCGGATTGATGGCGAGACACTGGATCGCGATTTCCGGAGCGAGGCCGGCTTCGATCGCAACCCGCGCATTGTGATCGCTGGCGCCGAGCTCGAGCGTGTGGCTGGCGCTGCGGTCGTCCGTGGTGAAAGCGATCTGCGACCAGTCCTGCAAGCCTCTGGCGAGCAGCCATTTGACGATCTCGTCCATCGCGTAGACGCGCAGCTCGACGAACAGGCCGCGGGTGAGCTTGTCCCAGGTCTCTTCCGGCGTCTGCACCTCGTGGTCGGAGGCAAGCCCGGCCGCGGCAAAAGCGTTGATGGAAGGCAGATCCCGCAAGCCCGAGGCATGGCCTTCGACGACGCCGCGCGCCGCAAAGGTCGCCTCGATCATGCCCCAGAGTCGCTTGTAGGATGGGTTGTCCGGATTCCAGACCGCGGGCCAATCCATGACCTCGTCGAGACCAGTGACCATCAGGCTCTCGCCCATGAAGCGCGCCTGCTCGTCGCGGCCATACCAGCCGCCGCCCCATTCGTAAGCCGTCGGCGGCACCGCCGAACCGGGCTGCGGAAAGATCTTGAGCGGCGAGCCGCGACGGCGCGCCTCGAACCAGAATTCGAGATTTCGCGCGCCATTGACATTGGAGAATTCGTGGCTCGCCTCGCAGGTCCAGGTATTGCCATGCGGCAGCACCAGCGCCGCCTCCCATTCCGGCGTCAGATGCGAACTTTCAATATGCTTGTGCACCTCGCCGAAACCGGGCACGGCGGCAAGACCCGGCCGATGTAGGCGTTCTCGGACCTCGCCAGGATAGCTTCCCGCCGGTCCCACCCACGCGATGCGCCGTCCCCTGAAGACGATCTCCTGATCCTCGCTCCAGGTGCGGCTGTGCACGTCGAGCAATCGGCCGACCCGCATGGAACGATCGGCCGGGCGACGGCCGAGCGCCGTCAGCACCAGATCCTGGCGGATGCGAACCTCGTCGGGCGCGTTGATCAGGAGGTCGTCGGGTATCGCATTCATGGCATACCTCGTTCTATGCGGGCTCGTTCGCGGCCGTGGTTCGCTTTCGCAGCGATTTGCCGGCCTTGCCGCTGCCCGCCGCAGCGGCATCACGCTGACGAACATCCTTCAAAAGTGTTGTGAGGGCCCACTCGATCGCGTCGGCGACATCGGTGCTGGACATGCCGAAATCCTCGCGCATCGCATTCCACGCCAGCACGTTGTTCAGGTACGAAGCGAGCGCCTCCGCCTGGCGAGCCTCCTTCGCAGGGAGATGACGCACCAGCGGCGCCATCGCCTTGCGATGCTGCTCGATCAGGTGACGCCGGAATCCCGCGCGCACCTTTCGGCCCGCCCGCGTCATCGCAATCGCCCGCGCCAGATGCGGATGGCGGTCGAACCGCTTGCATAGCTTGCGGAAAATATCCGGCAGCTCGTCTGGCGAGGTAAAAGGAATGTAGCTGAAGACGTTGTTCTCGATCCACTCGCCGGCAGCCGCGAACAGCTCCGCGCGGGTCTTGAAGTGGCGATAGATGGTCCGCTCGGCGACCCTGGCGCGCTTGGCCACGGCGGCCATGGAAATGTCGTCGGCCGCCTCGTCCTCCAACGTCTCGACGAAGGCTGCCACGATGCGTTGCCGCGTCATCTCGGCGTATTCGTCGCGGAGGCTCGATTCGCGTCGCTTTGCTGTATTCATGTCACAAGTCTGACATTGAGCGGTTTGATGGGCAAGCCGGGATTTGAGGCAGGCCGCGCCGCAGCAATGGGCGCCGTTCTGCTACACTGCCGCCATGTGCTCGAGCCTTCTCACCAACCCGAGCGCGCGCCTAGCGCATCAAAGTGTCTTGAAGAGAATGCAAACCGGACTGCCGATGTGAACCATCTGGTCGGTCGCAACGAGGCGGCCGCTAGCGGTATCGCGCTTGAAAAGCTTGACCGTGTCGGTTTCCTCATTCGCCGCGAACAGCAAAGTGTCCGACGACGCCAGCGCGAAGAATCGCGGTGTCTTGCCGCCGCTCGGCGTCCAGCCGACGGTCGAGAGGCGACCGGTCGCTTGATCGATTGCAAACGTCGCGATGCTGTCATCGCCGCGATTGGAGGCGTAGACGAAGCGTCCATCGGACGACACCGCGATCTCGGCTGCGCGACTGTTGCCCGTATACGCGTCAGGCACCGCGGGGACGATCTGGAATGGAGCAAGCGTGCCGGTTGCGGGATCGAAGCGATAGGCCGTGACGGTCGAATCAAGCTCGTTGACGACGTAGGCGAGCTGACCGCGGGGGTGGAACACGACATGGCGTGGGCCAGCGCCTTCACGCGCCTGCACCGGCTTGCCGGCGAGCACGAGCTTTCCGCTCTCTGCATCGATCCTGTAGGTGAAGACGAGGTCGAGACCCTTGTCCGGCACCACGATGAACGCGCCTGACGGATCGAACTCGACCTGATGCGGCTTGGCGAAGGGCTGCTCGACGCGATGCGGGCCGATCTTGCCCTCCAGCTTGACGAGATCGATGACAGCACCGAGCGAACCGTCGTCCTGCCGTGGCAGCAGCGCCAGCGTGGACGTGATGTGATTGGCGATCACCATGAAGCGGTTGGTGGGATCTATCGCGAGATGGACGGGGTTCTTTCCTTCCGTGCTCTGCCGGTTGATCACGGCGAGCTTGCCGCTCGCAGGATCGACCGCCATCGCCGTGATCTCGCTGAGATCGCCATGCACCGTGTAGAGGAAGCGTCGCGTACGGTCGAAGGCGAGAAACGACGGATTGACGAGTTCGCCGAGGAGCTGGATATGGCGCCAGGCACCGGTCGCATTGTCCATTGCATAGACGTTGAGCCCGTCGCCGCGGGCGTTGCGTTCCCTCGTAGTGCGGGCGCCGACATAAACGAATGAGCGAGAGCCTTCGAGCATGTGGTCCTCCGGATGGGACGTCTGTGTCTGAGATAACGCGGATGCACCGGGCCATGCAGCGGTCACCGCACCGGCGGCGGCGAGGCCCGCGAACAAGCGCCGCGACAGCGGGGCGCCGTCAGCGCGGAGCGGAACGGGGACAGCATTTTTGGGCGTCACGTTTTTCCCTATATTGTTTTTTATTTTTTAAAACACAATTATGGGCGGAACGCAAGAACCGCTCGGGCGCGCCCCGCTTGTGCAGTCCGCGCTGGTAAGCGACATCTCTTTGACAGAGGACCAACCTGAGTCGGCCATGCCCCGCCCCAATCTCGCGACCCAGATGACCGCGCGGATCCTCGACTACATCCGCGCCAACGGATTGCAGGCCGAACAGCATCTGCCAAGCCAGACACTGGCGGATGCACTGCGGGTGTCGCGCGCGCCGATCAACGCAGCGCTGCAAATCCTCGAAGACATGAAAGTCGTCCGCTCCGAGCCCAATCGCGGCTTCTTCCTGGTCAAGAGCGCCGCTGACCTTCCCGATCTGCCGGACGCGGAGGATACCGAACCGGAGCGCGAGGACGAGTGGTACTTCGCCATCGCCGAGGACCGCCTGGTGGGCAAGCTCCCGGACAAGGTCAGCGAGAATGAGCTAATGCGCCGCTATGGCCTCTCGCGTACGCGCCTCCTGAAGATCCTCACCAAGATAGCCGATGAAGGCTGGATCGAGCGCCTGCCCGGCAATGGCTGGGCGTTTGGCCCGCTCCTCACCTCGCGCGAGAGCTATCAGCAGGGCTATCAGTTGCGCGTCGCGCTCGAGCCACAGGCCCTGCTCCTGCCGAGCTTCGAAATCGATCGTGCGGCGTTTGCAGCCGCTCGCGAGCAGCAGCAGTGGCTACTCGACGGCGGTTACAAGCGTGCCTCACGCTCGGAGATCTTTGCCGCCAACGCCGAGTTCCACGAAATGCTGGTCGGTTGCGCCCGCAATCCATTCTTTCTCGATGCAGTGAAACGCGTGAACCGGCTGCGCCGGCTGGTGGAGTATCGCATCACGGTGGACCGCAGCCGCCTCCCCATCCAGTGCCGCGAGCACATCAACATCCTGACATTGCTGGAAAAAGGCCTGCGTCAGGAGGCGTCGGACTTCCTCCGCGTCCACATCGAAGGCGCCGGCCTGATCAAGGTCCCGAAGGTCTGATCTCAGCCTTATTGCATTTTATTTTATAAAATGCATATATGCTCGCAAGGCGCCCGCCTGCGGGGAAGGTTGTGGCGTTGCCGACAAGCCCCGACGAAACGCAGCAAGGAACGCCATCAATGTCCGCCGCCACTGCGACCATCGAGCAATCCACCATGCGCAAGGTGTCCTGGCGCATCGTGCCCTATTGCTTCGGCCTCTACGTCATCTCTTATCTCGACCGCGCCAATATCGGCTATGCGGCGCTTCAGATGAACAAGGAGCTCGCGCTATCGAGCGAAGCCTTCGGCTTTGCCGCCGGCATCTTCTTCATCGGCTATTTCCTGTTCGAGGTGCCGAGCAACATCGCGCTCAACAAATACGGCGCACGGATCTGGATCTCGCGCATCCTGATCAGCTGGGGCATCGTCGCGACCGCGAGCGCCTTCGTGCAGAGCGCAATGCAGCTCTACGCCCTGCGCTTCCTGCTCGGCGTTGCCGAGGCCGGCTTCTTTCCCGGCATCATCATCTATCTGACCTACTGGTTCCGCGCCAAGGAGCAGGCGACCACGATCGCGCTGTTCACCGCGGCTATTCCCGTGTCCTATCTGATCGGCGCCCCCCTGAGCACCTGGATCATGGACCACGTCGGAGCCTTCGGCCTCAGCGGCTGGCGCTGGATGCTGCTGCTCGAAGGCGGCCCCGCCATCGTCGCCGGCATCGTCAACTACTTCATCATGACCGATCGCCCCGAGCAGGCCAAATGGCTCACGTCGCAGGAGCGCGACTGGCTCACCGAGGAGCTGCGCAAGGACCAGGCCGGCCGCCGTAATGTTCAGCATCTCGGCATCGTCGCCGCGATCACCAACCCAAAAGTCCTGTTCCTGTCGGTGATCTATTTCATCTACCAGGTCGGCAATCTCGGTATCGGACTCGCAGATCATCAAAGGCCTCTCGTCCTCGCTGACCAATTTCGAGATCGGCCTCGTCGCCATGCTGCCCTACGCCTTTGCGACGATCGTGATGGTGCTGTGGTCGCGCAACTCCGACCGCACCGGCGAGCGGCAAAAGCATTCGGCCGTTCCGTTGTTGTGGGGCGCTGTCGCGCTGGCGCTCACCGGGCTCGTCGCGCAACCCGCCATCGCCATGACGCTGATCTCGCTGTCGCTTGCCGGCATCTACGCCTTCAAGTCGCCGTTCTGGTCGCTGCCCGGCCTGTTCCTGACGCGCTCGACTGCAGCCGTGTCGATCGCGGCAATCAACTCCATCGGCAATCTCGGCGGCTTCGCCGGCCCCTATACGATCGGCGCCATCAAGGACGCCACCGGCAGCACGTATGGAGGGCTCCTGTTCCTCAGCGGATTATTGTTCGTGTCGTTCCTGATGACCTGGTTCGCTCGAATGGAGAACGCGGACGAAGCGCAGACGCAGGCTGCCGAGCAACACGCCTGATCGCATAGGCAGGACCGAGAGATGACTGATTTCGGAACGCTTCGCAGCGGATCGCAGACCTATCGCATCGCCGACATCGCAACCGTAGCAGGTGAGGACCTCCCTCGCCTGCCCATGATCCACCGCATCCTGCTCGAAAACGTGCTGCGCATCGGCGGCACGGATCGTGATGCGTCAGTTGCCGCAATTCTCGGCTGGCTCGCCGATGGACGCAGCGAAAGCGAGATCGCCTTCCAGCCCTCGCGCGTTCTCATGCACGACACGACTTGCGGTCCGGCGCTGGTCGACATTGCGGGTCTGCGCGCCTCGCTCGCGGAAGCTGGCGGCGATCCGACCCGGCTCAATCCGGTCCTGCCGGTCGACGTCTCGACCGACCATTCGCTCGGCGTCGATGTATTTGCACGACCGGACGCAATGGCCCGCAACATGGCACAAGAGCTCACGCGCAACGGCGAGCGCTACCGCTTCATGAAATGGGCCAGCCGGGCGCTCGACGGCGTGCGCGTGCATCCGCCCGGCACCGGAATCATGCACACGCTGAACCTGGAGCGGCTCGCCAGAGTCGTGACGACGCTGCACCACGACGGCGATACGTGGGCCGCACCCGACACGCTGATCGGCACCGACAGCCACACGCCGATGATCAACGGGATCGGCGTGCTGGCCTGGGGCGTCGGCGGGCTGGAAGCCGAGAGCGTGATGTTCGGCATGCCCGTCGCAATGCGCGTGCCTGATGTGGTCGGCGTCCGCCTGACCGGGCGGCTGCGCGAAGGCGTGCTCGCAACTGATCTCGCACTCACCGTCACCGAGCGTCTTCGCCGGATCGATCTTGCGGACCGCTTTGTCGAATTCTTTGGGCCAGGTGTCTCCGCACTTTCGGCCGGCGATCGGGCTGTCGTCGCTAACATGACACCGGAGTTCGGCGCCAATTCCGGCTACTTCCCGATCGACGCCCGGACGCTCGACTATCTCGGGCAGACCGGCCGCTCGCACGAGCAGGTCGCGCTGGTCGAGGCCTATGCGCGGCGCCAAGAACTCTGGTTCGATCCCGAAGCGGCGCCGCGCTACACCGAGACGATCAGCATTGATCTCGACGAAGTCGAGGTCAGCCTCGCCGGCCCTCGCCGCCCGCAGGACCGTATCGCTGCCGGCAAGACCGCAGAGGCGCTGTCGCTGGCACGCTCCGCTGCAACCACCGACGTGGAGCGGGCCGATCCGCCGCTCAATGGCGCGATCGCGATCGCCGCGATCACGAGTTGCACCAACACCTCGGACCCAAGGCTCCTGGTCGCTGCTGGTCTGCTCGCGCGCAAGGCGCGGCGGCTCGGGCTCATGCCGCCCGCCTGGGTGAAGACCTCGCTGGCGCCGGGATCGCCGACCGCGGAGCGCTATTTGCGACGCTCAGGCCTGCTCGACGATCTCGAGGCGCTCGGCTTCGGCATCGTCGGCTATGGCTGCACGACCTGCATCGGCAACTCCGGGCCGCTGGCACCACCCATGGCACGCGCGATGGAAGAGAAGCAATTGGCACCGGTCGCCGTGCTATCGGGCAACCGCAATTTCCCCGGCCGTGTACATTCACAGATCGAGCTTGGGTTTCTTGCCTCGCCGCCGCTCGTCGTGGCCTTCGCCCTCGCCGGCGATGTCGCACGCAACATTTTGCGCGATCCGATCGCGCGCAGTTCGGCCGGCACCGAGGTGCGCCTCGCCGACATCTGGCCCGCCGGTCGCGAGATCGATGCGGCCTTGGCGCTCGCACGCGACGCGGGCGACTATAGCAGTGCTTATGACGCCGCGGAAGCCAGCGCGGATTGGGCGGCGTTCGAGGCGCCCGCCGCAGCATTATTCCCCTGGGACGACGCCTCCACCTATATCCGCCGCCCGCCTTTCGCCGATTTCGGCCGCGGCTCGCACCTTGGACATTACGCTGCGACACCCATCCTGGTGCTCGGCGACGACATCACGACCGATCACATCTCACCGGCAGGCGCGATCGCAGCGAATAGCGAAGCGGCACGTTATCTCGTCGCGCGCGGCGAGAACTCGCACGATCTCAACGTGTTCGCCGCGCGCCGCGGAAACTGGGAGGTGATGCTGCGCGGACTCTTCACCAACAAGAGCGTGCGCAATTTGCTCGGCCCCGATCTGCCACCGGGGCACACGATCCTTGCAGGCTCCGGTGAACGGCTGTCGCTCCGGCTTGCCGCCGAGCACTATAAGGAGCAGCAGCGGCCGGTCGTTGTCGTAGCCGGCGAGCGCTACGGCATGGGCTCTTCGCGAGACTGGGCGGCGAAGGGCGTCGCGCTGCTCGGCGCTCGCGCTGTGCTGGCGCTGAGCTTCGAGCGCATCCACCGCTCCAACCTGATCGGCATGGGCATTCTGCCGCTCCGCCTGCCGCGCGATCGCCGGCCGCAAACGCTGGGCCTCAGGCCAGACGACATGCTGGAGATTGACGCCCCCGTCCAAGCGCTCAAGCCCCGCGCTGTGATCAATGTTCGCATCCTGCGTGACGGCGCCGAGATCGACCGCTTCATAACCATTGCCGCTGTCGAGACCAATCTGGAATGCGAGACCCTGCGTGTCGGGGGACTGCTGCCGCTGATCTTGCGGCGGCACTCGGACGGCTCCGCCGAACGGGCCGGCGAGGCATCTCTCGAAGGGGCCATTATTCCCCTGGTTTGAAGCGAGGCGCTGCGGAAAGTCGTTAAGAACGACCGAATTCCCAGCCAGACAATGACAAACTGGCATGGTTGTTGCTCCTTTTTGACGTCCAAGACGCGTCAAACCGGGGGAGTTCACCATGTCGACCATCACTGCGGCGCCGACCGCCGAGCCGAAGCCGCTTTACACCTCGCTGTTCGTCCAGGTTCTGGCGGCGCTGGTGCTCGGCATCATCCTGGGCGTAACCGTTCCGGACTTCGCCATCAGCCTCAAGATACTGAGCGACGCCTTCCTGAAGCTGATCTCGATGATCGTGGCCCCGATTGTGTTCTGCGTGGTCGTGCACGGCATTGCCGGCGCTGGCGATCTCAAGAAGGTCGGCCGGGTCGGCGTCAAGGCGCTGCTCTATTTCGAGGCCATGACGACCGTGGCGCTCGTGGTCGGCCTCATCCTCGCCTACGTCTTTGGCCCCGGCCACGGCATGAATATCGATCCGTCAACACTGGACGCCAAGGCGCTCAACACCTACGCCGACAACGCCCACAAGCTGCAAGGCGCGGGCGTCGGCGCCTTCCTGCTCAACGTCATCCCGTCGACCTCGTTCGACGCGCTGTCGCGCAACGACGTGCTTCAGGTGCTGTTCTTCGCCGTGCTGTTCGGCGTAGGCCTTGCGCTGGTCGGCGGCGAGAAGGGCAAGCTCGTCACCACCATCATCGATGCGGCGTCCACCGTACTGTTCCGCGTCATGGGGCTGATCGTGCGGGTCGCCCCGCTCGGTGTGCTCGGCGCGGTCGCCTACACCGTCGGCAAATATGGCGTCGGCTCGCTGAAGCAGCTCGTCTCGCTGGTGATGCTGTTCTACGTCTCGGTCGGCATCTTCGTGCTCGGCGTGCTCGGCGGAGTGATGGCGCTCGCCGGGATCAACATCCTCAAATTCCTCGCCTACCTGCGCGAGGAGCTGACCATCGTGCTCGCGACCGCCTCCTCCGATGCGGTGCTGCCGCAGATCATGAAGAAGCTGGAGCGGATGGGCGTAAAGGATTCCGTGGTCGGTCTCGTGATCCCGACCGGCTATTCCTTCAACCTCGATGCGTTCTCGATCTATCTGACGCTTGCGGTGGTCTTCATCGCGCAGGCGACCAACACGCCGCTGTCCTTTGGCGATCTCCTGCTGGTGCTCGGCGTCTCCCTGATCACATCGAAGGGCGCCCACGGCGTGCCGGGCTCGGCAATCGTGATCCTTGCAGCGACGCTGAACGCGGTACCGAGCATCCCCGCGATCGGCCTCGTGCTGGTGCTCTCGGTCGACTGGTTCATCGGCATGGCCCGCGCGCTCGGCAACCTGGTCGGCAATTGCGTCGCCACCGTCGTGGTCGCAGCCTGGGAAGGCGACCTCGACCGAGCCAAGGCAGCGCAGGTGCTGGACGGCGGCGAGACCGTGGACGTGACGGCCGGGTAGCCGTCCGCCGATCAGTCATTCCACTGGAGGAGCGGCGTTCCGTACGCCCTCCTCCAGACCGACAGGAAGCGCGGAAACCAGGAGTGAGCCACAGCCCCCTTATAGGCCCAGGTCCGATACTTCAGACCTTGCTCCGAGATCAACTCCTGATAACCGCCATGGACCTCGGTCGCGGTGCGAATGTCCTTCAGAATTCCCTGGGCGCAGGGGCGGTAAGTCTCGCTCCCCGAGAATTCATCATAGTCCAGCATCCGATCCGCAAATTCGACGTTAAAAGTCGGCCAGGAGGAGCGCCCCTGGTAAGCGGGAGCCGCGAACTTGTGGATCATCTTGGTTCGCGGATTATCCGCTGACACCAGGAAGTGAAACGTGCTGGGGATGCGAAACCGCGGTTCGGAAATGATCAGGTCCGTCGTAGTTGCGAACAGTGCGCGTTCGCCTGGATCGGTCATATCCCAGAAGCCGCGATGCACGCCGACGAAATCCAGCGCGACGGAAGATACCGGCGAGCCGGCCGCACCGTCCAGCGAGTGCCTTACATAGCCGTCCTTGCCGAACAGACGGAGCAGGTCTTTCTTGTACTGCGCGAGATCGCACCCGAGCAGCCGCTTCAACTCGTACTCGTCGACGATGGCGAGTTGCACGCCCCACACAAAAGTCGTGTAGACGCAGGCGTTGGTAACGAACCGTCTGCGCTCGGCCCGGGTGTCGGTTGCCGCAGAACGAGGCGCGTTGGCATCGCAGAGCAGGCACCTGACGCCACCGTCGTCGAACGGCTCCAATTCGCTTGCGAGCTGGAGGATCGCGCGCTTCAGGTCGGTGCCGTAGTCGGCCAGCAACAGACGACCCGCATGTGCACATTGCGACATCGCCAGATAGGACGCTCTCTCCCCGGCAGAGACCATCTGCTGAAGCCCGGCCAGAATACCGAGCAGCGTATCGGAAGGGCGCGAGAAATAATTCACGCCGAGATACCGCGCACGCCCCGCCGGGACGATGGTCGTCGTGATGACATTGGCGCGAACCGCCTCCAGCAACAGGCGGACGCTCTTCTCAAGCAGTCGCGCACGGCGCACGGAGTCCTGCGAATCCATGATGGTTTCAGGATCGAGGACGTCGGGATAGAACCAGGCGAAATCGCGCGGGTAGTAGGCTGAGGCGTGCGGCGCGCCCGTGACGAGGAAAGCCTCGCTCACCGAAAAGGCACTATCCATCGAGTGCCGGTAAAGATCCTGAATGGCCGAGAACGAATGTTGCGACCTTCTCAGGAATCGATCCCCGAGAAAATTGACCGCCTGAAGCGCGTTGGCGACAAAGGTTGCCGCCATGCCCTGGTAAAATCGGTTCTCACGATGTGACGGCAAGGAAATGTCGCTGTTCATCTGCGCCTGGTATCTCATGATCCCGGCGATGGCCGGTCACCATTCCAAGCGTGACCGATTCGTGTCTCAGCCCGATGACGTGCCCCCGACAGTCAGTTCGCGCCGGCGCGATTCTCCCGCGGCCTGAAATTCTCGATCACCCGGAGCAACACGCGGGCGCCGATGTCGGCGTCGGCGGGCTCGACGTGCTCGTCCGGATGGTGACTGATGCCGCTACGGCAGCGGACGAAGATCATGGCGACATCGGCGATGTCGATCATCGCCATGCCGTCATGGCCGGCGCCGCTCGGCAATTCGAACGCGGCAAATCCCTCCGCAGCGATCGCCTGCGCGACCTGGTCCTTCAGCCACGGCGCGCACGGCGCGGTCCGGTTTTCGTGAGTGACGTCGAGCTGGAGCGCAAGCTGTCGGCGCCTGGCGATCGCCTCGATCTGGCGGACGACGTCGGCGACCGCACGGTTGCGATGCATGTCGGTCGGCGCGCGCATGTCGATGGTGAACGAGACCTCGCCCGGAATAACGTTGGTCGCGCCGGGTTTTGCGTGGATGTAGCCGACGGTGCCGACCAGTCCGCCCTCATCGGTGCGGCAGAACTGCTCGATCGCACCGATGCATTCGGCCGCACCCGAGAGTGCGTCGCGACGCAGCGCCATCGGCACGGTGCCGGCGTGGCCGGCCATGCCGGTCAGCCGTGCGGCGAGCCGCGTTGCGCCCGCAATCGCGGTGACGACGCCGACCGGGAGATTTTGCGCTTCCAGCACCGGTCCCTGCTCGATGTGCAGCTCGAGATAGGCCAGCAGTTCGCGCCGCGTCCTCGCAGCCGCTCCGATATGGTCTGGGTCGAGGCCGAACTTCACGAGCGCCTCGCGCATCGAGACGCCGTCGCGGTCGCGCGTGTTCAACACGCTCTCGTCGAACGTGCCGGCGACCGCGCGACTGCCGAGCAGCGTGGACGCAAAGCGCACGCCCTCCTCATCGGCAAAGCCGATGACCTCGATCGCGAACGGCAGACGCTTGCCGCGCCGGTTCAGCTCGGCGACGCAGGCAATCGCCGTGATCACACCTAGCGGACCGTCCCATTTGCCGGCGTCGCGCACGGTGTCGTAGTGCGAACCCAGCATCAGGCATGGCAGCCCCGGCCGCTCGCCCTCGTAGCGGCCGCAAACGTTGCCGATCGCGTCGAGATGCGCATGCATTCCCGCTTCGCGCATCCAGCCGAGGATGAGATCGGCGGCAACGCGCAATTCCCTGCTGAGATAGATTCGGGTGAGCTTGTCCGCGTCCTCCGAGATGGCGCCGAGCTCGTTGATGCGACGTACGATCTCCTCGCCGAGCGAGCCATTTGGAACGGCGATACCAGGAGCCATCTCGCTCAAACTTTCCATCCTGCAGGTCGCAGCCGCAAGGGCGGTCCACATGACCATCGATACAAGTTCGGTGCCAGCGCACACGTCTCACGCTTAGGTCCGACTCGCGAACTGGTTAGCATGAATGCCGACCCGGCAGACCAGGCGGCGCGTCGAACAGCCGGTGGGGGCGCCGGTTAACGCTGCTTAACTACATTGCATACAATGTCTTTGTACTGCCTATAATTTAATCTGAACGTTGTCTGCCCAAGATTCAAGCCAGACACATAATCATTATTTTACAATGAGTTATGTCCACATGCCTGCTCAATAACCTCTGGCACGAAGCTTGCGACATCCCGTTCTGGCGCCGCCAGACCGACGGTGGCCGGGAGAGAGGGGCGGACCATCCGCCAAAGGGAGCATCCAATGGATTTTGGCAGGATTTCACGACGGCATTTGTTGCAGGGTAGCGCGGCGATCTCCTTGGGAGCGGCCCTCGGCGCCCGCCCGGCTTTCGCGGCCGAGACGACGATCGGCTTCATCTATGTCGGCTCGCGCGACGACTATGGCTACAACCAGGCGCACGCACAGGGCGCCGCGGCGTTGAAGAAGATTCCCGGCTTGAAGGTGGTCGAGGAAGAGAAGGTGCCGGAGACCGATGCGGTCGAGAAGACCATCGAGTCCATGATCAATCTCGATGGCGCCACCCTGCTCTTCCCGACCTCGTTCGGTTACTACAATCCGCACATGATCAAGATGGCGACGAAGTACCCGAAGCTGCGCTTCGAGCACTGCGGCGGCCTGTGGACCGACAAGGACCCGAAGAACGCCGGTAGCTATTTTGGTTATATCGACGAAGCCCAATACATCTCCGGCATCGTCGCCGGCTTGACGTCGAAGAGCAGCAAGCTTGGCTTTGTCGCAGCCAAGCCGATCCCCCAGGTGCTGCGCAACATCAACGCTTTCACGCTCGGCGCCAAGTCCGTCAATCCGAAGGCCACCACGCAGGTGATCTTCACCGGCGACTGGTCGATGCCAGTCAAGGAAGCCGAGGCCACCAACAGCCTGATCGACCAGGGCGTGGACGTCCTAACCTGCCATGTCGATGGCCCCAAGACGATGGTCGAGAACGCGGCGCGGCGCGGTGCCTTCGTCTGCGGCTATCACACCAACCAGTCAGCGCTGGCGCCGAAGGCGTATCTCACCGGCGCCGAGTGGAATTGGGAGGCGCTCTATCCGAAATTCGTCAAGATGATCGCCGCCGGCGAAGAGATCCCGAACTTCTACCGCGGCGGCCTGAAGGAAGAGATCGTGAAGGTTTCGCCCTATGGCGAAGCGGTGTCGGCCGAGGCACGCAAGGCGGCCGACGAAGCCAAGGCCAAATTCCTGTCGTCGGACGGCTTTGCCATCTTCAAGGGCCCGCTGCTCGACAACAAGGGTAAGACGGTGATCGCCGCCGGCACCGAGCGCGGCCAGAAGGATCCCGAACTCGAGAAGATGGACTACCTCGTCGAAGGCGTGATCGGAGCGACTTCGTGACAACGGAAGCGGCGGATCCCGTCGAAGCGGTCGGGGCCATCGCCCCGGCCACTGACGCGGGATTCCTCCAGCGCTACGGCGCGAATATCGAGTACATACTGATCCCAGGCGCGGCGCTGGTCGGCGCGCTCGCGGTCTTCGGCATCTTCGTCGCGCTGTTCGGCAAGAACCCGCTCGACCTCTATTTCTACATGTACCAGGGCGCGTTCGGCACCTGGTTCTCCTGGCAGAATACGCTGACACGCGCAGCCCCGCTCATCCTCACCGCGCTTTGCACGGCCCTGCCTGCGCAGCTCGGCATGGTCATCATCGGCGGCGAAGGTGCGCTGCTGATCGGCGCGCTCTCTGCGACCAGTGCGGCGCTGGCACTGCAAGGCGCACCGCCGTTCGTGGTCCAGATCGCGATGGTCTGCGCCGGCGTGACCGGCGGCGGATTGTGGATCATGCTGACCGGCGCGCTGCGGCAATATCGCGGCGTCAACGAGACGATCTCGAGCCTCCTGCTGGTCTATATCGCACTCGCCATCCTCAACCATCTCGTCGAAGGCGTGATGCGCGATCCTGCGAGCCTCAACAAACCGTCGACGCGCGAGATCGGCGCTGCCAACATGATCGGCAGCATCCCCGGCACCGACGTGCATTGGGGGCTCGTCTTCGGCCTGGCGGCGGCGATCGCCGCCTACATCCTGATCTACCACACCGTGTTTGGCTTCGCCGCGCGTGTTGCCGGAGGGAACATCCGCGCCGCAAAGATCGTCGGGCTCGGCGTCAACAAGCTCATCCTCACGATCTGCTTCCTCGCAGGCGGCGCGGCGGGGCTCGCCGGCATGGTCGAGGTCGCGGCCGTGCAGGGCCGCACCAATGCCAATCTCGCCGCCGGTTATGGTTTCACCGGCATCCTGGTCGCCTTCCTCGCGCGACAAAATCCGCTTGCGATCATTCCGGTGGCGATCCTGCTCGGCGGCATCAGCGCCAGCGGCGGGCTGTTGCAGCGCCGCCTGGGGCTGCCCGATGCGTCGGTGCTGGTGCTTCAAGGCATCATCTTCGTCTTCGTGCTGGCAAGCGATGCGCTCTACGGCCGCATCGGTTTTCTCAAGGGGAAGTCCTGAGATGGCAGACGGATCGATCGGACTGTGGACCGTCCCGCTTGCCGTATTCGGCGGCGCCATTCGCGTCTCCACGCCCTTCCTGTTCGTGAGCCTGGGCGAATGCATTACCGAGCGTTCCGGCCGCATCAATCTCGGTCTCGAAGGCACGCTGGTCATGGGCGCGATGAGCGCCTATGGCATCTCCTATCTCTCGGGCTCGCCCTGGCTCGGGGTGCTTGCCGCCGGTATCACCGGCGCCCTGCTCGGCGCGCTGCATGCCGGCATCTGCTCGCTGCCGCGCGTCAACGACATCGCGGTCGGCATTGCGCTGATGCTGTTCGGCACGGGTCTCGCCTTCTATCTCGGCAAACCGCTGATCGAGCCGACCGCGCCGCGGCTGCCGGCGATCGATTTCGGCTGGTGGAGCGACATCCCGCAGGTCCGGGCCGCGCTGCGCATCAACGTCATGTTCCTGATCGGCGTCGCGCTTGCGCCGATCCTCTATTGGGCCTTCCGCACCACGCGCTGGGGCCTGCTCATCCGCACCGCCGGCGAAAGCTCGGATGCGGCGCGCGCCATGGGCCATTCCGTGCTCCTGATCCGGCTGCGCGCCACCATGGTCGGCGGCTTCCTCGCCGGCATCGGCGGCTCGTTCCTGTCGCTGTTCTATCCCGGAAGCTGGAACGAGGGCCTCTCCTCGGGACAGGGCATCACGGCGGTCGCGCTCGTCATCTTCGCGCGCTGGGATCCGATGCTGTGCCTGTGGGCCTCGCTCGCCTTCGGTGGCGCCGCGGCGCTGGGACCGGCGCTGCAATCGGTCGGCGTCACCTCCGGCTATCACCTCTTCAACGCCGCGCCCTACATCCTGACGCTCGCGATCATGATCATCACCTGCTCGCCGAAGCGAACGCTGACGGGCGCGCCGGCTGAACTATCGATCACCCGCTAGGAAGCGAACTCATGCCCGAGCGCCACATCAAGTCCGAGCCCTACGCCTGGCCCTATAATGGCGATCTGCGCCCCGAGAACACGGCGCTGATCATCATCGACATGCAGACCGATTTCTGCGGCGTCGGCGGCTATGTCGACAAGATGGGCTACGACCTCTCGCTGACGCGGGCCCCGGTCGAGCCGATCAAGAAGCTGCTCGCGGTGATGCGTAAGCAGGGATTCCACATCATGCATACCCGCGAAGGCCATCGCCCCGACCTCTCCGACCTGCCCGCCAACAAGCGCTGGCGCTCGCGGCAGATCGGCGCCGGGATCGGCGATCCCGGCCCGTGCGGCCGTATTCTCGTGCGCGGCGAGCCCGGCTGGGAGATCATCCCCGAGCTGGCGCCGATGCCGGGCGAAGCCATTATCGACAAGCCCGGCAAGGGCTCGTTCTGCGCCACCGATCTCGAACTGATCCTGCGCGTGCGCGGCATCGAGAACATCGTGCTGACAGGCATCACCACCGACGTCTGCGTCCACACCACCATGCGCGAGGCCAACGATCGCGGCTTCGAATGCGTGCTGCTGCACGATTGCTGCGGCGCGACCGACAAGAGCAATCACGACCACGCCCTGAAGATGATCAAGATGCAGGGCGGCGTCTTCGGCGCAGTCGCGACCTCGGATGCGTTGATCGGAGCGATCTCGTGATCATCGGCGAGATACCTCCGCCGAGTGGCGCCTTCGGCGTCGACGCACTCGCCATGACCATGCGCTTCGGTGATTTCCTGGCGCTTGACAATGTCGAGCTGAAGGTGCGGCCGGGCTCGTTCCACGCGTTGCTCGGCGAGAACGGCGCCGGCAAATCGACGCTCGTCAAATGCATCATGGGCTATTACCACGCCACCGAAGGCGACATCCTCGTCGGTGGCCGCCAGCAGACCATCGGGAATCCCAAGGACGCGCATGCGCTCGGGCTCGGCATGGTCTACCAGCACTTTACGCTGGTGCCGGCGATGACGGTCGCCGAAAACCTCGTGCTCGCGCGTGATGACGTTCCGGCGGTGGTCGACTGGAGCAAGGAGAAGAAGGAGCTCGAAGCGTTTCTGGCCCGGATGCCGTTCAGGGTGCCACTCAACGCAAAGGTCTCCGACATCTCTGCCGGAGAGCGGCAGAAATGCGAGATCCTCAAGCAGCTTTATCTGAGGCGGCGTTTCCTGATCTTGGACGAGCCGACCTCCGTGCTGACGCCCGCAGAAGCAGACGAGGTGCTCGGCATGCTGCGCGACATGGTCGTGAAGGGCGAGCTGACCATCCTGATGATCACGCACAAGTTTCGCGAGGTCATGGCCTTCGCCGATGAGGTGACGATCCTGCGCCGCGGCAAGCTCGCAGGCGCCGGCAAGGTTTCCGAGCTGACGCCGGACGCGATGGCGCGCACCATGATCGGCGCCGAGCAGTTGACCGTGCAGCCGCCACGCACCGGTGAGACGGGTCAGGCGCGGCTGCAGCTGGCAAAGGTCCGGGCGCTCGACGATGCCGGCGCCATTGCCGTGCATGACGTTTCCCTCACCGTGCGCGCCGGCGAGATCGTCGGTATCGCCGGCGTCTCCGGCAACGGACAGCGCCAACTGGTCGAGGTGCTGGCCGGCCAGCGCGAGGCCGAGAGCGGCGAGATCCGCGTCGCCGGCAACCCCTATCACGCGCGCCGCGAGGAGATGCGCCGGCACAAGATGTCACTGCTGCCGGAGGAGCCGCTCAAGAACGCCTGCGTCGGCGGCATGAGCGTTGCGGACAACATCGCCTTCCGCGAGTTCGACCGCGCGCCCTTTGCGAGCCTCGGCTGGTGGCTCAACCGCGGCGCGTTCCGGGATGACGCCCGAAAGAAGATCGCGCAATACAAGATCAAGACACGCACGCCGGAGACACCGATCTCGGCGCTGTCGGGCGGCAATGTCCAGCGCGCCGTTCTGGCGCGCGAGCTCGGCGGCGACGTCGAGGTGCTTATCGCGGCCAATCCCTGCTTCGGCCTCGACTTCGCCGCGGTGGCGCAGATCCATGCCGAGATCATGGCCGCGCGCAATCGCGGAGCGGCGGTGCTGCTGGTCAGCGAGGATCTCGATGAATTGCTTGAGCTGTCCGACCGGTTGGTGGTGATGTTCCACGGCGAATTCGTGTATGAAGCACGGACCAGCGAAGCCGACCTCACCGTGGTCGGCCGTCATATGGCGGGACATTGACCGCGGAGCAGCGATGAGCGGATCGGAACGCGACGAGCACTTCTTGCGCCTGTCGTTTGAGGTCGCCCGCCGCTCCCTTACGCACGGCAACCACCCGTTCGGCTGCCTCGTGGTCGATGCGGACGACAAGGTGCTGATCGAGGCTGAGAACGGCTACATGCCGGACCGTGACGGCACCGCGCATGCCGAACGTCTCGCCGCCACGCAAGCCTGCCGCACGCTGGACCGCGAGGTGCTCGCCAAGGCGACGCTCTATTCCTCCGCCGAGCCCTGCGCGATGTGCGCCGGCGCGATCTACTGGGCCGGCATCGGTCGCGTGGTCTATGCCTTGAGCGAACACCGCCTGCGCGGCGTCACCGGCAATCATCCGGAGAACCCGACGCTCGACCTGCCCTGCCGCGAGGTCTTTGCCAGCGGCCAGCGGCCGACCGAGGTCGTAGGCCCGCTTCTGGAAGACGAAGCCGAAGCCCTGCACGACGGCGTATGGTCGAAGTAGACGCGGTCGTAGGGTGGGTCAGCCCTGCGGCTGCGCGAAGCGCAGTCCGCTCGGCGTAACCCACCCTAAGCGTCGCTCGATCAGAACTTCAACGTGACACCACCATAGACCGTGGACTCGGTGCAGCTCTTGGTGCTCTGGCCGGTGGCCGCGACGGTGCAGACGCCGGGCATGGCGTTGTGGTCGAGGCCGAACTTGTTCTGCCAGTAGCGGTAGGCAACCCAGAGGTCGACGAAGTGCGAGTACTTGTCACCCCACGCAGCCTTCGAGGCGTCAAAGGTCAGGCGGATCGGCTCGCTGTTCAGCTCGGTCTTGGACGCGGTGGAGAACCGGCCGACGCCCGAGAGCGCAGGAAGGCCGTTCGAGTCGCCCTTCGGTCCGTACCATCCGGCGCGGCCGCTGATCGACCAGAACTGCATGCTCGGCGGTAGGAAGCCGAGGTCCATGTAGTAGTTGATTTCGACCGCCCAGGTCGGGTTGTAGCTGACATTGCCGTCCGAGTTACAGACGACGCCCGCAGGCCCGGTGACGAACAAGCCGCACTGGGTGAAGGCGTTGTGATTGGAGAACTCCCAGTACGCCAGTGGCGCGACGTTGATATAACCCTTGTAGGGAAGATCGAAAGCGAACTGCAAACCGGCGACGACATCGCGCTTGGCAGGCGCCAGGAAGTTGTTCTCGGTGTTGCCGTCCATGCCGACTTCGAACGAGATGTTGTGCAGCGGACCGGCGGTGAAGGCCTTGGTGCCGAACAACTCATTCCAGCCGAAGGTCGAGCGAAACAGGCCGTAGATCTCGGTCGCGCCGGCGCAATCGGCGGCCCCGCCGGTGATGGTCACGCCGGGCGCGACGCAAGGGCTGGCAGGGTCGTTGTGACCCGACTTGAACATCGAGATGGTGAAGAAGTTGGTGCCGTAGGCCCAGAGGTCGAAATGCGTGAAGGAGTAGACCTGCTTAGGCGTTTTGCCGTCGATCGAACCATCCGGACGGACGCTCCACATGCCGGGATCGGTGCCCTTCGGCATCCAGGAGAATGAGACCCGGTCGTCGATCACCAGGAAGAAAGGAAGGTCCGCCGCCTTCTTGGCGGCCTTGACCGGTAGGTCCGCCGCGTGAGCCAAGCCGCCGGTGGCTAGCGTAGCAAGAGACAGCGCCGTTGCTGCAATTGCCATGAAACGAAACGACATCCAAACACCCCCAATGTTGAAGCTTGGAAAGCAAGCCTCTTGGGTGCGACACTTGCGCTGTTCCCTGGAGGTGAGAAGCCTCAACTTGCTTCAGCGCATGCTGCAGGTTTCGGCAGAAGGCGCGCGAGGATCAGGGCTTTCTGGCTCGCTTCGATACGCGGCAACACGCTTCGCCTGCCTGCGTTGCGCGAGCCTCGGCTAGAGTTTTCTGATTGTTTTTCTTTGCCTTTTGTGTCGGCGAAAAACGACACGCTGAAGCCCGGGCCAGCGGCGTCGCCGCGTCTGCGCAAAGCATCCAGGGCCAACGCGTCGATTGCCCAACTTGGCATCAACGCTGCACAGGCGGTTCCGATTTGGTTTGAACCGTCACAAATTTGCAACAGACGCTTACCGCACAACTACGGACTCGCTAAAACTGCCGCCCAAGAATCGCGAATGGACGGCCAATCCCCTCGTTTGCCGAAGCGTTGAGCAAGGCATGGCGTTTTTTCGCTACTTACGCGACGGATCAAACTAGCCCACTATTGAGGCAGAGAAACACTTTACCCGACCCACGTGACGGCGAATGTCAGACGCGATGCCCAATAGCCTGCATACCGGGGAGCTCCCGCTGCTCCAGACGATCGGGCTCACCAAGCGCTATGGCGACTTCCTCGCCAACGCGTCGATCGACATCGATATCTTCCCCAAGGAGATCCATGCCTTGCTCGGCGAGAACGGCGCCGGCAAGTCGACGCTGGTCAAGGCGATCTACGGCCTGATCCAGCCAAGCGCCGGCGAGATTCGCTGGCAGGGCGAGCGCATCGTGCTGTCCGGCCCATCGGAAGCCCGCAGCCGTGGCATCGGAATGGTGTTCCAGCATTTCTCGCTATTCGAGAATCTCACCGTCGCCGAGAACGTCGCGCTCGGGCTCGATGGCAAGGAATCCTTCAAGGACATGTCCGCACGGCTGGAGCAGGTCTCCAAAACCTACGGCCTGCCGCTCGATCCCAGGCGCGAGGTCTGGCAATTGTCGGTCGGCGAGCGCCAGCGCATCGAGATCGTGCGCACCTTGATGCAAGATCCCAAATTCCTGATCCTGGACGAGCCGACCGCGGTGCTGACGCCGCAGGAGGCCGACCAGCTCTTCATCGTGCTCGAACGGCTGAAGGCCGAGGGCCGCGCGATCCTCTATATCAGCCACAAGCTCGAGGAGGTGAAGCGGCTGTGCGACACCGCCACCATCCTGCGCGGCGGCAGGAAGGTCGCGACCTGCAATCCGAAGGCCGAGACGGCGGCCTCGCTCGCGCGCATGATGGTCGGCGGTGAGATCAAGGAGGTCAAGGCCGCGGCCGGCAGGCAGACCACAGTGCCGCGGCTCGTCGTCAACGATCTCACCCTTGCGCCCGATGAGCCGCACGGCGTGCGACTTGAGCACATCTCGCTTGAGCTCAAGGGCGGTGAGATCCTTGGCATCGCAGGTGTCGCCGGCAACGGCCAGGACGAGCTCTTCGCCGCGTTGTCGGGCGAGCGGCTGTCGAAGGAGCCGGGTACGGTGGTGATCGAAGGCATCGCCGCCGGACTTTTGTCGATCACCCAGCGCCGCAAGCTGGGCGCAGCCTTCGTGCCCGAGGAGCGGCTCGGCCATGGCACCGCGCCGCGCATGCGATTGTCGGAAAACGCGTTGCTGACAGGCCATGCCGCGAGCGGCATGGTCAGGCACGGCTTTGTCGATACGGCGGCAACGTTGAAAACGGTCGACAAGGCGACCGAGACCTTCGACGTGCGCAAGGCCAAGCGCGATCCGGAAGCGGCAAGCCTCTCCGGCGGCAATCTGCAAAAATTCATCGTCGGCCGCGAGATCCTGCGCAAGCCGGCCGTGCTGGTGGTGAGCCAGCCGACCTGGGGCGTGGATGCTGGCGCGGCCGCCGTCATCCGCCAGGCGCTCCTGGATCTCGCCGCCAGCGGCGCGGCGGTGTTGGTGACGAGCCAGGATCTCGACGAGCTCGCCGAAATCGCCGACCGTATCGCGGTGATGTTCCACGGCAGGCTGTCGGCGCCGCTCACGGCCGGAGAAGCGACACGCGAGAGGCTAGGCCTGTTGATGGGCGGCAGCAGCCTGGAGCAGAAGGAGTTCGCACATGCAGCTCATGCTTGAGAGACGCACAGAGCGCTCCAACACGATCGCGCTGGTCTCGCCGCTGATCGCAATCGGCCTGACGATCGTGACCATGAGCATCCTGTTCGCGCTCCTCGGAAAGAATCCGCTCCTTGCTCTCCACGCCTACTTCATCGCGCCGTTGACCGATGGCTACTCCCTCCAGGAGATCGCGGTGAAGGCGACGCCGCTGGTGATGATCGCGATCGGGCTGTCGCTCTGCTATCTCGCCAATGCCTGGAACATCGGTGCCGAGGGCCAGTTTCTGATGGGCGCCGTTGCCGGAAGCTGGATCGCGGTGAAGACGCAAGGCACCGACGCCGGCGCCTGGGTGCTCCCGGCGATGCTCTTGCTGGGCGCCGTCGCGGGCGCGCTCTATGCGCTGATCCCCGCCGTCTGCAAGGTGAAGTTCGGCGCCAGCGAGATCCTGACCAGCCTGATGCTGGTCTATGTCGCCGATCTCTTCCTCGACTATCTCGTCCGTGGCCCCTGGCGTGATCCGCACGGCTTCAATTTCCCGACCACGGCCGAGTTCGATCCCGTGGCGACGGTCCCGGTGTTGATCGAAGGCGGGCGACTTCATCTCGGCTCGATCATCGCACTCCTGGTCGTAGCGGCGGCGGCGGTCCTGCTCGGGCGAACCATCAAGGGGTTCGAGATCCGCGTCGTCGGCGCTGCGCCGCGCGCGGCGCGGTTCGGCGGCTTCAAGGCCAACCAGCTCGTCATCCTGACCTTCGCCGTCTCGGGCGCGCTGGCCGGACTTGCCGGCATCATCGAGGTCGCCGGCCCGGTCGGGCATCTGCAACCCGGCATCTCGCCAGGCTACGGATTTACCGCCATCATCGTCGCCTTCCTTGGCCGGCTGAATCCGATTGGAATATTAATTGCAGGCCTTTTCCTCGCGTTGACGTTCATCGGCGGCGAGCAGGCGCAGATCGCAATGAAGATCCCGCTTGATGTCACCAAGGTTTTTCAGGGGATTTTGCTGTTCTACGTGCTCGCCTGCGATTCCCTGATCCTCTACCGTTTCCGACTGATCTTCCCGAACCGTCAGGTGGCCCGTGGAGCTGGTTGAAGCGATCATCCTGTCGGTGCTTGCCGCCTCGACGCCGCTGCTGATCGCGGCGACCGGTGAGCTCGTGACAGAGCGCTCCGGCGTCCTCAACCTCGGCGTCGAGGGCATGATGATCATGGGTGCGGCCTGCGGCTTTGCGGGCGCCTGGCTGACTGGCTCGATCATCATTGGCGCGATCTGCGGCATCGTCGCCGGCACGTTGATGTCGCTGGTCTTCGCACTGATGGCGCTCGGCCTTGCCGTCAACCAGGTCGCGACGGGTCTGGCACTGACCATCCTCGGCATTGGACTGTCGGGCCTGATCGGCGCCGGTTTCGTCGGCGAGCGCATCACGCCGGCGCCGCATCTTCATATCCCCGTCCTTACGGACACTCCGCTGGTCGGCCGCGTGCTGTTCGGCGAAGACGCCTTCGTCTATCTCTCGATCGTACTGATCGTCGGCGTCTGGTGGTTTCTCTACCGGACCCGGCCGGGGCTGATCCTGCGTGCCTGCGGCGACAACCACATCTCAGCGCATGCGCTCGGCTATCCGGTGCTGCGCATCCGCACCCTTGCCGTGATGTTCGGCGGCGCCTGTGCGGGGCTGGCCGGTGCCTATCTGCCGCTCGCCTATACGCCCTTCTTCATTCCCGGCATGACCGCCGGCCGCGGCTGGATCGCGCTGGCGCTGGTCGTGTTCTCGTCCTGGCGGCCGGGCCGCCTCGTCGTCGGCGCCTATCTGTTCGGAGCGGTCACCATCCTGCAGCTGCATGCGCAGGGCTGGGGTATCGGCATTCCCTCGCAGTTCATGTCGGCGCTGCCGTACCTCGCAACCGTGATCGTCCTGGTTCTGTTGTCCCGCGCGCGCACCGGTGGCTCGACCGCGCCGGCCGCGCTCGGCACCGTGTTCGTGCCCGATCGTTGATGGACTTCCGCTTCGTGCGCGATGGGGCGCGCACGGTGCGGTGTAGCTTTCCCCGACTGTTTGGAGATTGATGATGAGGAAAACACTTCTTGCGCTGACTGCCGGGCTCTTGCTTGCCGGAAGCGTCAGCGCTGCCTCCGCTGCCGACAAGCTGAAGGTCGGCTTCATTTACCTTGGCCCGATTGGCGATCTCGGCTGGACGTATCAGCACGAGCAGGCGCGCGAGGCGCTGGTGAAGGAATTGGGCGACAAGATCGAGACCACCTATCTCGAGAACGTTCCCGAAGGTCCGGACGCCGAGCGCGCCATCGAGCAGCTCGTCCGCGCCGGCAACAAGCTGATCTTCACCACGTCCTTCGGCTACATGGATCCGACGCTGAAGGTCGCGAAGAAATATCCGAACGTGCATTTCGAGCACGCCACCGGCTACAAGCGCGACAAGAACATGTCGACCTATTCGTCGAAGTGGTATCAGGGGCGATACATCCAGGGCCTGATCGCCGCCAAGATGTCGAAGACCGGTGTGCTCGGCTATATCGGCTCGTTCCCAATTCCCGAGGTCGTGTCCGGCATCAACGCGACGATCCTCGCGGCGCAGACCATCAACCCGAACATCAAGGTCAAGATCATTTGGGCCAACACCTGGTTCGACCCGGGCAAGGAGGCCGACGCCGCCAAGGCGCTGCTCGATCAGGGCGCCGACGTGATCATGCAGCACACGGACTCGCCGGCAGCGATGCAGATTGCGAGCGAACGCGGCAAGCTCGCCTTCGGCCAGGACTCCGAGATGATCAAGTTTGGCCCGAAGACCCAGCTCACCTCGATCCTGGACACCTGGGCCCCCTACTACATTGCGCGCGTCAAGGCCGAGCTGGATGGCACCTGGAAGTCCGAGGACACCTGGGGCGGGCTCGACAGCCACATGTTCGCGATGGCGCCCTACACCAACATGCCCGACGATGTGAAAAAGATGGCAGAGGATGCCCAGGCCGCGATCACAGCCGGCAAGCTGCATCCGTTCAAATGCCCGGTGGTTGGGCAGGACGGCAAGGAAGTCGAATGCAAGGGCGGCGATCACCTCGATGACGGCCAGATCCTCGGCATGAATTTCTACGTCAAGGGCATCGACGACAAGCTGCCGGGCAAGTAGCACGCTTCTTGCTTTGGTAAAATCACCTGCTCCTCCCGGAGGAGGTTAGAGGGGGTAGCCACCAATACCCGGCAATGGTGGTTGCCCCCTCTTCTCTGTTCCGCCTGTCCTAGCCCGCCTGCATCGCACGAGCCGCCGCGCTGTGGCGGCGGATCAGATCGGCGACGTCCAGGCCGGGGATCGCCCCGTCGACCACCGCCCATTTGCCCGCGACCATCACCCGATCAGCCCGATGCGCGCCGCAGAGCACGACCGCGGCAATCGGATCGCCGTGGCCCGAGAAACGCAATTCATCCAGCCGATACAGCGCAAGGTCGGCGGCCTTGCCGACTGCGATCTCGCCGAGCTCGGGGCGGCCGACGCAGGCGGCCGAGCCCTTGGTGGCCCAGCGCAGCGCATCCTTGTGGCTGATCCTCGTCACGCCATAGCGGGCACGCTGGAGCAGGAACGCGGAGCGCACCTCCTGCATCAGATTGGAGGCATCATTGGATGCCGAGCCGTCGACCCCGAGTCCGATGCCGACGCCGGCCTCCTCCATCTCGCAGACAGGGCAGCAGCCGGACGCGAGAAGCTGGTTGCTGCAGGCGCAGTGGCTGATGGTGGTCTTGGCCTTGCCCAGCCGCTTCATCTCGTCGGCATTGAAGAAGATGCCGTGAGCGAGCCAGGTGCGCGCATTGAGCCAGCCGCATTGCTCGAGATAATCGAGCGGACGGCAGCCATACATCTGCTCGCAAAACTGGTTCTCGTCCTCGGTCTCGGCGAGATGGGTATGCAGGCGGACGTCGAGCTTGTCGGCGAGTTCGGCAGTGGCGCGCATCAGCGACGTCGTCACCGAGAAGGGCGAGCATGGCGCCAGCGCGATCTGCACCATCGCATCCGCACCGCGCTGGTGATGCTTGGCGACCACCCGCGCGCTGTCGGCCAAAATCGTGTCCTGGTCCTGCACCACGCTGTCGGGCGGCAAGCCTCCGTCGCGCTGCGACAGGTTCATCGAGCCGCGCGTCAGCAGCACGCGCACGCCGAGCCGCTCGGCGACAGCGACCTCGATGTCGACGGCATCTTCCAGGCCCGCGGGGAACACGTAGTGATGATCCGTCGTGGTGGTGCAACCCGACAGCAACAGCTCCGACATCGCCACGGTGACGCCGAGCTGGAGTGCCTCCGGCGTCATCCGTGCCCACACCGGATAGAGCGCCTTGAGCCAGGGAAACAGCTCGCGATCCATCGCCGCAGGCAGCGCGCGCGTCAGCGTCTGGTAGAAGTGATGATGGGTGTTGATCAGCCCGGGCAGCACGACATGTTCGCCGGCCTCGAAGACTGCGGCGTCCGTCGTGGGCTTGCCACCGGCGGGCACAAGCTCGACGATCCGCCCATCCTGCACCACGATGCCGCGCTCGGCACCATCGGCGAGGATGGCGAGCGGATCCTTGATCCAGACCGGCTTTGCGTTATCCATGATCCCGTTTCTCCTGGCGCCGGCCGGCATTTTCGCCTGCAAAGGAAGGCCAGCCGCCTGCGTCCTTGTTGCGACTTGGCTCCGGACTTGCAAGACTCCATTTCAGGCGATCGATCCGATTCAAGGCATTGGCGTACTCATGGACTTGAATACAATCACGTCGGTGGCCCATCCGCAGAGCCGCGCGCAACTGCCCGTTTGGACGGCAGGTGATGCTTGGCTCGCGGGCGGAACCTGGCTGTTCTCGGAGCCCCAGGCCCATCTGTCCCGCCTGATCGATCTCGCCGACCTGAAATGGCCGGCACTGACCATCACCGACACCGATCTGACGATTGCGGCCACCTGCACCATCGCCGAGCTTGATGCGCTGACCTGTCCGCCCGAGTGGCTCGCCGCAGCGCTAATCAACCAATGCTGCCGCGCTTTCCTCGCCTCGTTCAAGATCTGGAAGACGGCGACCGTCGGCGGAAATCTCTGCATGTCGCTGCCGGCGGGGCCGATGATCTCGCTGACCTCGGCGCTCGACGGCATCTGCACGATCTGGAAGGCAGGCGGCGTGGAGCAGAAGCTTCCGGTCCTCGACTTCGTCACCGGCAACCAGCGCAACCGCCTGATGCCGGGCGACCTGTTGCGGCAGGTCGATATCCCGCTCACCGCGCTAAAGCGCCGTTCGGCATTCCGCCAGATCTCGCTGACGCCGGTCGGCCGCTCTGCGGCACTGTTGATCGGCAGCCTTGATGGCGATGGCGGACTGAACCTGACGGTAACTGCATCGACTGTGCGCCCGATCCGATTGTCCTTTCCGAAGCCGCCCGATGCGAACGCATTACGCGCGGCCATCGCGGCCGAGATCGCCGACGGCCTCTATCATGACGACGTCCACGGCAAGCCATTCTGGCGCAAGCATATGACACTGCACCTTGCCGAGGAGATCCGTCGCGAATTGCTCGATGGCCCGCGGTCATGAGTTTCGAGATCAACGGCAAGCCGTTTTCGCAAATGCCCCGCGCAGGCCAATGCCTGCGAACCTTTCTGCGAGAGCTCGGCCATTTCGGCGTCAAGAAGGGATGCGACGCTGGCGATTGCGGCGCCTGCACCGTGCTGCTCGACGGCGAGCCCGTACACAGCTGCCTGATCCCGGCCTTCCGCGCCGAGGGCCGCGCGATCACCACCATCGAGGGGCTAGGCGGCAACGGCGGCACGCATCCGATGCAGCAAGCCTTTCTCGACGCGCAAGGGTTTCAGTGCGGCTTCTGCACCGCCGGAATGATCCTGACCTGCGCGTCGCTGAACCAGGCGCAGCGCACCGATCTTGGTGCGGCGCTGAAGGGCAACATCTGCCGCTGCACCGGCTATCGTTCGATCGAGGATGCGCTCGACGGCAAGACCAATGTCGACGACGCCATTGAGGCCGGCGGCGCGTTCGGCCGCAGCCTTCCCGCGCCGGCCGGCCCCGACATCGTGCGCGGCGAGGCGCGCTACACTTTCGATACCGAGATCCAGGGCCTCCTTCATATCAAGCTCCTGCGCTCACCGCATCCGCATGCAAGGATCATCGCGATCGACAAGACGGCCGCCTTGGACGTTCCCGACGTCCACGCTGTGCTGACGCATGAAGATGTGCCTGACCGGCTGTTCTCGACCGCGCGGCACGAAAAGGATTGGATGGACCCGGAGGACACGCGCGTCCTCGATGATGTCGTCCGCTTCATCGGCCAAAAGGTCGCCGCCGTCGTGGCGGAGAGCGAGGCTGCTGCGGAGGAAGCGTGCCGGCGCCTTGAGGTCACCTACGACATCCTGCCCGCGGTCGTCGATCCTGAAAAGGCGATGGCGGCTGGCGCGCCGGTCGTTCATCCCGATCGAACCATCGAACATCGCGTCGCCAATGCAAAGCGCAACATCGTCGCGGAAATGCACGGCGAGTTCGGCGATGTCGCAGCGGCACTTGCAGCTTCTGCTGTCGCCTATGAAGGCACTTTTACGACCCAGCGCGTGCAACATGCCGCGCTGGAGACGCATGGTGGGCTTGCCTGGCTCGATCCGTCCGGCGTCCTCAACGTCCGCTCCTCCACGCAGGTGCCGTTCCTCACCCGACGCGCGCTGTCGGACATCTTCGATCTGCCCTTGGACAAGGTCCGCGTGTTCTGCGAGCGCGTCGGCGGCGGTTTTGGCGGCAAGCAGGAGATGTTCGTCGAGGACATCTTGGCGCTCGCCGCGCTGAAGACGGGGCGGCCCGTCAAGCTCGAGTTGACGCGCGAAGAGCAGTTCATTGCGACCTCGACGCGCCACCCGATGCGCGTCCATATCAAGGCAGGCGCCGATGCGGAAGGTAAGCTCACCGCGCTCCAGCTCGACGTCCTCTCCAACACCGGCGCCTATGGCAATCACGCCGGGCCGGTGCTGGGTCACGCGGTGGCCGAGTCGATCAGCGTCTACAATTGTCCGAACAAGAAGGTTGATGCGATCGCCGTCTACACCAACACGGTTCCTGCCGGCGCGTTTCGCGGCTATGGCCTGCCGCAGACGCTGGTCGCCGTGGAAGCGGCGATCGACGAGCTGGCACGACAGCTCGGCATCACCCCGTACGACATCCGCCGCCGCAACGTCGTGAGGCCCGGTGATCCCATGCTGTCGCCGCCGCCGTCGGAATATCACGACGTCGCCTATGGCTCCTACGGGCTCGACCAGTGCCTCGACCTCGTTGAGCGCGCGATGCAGGCAGATGCGCCCAGTCCTGATCTGTCGCCGGACTGGCTGATCGGCGAGAGCATTGCGCTGACCATGATCGACACCGTGCCGCCGGCCGGGCACATCGCGGACGCGATGATTGCGCTCAACGACGACGGCGGCTTTGAGCTCACCGTCGGCACCGCCGAGTTCGGCAACGGCACCAGCACGGTGCACCGGCAGATCGCAGCCAGCGCACTCGCGACCACCGTCGATAATATCCGCCTCAGGCAATCCGACACCGCGCATGGCGGCCACGATACCGGCGCCTATGGCAGCGCCGGCATTTTCGTTGCCGGCAAGGCAACGCATGCGGCGGCGGAGCGCCTTGCGAACATGTTGAAGGCTGCCGCAGCCGATGCATGGCTATGCGATGCCGCGACCTGCACGCTCAACGATAATTCTGTCGTCAGCGGCGTCAGGCAGCTTTCCTTTGCTGAGGTCGCAAGGAACGCGCAGGAGCAAGGTGAGGCGCTCGTGGCGAGCGGCAATTCCCAGGGTACACCGCGTTCGGTCGCGTTCAACGTGCAGGGTTTTCGTGTGGCGGTGAACAAGGCCACCGGCGAACTGAAGATCCTCAAGAGCGTGCAGGCAGCCGATGCCGGCGTCGTCGCCAATCCCATGCAGTGCCGCGGTCAGGTCGAGGGAGGCGTAGCGCAGGCTTTGGGGGCCGCGATGTACGAGGAGATGGTAATCGACGCGCAGGGGCGCATCATTAACGCCAAATTCCGCGACTATCACCTGCCCTCCTTCGCCGATGTGCCGCGCACGGAAGTGCTGTTCGCCGACACATCCGACACGATCGGACCGATGGGCGCGAAGTCGATGAGCGAGAGCCCGTACAATCCCGTCTCTGCCGCGCTCGGCAACGCGATTGCGGACGCCACCGGCATCCGCTTCACCTCCACGCCGTTCAAGCCGGACCGACTTTTCCCTGCGCTGCACGAAAAGTTCGGCGCCTAGCTGCCGCGATAAGTCGAATAGCTCCAGGGTGTCACCAGCAGCGGCACGTGGTAGTGCCCTTCCGGCTCGGCGATCGAGAAACGCAAGGGAATCTCGTCGAGGAACGGCGGCTCCGACGTCTGCACGCCGCGGTCGGAAAAATACTTGCCGACGCTGAAGCGGAGCTCATAGCGGCCGATCGGCAAGGGCCGGCCGCCGATCAGCGGCTGATCGGTGCGTCCGTCATCATTGGTAACCGCGCGCGCGATCACGCGGTTTTCGCCGAGCGCAGCCAGCTCGACGAGTTCGACCGCAATGCCGGGCGCGGGCTTGCCTGCATGATTGTCGAGCACATGCGTCGATAGCCGACCATGCACTTTGAGCTTGTCCTCGGCGACGACAAGCTGATCGAGCCGGAGCGCGGAGATGCGGCCGATCTCTTCGATCGCACGCCGGGTTTCAGTCTTGGCGATGTTTTGCAGCCGCACCTCAAAGTCACGCAGCACGGAATCCTTGGTGTGGCGACGCACGCAGACGATATAGGGGAAGCCGAATTTTTCGCGATAGGCGTTGTTGACCCGCTCGAATGCCGCATATTCCGCCTCGGACAGGCGGTCGAGGCCGGCGCTGTTCTGCTCGGCGTTCGACTCGGCGGTGAGCCCGGGGGCACGCTGGGTCTTGTTGGCGAGATCGGGATGCGCGCGAATCAGCGCCAACTGCACGTCATTTTCGGCACTCTGGATCGCCGCGATCAGCGCGGCATGCAACTGACTAATGCCGGCGAACGGGCGCTGTGCGGCGATCTGCTCGGCAATCCACGGCGAATATTCCACGACGTTGGCGAGCGCCGCAACGAAATCGGCGTTGGTTGCAGCGTTGAGATCGGAGAGCGAGACCTGCGACATCGCCGCTCGCCTCAACCGATCTCGAACGCATCGTCGGCGAGATGGGCGAGATTGTCATGCCAATGACGCGCGATCTGCAGTCGGGTCGGCACCCAGACGTGCTCGTGCCCGCCGATATAGTCGAGAAAGCGCATCAGCCCCGCCGCTCGGCCGGGACGACCGGCCAGGCGGCAATGCAGGCCCACCGACATCATCTTCGGCGCGCTCTCGCCTTCGGCGTAGAGCACGTCGAAGGCATCCCTCAGATAGGTGAAGAACTGCTCGCCCTCCGCAAAGCCCTGCGCGTTGATGAAACGCATGTCATTATTGTCGAGCGTATAGGGAATGATGAGCTGTTTGCGGCCCCCGCCTTTAACCCAATAGGGCAGATCGTCGGCATAGGAGTCGCAGAGATAGAGGAAGCCGCCCTCTTCCATCAGCAGCCTGTTGGTATTGATCGAGGAGCGGCCGGTGTACCACCCGAGCGGCCGCGCACCGGTCGCCTCCGTGTGCACGCGGATGGCCTCGGTGATCTCGGCGCGCTCCTGCGCCTCGGTCATGTCCTTGTGCTCGATCCATTTCAGGCTGTGGCTGGCGACGTCCCAGCCGGCCTCCTGCATCGCGGCGACGATTTCCGGATTGCGTTTGAGCGCCGTGGCAACGCCGAACACGGTGGTCGGCCATTTGCGCATCGCGAACATACGCCACAGCCGCCAGAAGCCAGCGCGTGAGCCATATTCGAACATCGATTCGATGTTGGCATGGCGCTGGCCAGGCCAGGGCTGCGCGCCCAGCACGTCGGACAGGAAGGCTTCCGACGCGCGATCGCCGTGCAAAACGTTGTTCTCGCCGCCCTCCTCGAAATTGACGACGAACTGCACCGCGACCCGCGCCTTGCCCGGCCAGTGCGGATGCGGCGGGTTGCGGCCATAGCCGCGGAGATCGCGCGGGTAGCGGGGCTCCGACAAGTCAGACTTCCTCGAAGCGGATTGGCAGCGCGCCCTTCCACAGCACGCTCTTGCCCAGCGTCGCCAGATTCTCCAGACCCGACGTCAGCGTAATGAAGTGGTTGCCGGCGAGCTGGCCCATTTTGCTCGCGAAGTGCACGCCGCCATAGGCGAGCAGGATCTCGGTCTCGCTGATGCCGCCGGGATAGAGGATGATCTGGCCCGGCGCGGGATAGCTGGTATGGTTCTCGTAGCCGACGCCGAAATCGAGGTCGCCGAGCGGCATCCACACGCCCTCGCCACTCCAGCGCACATGGATGATGTGGCTTTCGAACGGCATGGCTTTACGGAATGCGGCGACGGTCTTCGGCGCCAACTGCTCCTCAAAGCGGGCATCGAAGGTGAAATCGCCGGCGCGGATAACGAGTTTGCTCATCTCATCTCTCTAGGTGGGAGGGCATCGGCCCTCCAAAGGGCACTCTTAAGCTAACTCCCAAGCAAAGAGCATTCCGGCGGGATGAGCGCAAGTGGCGTGAGCCTTACCTGCGGTCGTAGGACCAGCCGAAAATCCCGCTCCGTCGCGTCTCGGGCTCCGGCTCGGCGGCGGGCGGGGGCACCTCCTTCAGTTCCGCCTGGGGCGGTGGCGGCGGCAGGTTCTCGCATTTCATCGAATACACCAGCTTGCCATCGGCGGTGCGCCCGATCGGGGCGCAGGGGTCCGGGCGCGCCGCCGTCACGGTCTTCGGGACCGGCTTGACCTGAGCCATAGCAGGCGACCCCAGCAGCAACAGGACCAGCAAATATTTCCACATCGTTGTGGCTCGATACATCAACTCGCCCCATTGAACCGGATCGCGCGGGGCAAGTCCATCGGGACCACCGGCGCCATTGCCGAATATTTAGCCGCGACCAAAGTTTTGGCTCGCCGCTTCGTGATGGCTGAAACCGTGATATTCGGCAAGACGCATCGCCATCTCTCATGAACGGCGGCGCCGGCACGAGCCATTTTCCCTGTCAGCTTCTCTGTCAGCGTCCACCAGGGAGAGCAATGATGCGAACAACAACACCGACGCTGCTCGCCACCACGCTGCTCGTGGCCCTCACGATTCAGGCCTCGGCAGGCCAGCGCCACCACGCCCGCAAGGCCCCCGCCCCTGCCACCCAGTCCTTCCGCGACTCCAACGCGGCCGTCTGGCCGACCGAGCCACGCGCAGTCGACTGGTGGCGCTACTCGACCGGTGCGCTATCGGCACCCGCAGGGCGGTGATTGCTTCCGCAAAGGCGGAGCAAGGTGCGCAAACCACAGCGTACCGACTTCCCAATAAACCAGCCGTGATCGCGTCAGGATGCGTTTGTACCCTATCCTGACGTCATGTTGATGCACGCCCCGAGGTTGGAGCGCTTCAGAACGCGACAGTCGGCCGACAACATCAGCGATACCGGGAGAACGTGATGGCGATCAACAACGTGGCCGATCTCTTCGTGGCAACGCTCGAGCAGGCTGGTGTCAAGCGCATCTATGGTATCGTCGGTGACAGCCTCAACGGCCTCACGGAAGCGTTGCGCCGTCGCGGCACCATCGAGTGGGTGCATGTGCGGCACGAGGAAGTCGCAGCGTTTGCCGCGGCAGGCGAGGCCGAGATGACGGGCAGCCTTGCAGTTTGCGCCGGCTCCTGCGGGCCGGGCAATCTGCACCTCGTCAATGGCTTGTTCGATGCTCACCGCAGCCGCGTTCCGGTGCTGGCGATCGCAGCCCAAATCCCCTCCGCCGAAATCGGCGGCGGCTATTTTCAGGAGACCCATCCGCAAAATCTGTTCCAGGAGTGCAGCCACTATTGCGAGCTGATCTCGGATCCCGGCCAATTGCCTTATGTGCTGGAAAACGCCATCCGCGCTGCGGTCGGATTGCGCGGGGTTGCAGTGGTGGCCATACCAGGCGACGTCGCATTTCGCGCCCCACCTAAGCGTGCTCTCGCGACCGCGCGGGGCCTGGCGCTCGCGGCGCCAAAGATCGTGCCCGAGACCAACGAACTGGCGGCGCTGGCGTCTCTCTTGAACGGCACGGAGCGCGTCACGCTGTTCTGCGGCCGGGGATGCGCGGGCGCGCACGCACCGCTGATGCAGATGGCCGAGACCTTGAAGAGTCCCATCGTCCATGCGCTCGGAGGCAAGGAGCATGTCGAATACGACAATCCCTATGACGTCGGCATGACCGGCTTCATCGGCTTCTCGTCCGGTTATGCAGCCATGCATGCCTGCGACGTCCTGCTGATGCTGGGTACTGATTTTCCCTACAAGCAGTTCTTCCCGACTGACTGCCAGATCGCGCAAATCGACATCAGACCGGAAAATCTCGGCCGGCGCTGCAGGCTCGATCTCGGCGTGGTTGGCGACGTCAAATTGACCATCGAAGCGTTGCTGCCGCTGTTGACGATCAAGACCGAACGACGGCATCTCGACAATGCGATCGCGCACTACAAGAAGGCGCGCGAGGGCCTCGACGCGCTCGCGGAGGGGACCCCGGGCCGCAAGCCGATCCATCCGCAATATCTCGCGAAGGTCATCAGCGACCATGCGTCTGACGATGCGGTCTTCACCGCCGATGTCGGCACGCCGACCGTCTGGGCCGCACGCTATCTGCAGATGAACGGACGCCGCCGGCTGATCGGATCATTCGTGCACGGCTCCATGGCCAACGCCATGCCGCAGGCGATCGGCGCGCAGGCGGCGCAGCCAGGACGTCAGGTCATTTCGCTATCGGGCGATGGCGGCTTCACCATGCTGATGGGCGACCTGATCACGCTCACCCAGATGAAGCTGCCGGTGAAGGTCGTCGTCTTCAACAATGGCGTGCTCGGTTTCGTCGCGCTCGAGATGAAGGCTGCAGGCTTCGTCGACACCAACGTGGATCTGAAAAACCCCGACTTTGCAGCCATGGCCCGCGCCATGGGCATCATGGGTCGCCGCGTCGAGGACCCGGGCGAGCTCCCGGGCGCGATGCAGGAGATCCTGACGCATGACGGTCCGGCGCTCCTTGATGTGGTCACCGCCAAGCAGGAGCTCTCGATGCCGCCGACGATCACCCCGGAGCAGATCAGGGGCTTCAGTCTCTGGGTCCTGCGTGCCGTGATGAACGGCCGCGGCGACGAAGTCGTCGATCTCGCCAAGACGAACCTGCTGCCCCGCTAGAGCATGATCCGGAAAAGCGTGGAGCGGTGTTCCGAAAAGATCATGCTCAAACAACATCATACTCAAACAACATAAAGCACGATGACGATTCACCCTAATCTCATCGTGCTTTTAGAGGCGCGCTTGTCCGCGCGCACTCCGATGGCAAGCTCTTGCGATCAGTACGGCTGATAGTAGCGCGGACCGCCATAATAAGGACTGCCGCCGTAATAGCCGGGGCCGTAAGAGGGACCCGGGCCATAATAGTAATTGTTCTCGTAGTAATCCCGCCGCCGTTGCTCGGCGATTGCGCCGGCGATCAAGCCGGTCGCCGCGCCCATGAAGGCGAGGCCCGCAGCACTCGGTCCGCGACGATAATAGCGGCGTCGTGCAGCGCTAAAGTCGGTCGCAGCGGCGGAAGCCGGGGCGACCGTGGTGGCCGACTTCGAAAGTGACGTCTGTGACGCCGCAGCCGGCGGCACCGCCGACGCCGCGACGAATGCGAGGCCAGCGAGCGTGGCCAGCAGGACCTTTCTGCTTTTCAAGGACATCGTGATTTGATCCGTCATCTGAGCCTTCCTCCGTTCGCGCTCAAAGAACCAAACTACAGATATGAAAACGATACATAATCCACAACCCAGCGATGTGGTTGCCCGATCGCGGCAATCCGCCGCGCCGATTTGAACGATTGTAAACCTGCCTGGCAAATCCGGCTTGATCGATTTCAGCGGGGCGGTTATGTAACCGGCGCGCTGTTTTGCGGCGCCGTAAGCGTTTCACGTGAACCAACGCATCAACCGACGCGGTCGGGATCGATGCATTTTTGAGGGTTCAACGTGACTGACGCGTCCTTTTCCCAAAGAGATCACATGATTGCAGTTCGCAAACTGCCGGCGTGCTATGCGCCTGTCGTCATGCCATTGGTGCTTTCCATCCTCATGACGGCCGTGGTGTCGATGATCTCGACACTAAAGAGCCTTGGACCGACCCCGCTCTTCCTGGCGACGTGGCCAGTGGCCTGGGGACTGTCGTGGCTCGTTGCCTTTCCGACGTTGCTGGTGGTTCTGCCGCTCGTCCGCCGGATCGTCGCCTTCGTGGTCGCGCCCTCCGCGGACTCGTCCCGCTAACCGGCGAGGGATGGGGGCAGTGCCCGCCGTCCCTGCCCCTCACCTCGCATGAAATTTGGATCAAATGACTTCAGACCAAACGGCTTCTGCCGCAAATCCGGCCGAGACGCTGACGCGACGTCGGCCGCTGCTGCTCTATATCGGCTCCAGCATGCTCTCGGAATTCGCTCACAACGTCGCAACCGTTGCCGTGGGCTGGCAAATCTATGAACTGACCGGCAGCGCCTTCTATCTCGGCATGGCAGGCCTCGTGCAGTTCATTCCGAGTGCCATTCTCGTCTTCATCGCAGGGCATGTGGCCGATCGCTACGACCGCCGCCGCATCGTTCAGCTTTGCCAGGTGATGCAGGCCTTGGCCGCAGCCTGGCTCGGCATACGCACGCTCGCGGGAACGGTAACGGCACCGGAGATCTTCGCGGTCCTTGCCATCCTCGGGTTCGCCGGCGCCTTCGAAAGCCCCGCCTCCTCTGCGCTGCTGCCCGGCGTCGCACCGGGCGGCATGCTCCAACGCGCGACCGCCATGGCGACCGGCACACGGCAGTTCGCCACGATCACGGGTCCCGCGCTCGGAGGGCTCGCCTACGCACTCGCGCCCGGCGCGCCTTACGGCATCATGGCGCTATGCTCACTCCTGGCCGTGGCGCTCGTCGGCGCGATCGAGCTTGAGCGTCCCGCCGAATCCGAGCCGCCGAACCTCGCCGAATTGTTCGCGGGCATCGCGTTCGTGCGCAGCAATCCCGCAATCCTCGGCACGATCTCGCTCGACCTGTTCGCCGTATTGCTCGGCGGCGCGACCGCGCTGCTGCCGATCTACGCGAAGGATATCCTGCATGCCGGCCCTTGGGCGCTCGGCGTGATGCGGGCAGCGCCCGCCGTCGGTGCGCTTTTGATGACTGCGGTGATCGCACGCCATCCGATCGCGCGTCGAGCGGGCCTGCGGATGTTCCAGGCGGTGATTGCCTTCGGACTCGCCACCATCGTCTTCGCAGTCTCGCAAACCGTATGGCTGTCAGTCGCGGCGCTGATGGCCATGGGCGCGGCCGACACGATCAGCGTCATCGTCCGCGTTGCACTGGTGCAACTCGCCACACCCGACGCAATGCGCGGCCGCGTCGGCGCCGTCAACTTCCTCTTCATCAACGCCTCGAACCAGCTCGGCGAATTCGAGAGCGGCATGCTCGCCGCCCTGCTCGGCGCGATGCCGGCTGCGCTGCTCGGCGGCATCGGCACGATCGCAGTGGCGCTGTTGTGGATGAAGCTATTCCCCATCCTGCGCCAGGTCGACCGGCTGGAGTGAGGTCACCCTTCCCGCGGGCAAGGTACGAGGGCCGAGATCGAGAGCCGCGCCGACAACTATTGTTGCGCGGACTCCAGTTGCACCGGGGCCTGCCGCTGCACCGCCGCGTGCGGCGCGGGCGCGGCCTGCGCCGGCTTGCGTGACGAGGCCGCGGCCGGGCGCGGCGGAGGCACGGCAGCAGTGGCCGTCTTCGGCCGCGTGTCGGGATCGGACATCTGGTGAGCGGACTTCCCGGCCGTCCTTTCGGGCGTATTGGCCGGCGGCTTGTTGTCTGGCGTCTTGACGACAAGACGCGCCATTTGCTCTTGGCTCGCTTTCAACTCGTCGGCAACCCTGAGATTGTCGACGGACATTTGCTCCTGGTTTGCTTTCAATTGCGCCTGGCTTGCCTTGAGCTGCTCGATGCCCTGCTGCACGTTGGCGAGATCGCTGGCCATCTTCTCGAGCAATTCCGTCACCTGCGGCGGGAGCGTGGTAACGGCCGGCGCGACCGCCTCCGGAACGGCCTGAACGGCAGGTACCGGTTGCGTCGAGGCTTGGGCCTGAGCCAGCTCGCCAGTCGCGCTGGGCTGTGCGTCGGACATCGGCTCTGCTTGCGACGGCGACAGCATCGCAGCATGCAGCGGTGCCCATCCGGCGATCATCTGCCTGACCTCATCACCTCGGGACGATTGCGAGACCAAGGCCGCGGCGCCAATCCCCGCCGCCAGTGCCAGGCCGACGAGGCCGCGAAGCGCCGGCCGGCCACGCGGCAGGCGGCTACGCGCGTCATCACGCTCCTCGCGCTCCAGCCTGGAAAGCTGCTCGCTCGCGCGCGCGATCTCTTCATCCACGCTTCTGATCTTCTCGTAGGTATGCGTGAGCTCTTCGTCCATGCGCGTGGACAGGACATGACGCGGTTCGATTTGTGTCGAGTTAATCACGGCACTCATTGGCGCTCCTTGCCCCAGCCCAATGTCGCCCCAGGGGCATCCGTCGCATTTCCGCTTGGCTGATCATCGCCAATGCGGTTTGTCCAAAGCAAGACCCCATCATGGAAACTGTGAGGCCGGGTCGAGACGAGCGCCGCGACACCCCTCCTCCGATACCGCTGCGCGCTACGACAACGCCCCCAGCACGCCGCGCGTCGCCTTGTCGATTTCCTCGACATAGCGGCGGCGGGCGAAGGTCTCGGTGAGGAAGCCGATCACCTTGCGGCCATCGGTGGATTCGACCACCGCCAGCATCTCCGCCTCCGCCTCGTCGAACACCGCCATAGCGCTTTTTACGTTCATTTCCGGGATCAGCACGATGTCGGTATAGCGGGCGAGCTCGATCACCTGGATGTCGTCGGCGATGGTGTCGAGGTCGCTGGAGAACAGGTCGGGCAGCATGACGAGGCCGACATATTCGTCAGCATTGTTGACGACGACGATGCCCGGCCGCGAGCCAAGCGCGAATTCGCGCCTTGTCGCGGCAATCGTCGTCGAGGACGGCACCTTGCCGACGTCGCTCCGCATCATCCGTTCGACTGTCAGGTTGCGCAGCCAGCCGACGTCGTTGGCGCTGCGGATGGTCTCGCCACGCAGATGCAGGCGCCAGGTCGAGAACGAATGGCCGAACATGAAGCGCACGCAGATCGAGGTAACGATGCAGCCCGCCAACACCACGGCGGTGACGTCGACATTGCGCGTCATCTCCAGCACCAGGAACGACATCGTCAGGGGGCCGCCGACGATGGCAACCCCGAGCGTCGCCATGCCCGTGAGCATCGCAACCAGCGGATCGATCGCGAAGTTCGGGCTGACCAGAAGCAGCACGGCGGCGAAGAACTTGCCGATCAAGGCCCCGACGAACAGCGAAGCGAAGAACAGGCCGCCGCGGAAGCCCGAAGCGAGCGAGATGAGGCAGGCGGTCAGCTTCAGGGCGATGATCAGCGCGATCAGGCTGATCGTCATGTCGTGGAAAAGGTCGAGCACCATGGCCCCGTGGCCGGCCGCGAGCACCTGCGGAGTGACGATCGCAAAAGAGCCGACGATGAGGCCGCCGAGCACCGGGCGCAGCCAGACCGGAAGCCAGGCGAACAGGCGCTCGAACATCGAGGAAGAGCGCATCACGGCAATGCCGACGCCGCCGGTGACCAGCGCGAGCCCGATCAGGGCGAGATATTGCTCGATCCCGACCGAGCTGACCTTCGGTATCTCGATGGAATACGGCGCGCCGCCGAGCCATTGCGCGGTCAGGGCGCCGGCGAGCGAAGCCGCCAGGATCGGCGCGGCGCTCCCGACCGCATAAACGCCGACGATCAGCTCGCAGGCGTAGAACGCGCCGGTGATCGGTGCGCCGAAGGCAGCCGCGATGGCAGCCGCAGCGCCGCAGCCGACGATCAGGCGGAGATCGTTGCGCCGGAGGTTGAAAAACTGACCGAGCAGCGATGCGATGCCGGAGCCTATCTGGGTATAGCCGGCCTCGAGACCCACGGAGGCGCCGCAGCCGTTGGAGATCAGCGTCTGGCTCGAGACCACCACGCTGTCGCGCAGGGACAGATTGCCGCCGCGCAGCGCGTTGGCCTCGATCGGGTCGACGGCGCTGGAGATCTTCAGCCGCCGCCGCGACCATTCCATCATCCCTAGCGCCAGACCGCCAAGGGCAGGCGCGCTCAGCGCCGCCCACGGGCTGACATAGGCGTTCGCCGACAGCCGCACGTCGACGGGAATGCCGAAGATCAGGACGTGGGCGATCTGCGCGATCTCGGCCATCAGCGTCACGACGCCGCCGGTGGCGATGCCGATCAGAAGCGCGAGCGGGATCAGATAGAATTCATTGCTGCGCAGGAGCGCGCGGATGCGGACGAGCACCCGGTTGGATGCCTTGTTCGACCCCTTGTGCGATCTCTTTAGATCGACGATGTGCCTGATCCGCGCGAACACCGGCGAGGCTCTTCTAATCTTCGGCCATGCCGTCGCCGGCCATGCGCTGTGTTGTCATCGGGATCGGCATCCTGGCGATGCGCGCGTTCCGCGCTGTTCGATCCGAGTTACGTCAAAGCCATGAGGCTGCGCAAGAGAAAGCGGATGGCATTGCGAAAGGTAATACTTTCGCTCCGGGAGTCGTACGAAAATTACAACAGAATCAATAAATTGATCCAATTTGACGGCATCACGACAGGTTGGCGCGGACCCAGGTGATGCCCTTCAGCATGAACAGCACGGCATCGGCCGCAGGCAAATGCCGAGCAGGCGCGAGCGCGCGGCGTCGCCAGTCTGAAAAACCAGCGAAGTTCGATCATGAGCGACGGCGGAATCGCCATGCTCCTGGGTCACGCCTCGGCCACGATGCTCTGGCCCTGATTCATCGACGCATGCGGCCTCGTCTACCGGTGTGATGCGCGCCGGCCATGGAGGCGAGGCTCCACGAGCCGCCGGGCCGAGCGGCGGATCGTCGCCTCCTCATGTCGATTGGAACCTTGGGCCAACCTCACGCCTTGATCGCGTGAGGATCGAGGAAGCAGACGTCTTCCCGTCGACCTCAAGAGGAGGATCCATGGCTAAGCGAGCAAAAAAACGAGCAACGAAGACATCGACGGCGCGGCGCGCGCGCCGGGCGCCGAAGACGCTGAACGACCTGTTTCTCGAAACGCTGAAGGACATCTATTTCGCCGAGAACAAGATCATCAAGACACTGCCGAAGATGGCGAAGGCCGCGCAATCAAAGGACCTCACCGCCGCCTTCAACAAGCACCTCAAGGAGACGCAAGGCCAGGTGAAGCGCCTGGACCAGGTGTTCAAGATGCTGGGCAAGCCGGCGCGCGGCAAACCCTGCGAAGCCATCAACGGCATCGCGGATGAAGGCGCGGAGATCATGAAGGAGTTCAAGGGCGCGCCGGCGCTCGATGCTGGCCTGCTCGCGGCGGCGCAAGCCGTCGAGCACTATGAGATCTCCCGCTACGGCACGCTGCGCACCTGGGCCGAGGAACTCGGCATGCAGGATGCGGCTCGTCTGCTCCAGGAAACGCTGGACGAAGAGGAAGCGACCGACCATGCACTGACCGAGCTTGCTACCTCCGTCATCAATCTTGAAGCCGAAGAGCAATACCGGGCGGCGGCCTAGGGGCCACAAGCGACGAGGTGCAATAGACGGCGCCGTGTGCGATGCAGCGGCGCCGAAGCATTCGGGTGGGCAACACGGCCCGCCCATCCGTCGAGCCACCCTTGCAGGCTGGCGCTGGATTTCCCCGGAACCAGCACCATATGCAGGCTTTCCATTCCAGAGCCCGCGCCATGCAACCCAAAAATCCCCTCGACTGGATGCTTTCCGAAGCCCTGGAGCAGCTCAACCGCGGCGAGCGGCTGCGCCAGCAGTTCGGCCGTCAGGAGTCCTGCTGGGAGCCACCGATCGACGTGCTGGAGACCGATCGTGAGCTCCTGATCCTGGTCGCCCTTCCCGGCGTCGATCCCGACAATGTCGAAACGGTGATCCATGACGGCGTGCTCGTCATCTCCGGCCGGCGCACGCTGCCGCCGGAGCTGCGCAATGCCCGCATCCACCGGCTCGAGCTGCCGCAGGGGCGTTTCGAGCGCCGTATTGCACTGCCAGTTGGACGCTATGCCATCAGCCGTTTCGTGATGGACGGCTGCGTCGCGCTGCGCCTCGCCAAATCCGCCTGAGGTCGACCATGGCCAACGAACAGACCGAAACCACCGTGACCACCGAAGCCGTCAAAATCCCGGACGACGCGTTGATCGTCATCCCGGTCCGCAACATGGTGCTGTTTCCCGGCGTGATCGCACCGATCGCGATCGCGCGGGCGAAGTCGATCGCCGCCGCGCAGCAAGCGTTGCGCGAGCAGCGGCCGATCGGCATCGTGCTCCAGCGCAACCCCGATATCGACGATCCCGCCCCGGATGATCTCTACCGGATCGCGACAATCGCCAACATCGTGCGCTACATCACCGCACCTGACGAGACCCATCACATCGTCTGCCAGGGCGTGCAGCGCGTGCGCATCCTCGACTTCCTGCCGGGGACGCCGTTCCCGGCCGCGCGCGTGCAGCAGATTCCGGAACCGACCACGACCTCGCCCGAGATCGAGGCGCGCTTCCTCAATCTGCAGCGCCAGGCGATCGAGGCGATCCAGCTCCTGCCGCAGGTGCCGCCCGAACTAGTAGCGATGTTCCAGGGCACGACCGCGCCCGGTGCGCTGGCCGATCTCGCCACTGCCTATATGGACATCAAGCCGCAGGAAAAGCAGGAGATCCTGGAGACTGTCGATCTCTCCGTCCGCATGGAGAAGGTCTCGAAACAGCTCGCCGAGCGGCTGGAGGTCTTACGCATCTCCAACGAAATCGGCCAGCAGACCAAGGCGGCCTTCGACGAGCGCCAGCGCGAGGCGATCCTGCGCGAGCAGATGGCGACCATCCAGCGCCAGCTCGGCGAAGGTGACGGCAAGGCCGCTGAGGTCGCCGAGCTGACCGAGGCCATCGCGAAAGCAAAAATGCCGCCGGAGGCAGAAGCCCACGCAAAGAAGGAGGTGCGCCGCTATGAGCGCATGCCGGAAGCCGCCGGCGAGGCCGGCATGGTGCGCACCTATCTGGATTGGCTGATCGAGCTGCCATGGGCGCTGCCCGAGGAGAAGCCGATCGACATCGCGGAGGCCCGCCGCATCCTCGATGCGGACCACTATGGCCTGGAGAAGATCAAGAGCCGCATCATCGAATATCTCGCGGTCCGCAAGCTCGCCCCCCAGGGCAAGGCGCCGATCCTGTGCTTCGTCGGCCCGCCCGGCGTCGGCAAGACCTCGCTCGGCCAGTCCATCGCGCGCGCGATGGATCGCCCCTTCGTGCGCGTCAGCCTTGGCGGCGTGCATGACGAGGCCGAGATCCGCGGTCACCGCCGCACCTATATCGGCGCGCTGCCCGGCAACATCATCCAGGGCATCAAGAAGGCAGGTAGCCGGAATTGCGTGATGATGCTGGACGAGATCGACAAGATGGGTCGCGGCGTGCAGGGCGATCCGTCGGCCGCGATGCTTGAGGTGCTCGATCCCGAGCAGAACGGCACGTTCCGGGACAACTATCTCGGCGTGCCCTTCGACCTCTCGCGCGTGGTCTTCATTGCCACCGCCAACATGCTGGACTCGATCCCGGGACCGCTACTGGACCGCATGGAGCTGATCAGTCTTGCCGGCTACACCGAGGACGAGAAGCTCGAGATCGCCAGGCGCTATCTGGTGCGGCGTCAGCTCGAGGCCAATGGCCTCACGGCCGAACAGGCCGAGATCGAGCCGGAGGCGCTGAAGCTGATCGTCAAGGGCTACACGCGGGAGGCCGGCGTGCGCTCGCTGGAGCGCGAGATCGGAAAAGTGTTCCGCCATTCGGCGGTGCAGATTGCCGAAGGTACCGCGGCCAAGGTCGTTGTGAGCCCGAAGGACATCACGACGGTGCTCGGCCAGCCACGCTTCGAGGGCGAGATCGCGCTGCGCACCAGCGTACCCGGCGTCGCCACGGGCCTTGCGTGGACGCCGGTCGGCGGCGACATCCTGTTCATCGAGGCGACGCGCGTGCCCGGCAGGGGCAATCTGATCCTGACGGGCCAGCTCGGCGACGTCATGCGCGAGAGCGTGCAGGCTGCGCTGACACTGGTGAAGAGCCGGACGACCCAGCTCGGTATCGATCCGGCGCTATTCGAGAAGAGCGACATTCACGTTCACGTCCCGGCGGGCGCCACCCCGAAGGACGGACCGAGCGCGGGCGTTGCGATGTTCACGGCGCTGACCTCGCTCCTGACCAACCGAACCGTGCGCAACGACACGGCCATGACCGGCGAGATCTCCTTGCGCGGCCTGGTCCTGCCGGTCGGCGGCATCAAGGAGAAGGTGGTGGCGGCCGCGGCTGCGGGCCTCAAGCGGGTCATGCTGCCGGCGCGCAACAAGCGCGATTTCGACGACATTCCGAAGAGCGCGCGCGAGAGCCTCGAATTCATCTGGCTCGAGCGGGTCGACGAGGCGATTGCCGCAGCGCTCGACCCGGCCAAGCAGCAGGTCGAGGCAGCCGAGTGAGAATGATGATGAGGATGAAAAACACGAAAACAGTGCGGAGACCACGGCGGCTGCGGCAATGGCTCGATCGCGCGATCGACAGGCTCCGGGGTCTGATCCCCGCGCCGCGCGGCCAGCTTCAGCCCGTTCGGGTCAAAGCCGGATACCGCAGGGGCTGACCCCTCCGCCTCGCCCCCGCGGCACCTCAAAAAACAAAAGGCCCCCTCTTGTGGGAGGGGGCCTTTGCTTTTTAGCCGTTAAGCCACGGCGTCCTTGGCGGCCTTCACGGGCCGTGCGCGGACGATCTTCCGGGCCGGCTTGGCCTTGAACATCATCTCTTCACCCGTGAACGGGTTGGTGCCCTTGCGCGCCTTGGTCGCGGGCTTCTTGATGACCACGAACTTGGCAAAGCCCGGCACCAGGAACAGGCCGTTCTTCTTGAGCTCCTTGTGGCCGACGTCCGTCAAGGTCTCCATGACGTTCTTGACGTCACGCTTGGAAAGCTCGGTGGCAGTCGCGATCTTTTCGATCAGCTGCGATTTGGACAGTTGGGTTGGCATCGTGTCTCCTCTGATTCGTTGCCGGTTGCATATTAGACCAACCGTTGAAGGCCTATAGCCTTCTGCACGGTTTTGTCTCGAAATTACGGGCTTTTTTGTCCCGCTGTGACAAAAACCCTGCTTTTTTAGCCACTTCCAGAGCGGATGGCAGCCAAAACAGCGCTTTTTGCCTTATTTCAAAGGCCCGCGACGCCCTTGCTAAAGCTGATTCCATGCTCCCGACAAGCGATGACCGCACTCTTTGTGCAAGAAGAAGCGCGATTCAGCCTATAAAAGAAGGCTAAACCCGCTCGATGATCACCGCCGGCGCCATGCCGCCGGCCGCGCACATGGTGACGAGCCCGCGCTTCAGGTCGCGCCGCTCGAGCTCGTCGAGGATGGTGCCGATCAGGATCGAGCCGGTGGCACCGATCGGATGGCCGAGTGCGATCGAGCCGCCGTTGACGTTGACCTTGGCGCGGTCGAGCCCGAGGTCGCGGATGTACTTCTCCGCAACAACGGCAAAGGCCTCGTTGATCTCGAAGAGATCGATGTCGTCGATGTCGAGCCCGGCCTTGGCCAGCACCTTGCGGGTCGCCGGCACCGGCGCGTTGAGCATCAGGGTCGGTGAATCCCCCATGTTGGCCATCGCCACCACACGGGCGCGGGGCCTCAACCCATGTGCCTTGGCATAGGTCGGCGAAGCCAGCAGGATCGCGGCGGCGCCATCGACGACGCCGGAGGAATTGCCGGCGTGGTGCACGAAGTCGATTTTGAGGTCCGGATATTGTTGCAGGATCAGGCCGCGATAGGTCGTGCCCTTGTCGTCGAGCGCATAATCGGCGATCGCAGGGAATGCCGGCTTGAGGCTGCCAAGGCCCTCCATCGTGGTCTGCGGCCGCGGATACTCCTCGTGGTCGAGCGCAAGGCTGCCGTCCTCGCGGTAGACAGGCACCAGGCTGTTCTTGAAGTGCTCATTGGCCATCGCATGCGCCGCGCGCTTCTGGCTTTCCAGCCCGAGCGCATCGACGTCCCTGCGCGTGATGCCTTCCATGGTCGCGATCGCATCCGCACAGACGCCCTGATGCGACTGGGGGTGCCTTGCCCGCAGACGCAGATTGCCGGAGTCCATCATCATCGGACCGCCGCCGCGCCGTCCTTCCATCGACATCATCTCGCAACCGCCGGCGACGACGAGGTCTTCCGCGCCAGCCATGATCGAGGCTGCAGCCATGTTGACGCTGGTGATCCCGGAGCCGCAAAAGCGGTCGAGCGTGACCGCGCTGGCGCGCACGTCATAGCCGGCATCGAGCGCCGACATCCGCCCGAGGTCTCCGCTTTGCGTCGCGACCTGTGCGCTACAGCCCCAAATGATGTCGTCGACATCCGCGGTGTCGATGCCGGTGCGATCGGCGAGCGCGCGCAGCACGGTCGCGCCCAACTGTTGCGGATGGATGCCAGAGAGCGCCCCCTTGCCGGCCTTCCCTACGCCCCGCGGCGTCCTGCAGGCGTCGATGATCAGCGCGTCAACCATGGCGTTATCCTCTTTTTCTTGGCTGTTGAGCGCGTTTTGAATCAGGGGAAGAGCGGAGTCAATCGTCCGACCGGGCTGCCCTTTCGCAAAAGGCTGAAAACAACCCTAGCAAAGCAGAAGCGCGGTTGCCGGATGACACACGGCCATTCCGCGAAACCATTTGATACGTCGAGACAAATCGTCGGCAACAGGCAATGGTCGCGCAATCCGGAAAAGTGACACTTCACCTCTCCCCGTAAGAACGGGGAAGAGGGAGAAGTGTCCCCGCTACACCCCCGCTGCGTTCTTCGCGATGACGTTGCGGTAGAAGCTTGCGCTGAGTTTTGGCGTGCGGACCTGGGTGTCGAAGTTCACGTGATAGAGGCCGAAGCGCTTGTTGAGTCCAAACACCCACTCGAAATTGTCCATCAGGCTCCAAAGGAAATAGCCACGGACCGGGACGCCCTCGGCCGTCGCGCGCTCGAGCTGGGCGAGATAATTGCGCAGATACATGATGCGGTCGGTGTCGAAGATCTTGCCGTCGGGCGTGACCTGATCGTCGCCGGAGGCGCCGTTCTCGCTGATGTAGATCGCGCTCGTCTTCCAGATCTTCGCCGCCAACTTCGGCACCCAGTAGATCGTTTCAGGGCCGACGCGCAGCCAGTCCGAATTCATGTGGGGAAACGACTTTGGAATGGGCAGCAGCGAAAAGCCGGCGCCTTTGTCGGAGGCCACGACATAATGCTGCGGCGCGTAGATGTTGAGACCGAGGAAGTCGATCGGCGAGGAGATGATCTTCAGCTCCGCATCGGTGTATTTCGGCGCGTTGGCTCCTGCGAATTTCAGGAAAGCATCGGTGTACTTGCCCTCCATGATCACGTTGAGATAGCTCGCATTCAGCTCGCGCAGCGCGATCTCGGTGGCGCGGACATTCTCCGGCGTGTCGATCGCCGGAATGCAGGCATCGATATTCTCGGCCGGCCCGACCCGCGTGCCGCGGCGACCGGCGCCGCGGACCGCCTGCACCGCAAGCCCGTGCGCCAGTGCGGTGTTGTGCCTGATCTGGTTCACCTCGGCCTGCGACAGCGTCAGCCCCGGCGCGTCGATACCGATGCCGTAGCCGAAATAGACGAACCTGCCGCTCTCGTTGAGTGTGAACACGTTCTTGACGCGATCGGTCAGATGCCGCGCGACATAGGCCGCATAGTCGCCGAACAGCTTGCAGGTCTCGGCCGAGCGCCAGCCGCCGAAACGATCCTGCAGCGATTGCGGCAGGTCCCAATGATAGAGCGTGAGCCACGGCTCGATGCCGCTTGCCAGGAGCTCGTCGATCAGGCGGTTGTAGAAGTCGAGCCCCTTCGGGTTCGGCTTGCCGTCGCCGTCCGGAAACACCCGCGGCCAGGCGACCGAGAAACGATAGGCCTTGCAGCCGAGCTCCCTGATCAACGCGATGTCATCCTTGTAGCGATGGTAGTGCTCGTTGGCCCGGTCGCCATTGGTACCGTCCTCGATCTTGCCGGCCACGCGCGTGAACGTGTCCCAGATCGAGGCCCCTCGCCCGTCTTCCGTGACGGCCCCCTCGACCTGGTAGGACGAGGTGGCCGTGCCCCAGAGGAAGCCTGCCGGAAAGCCGCGCGCGCCGGACGCGGCCGGGCCCGGCTTGGCTGCAGCCTCAGGCACCGGAGACGTCATCGCAGCTGCGGACAGTCCCGCGATCTTCGCGAACTGGCGACGCGAGACCTCGTCCGACATTGGTGCAGCTCCATTTCCATTCGTTTCGGGCCGGCACAATGGCGGGTCATGGCCGATTTGAGAAGTGGGGTTCGGGGAGCGCTCGCAATGGGCTGCTGGCGTATCAATGGTGGCAGGCGCAAACTCGGTCACGCTCCGGCCAGCATGCTGCTGCCAGGACCGGGATAATACCGGCTCGCAAACGCTGCACCCGTAGTTGTAGGCCGAACCGACCGGTTTAGACTGATACAAAGTAGGAAAATCGATTCGCGGGAATATGGCAAAGTCCTCCAAACTCGTTGCGGCAAGGAAGGGGCGCGTGCTCCTGGTCAGACGTCGGCGCGACAAGCTCTGGATGTTTCCGGGCGGCCGCAGGCGCGCCGGCGAGAGTGACAGGAAGTGCTTGCGCCGCGAGATTAGCGAAGAATTGCCGAACCTGAAGCTCGGTCCCTTGAGGCTCTGGAGAGAGGTGAAGGGGAAAAACCGCCGATCCGGGCGGAAGATGAGCGATGCGATTTTCCTGGCGAAGAACGCGTCCGGCCAATTGAAGATCGGAGACAAGAAGGAGATCGACAAGGCGGTCTGGCGCAAACCCCGAGGGCTCAGACTCACGCCGACGTCGCGCTACATCCGCGACAGGTTGTTTCCGAAGTAAGCTCCCAGGCTCGCGATTACCGCCAGGTTATCTTCGCGCGTGTTCTTCGTCTGTAGCCGACCTATTCGAGATCTGTTCCGATCATTGAACCGGGCGATCCCGCACGCTTTGCAGTTTCTGGGGAACACATCCACGGTCATCGCGCAATTCGACCCTTGAAGGGTGATCAGCCCGAGTTTGACGCCGTTCGAACAGCCAATCGCTTGACCCCATCGCTATCACCGCGTGCTCCTTGCGGCGCAGCTACGGAACAACGTTACATCTGACAAATTCGGGGAACGAAATGGGGCGCCAGTCTTTCTCTGGCTTTCGGGAGGTGCCCATGACTTCTCAGGCCATAGAAGGCGCGTGTGCATTCGCGTGGCGGAACTACCTGCTGCTCCATAGCGGCGTCAGCGAGAACGATAACAGGCGTTCCGCTCTCTATCGCTACGTCGCCAATCTTCCTGATACGGGCGAAAAAGATTTCGATCTCTTGCAAATTGCGGCAGTCGCTTATTTGAAGAAATTGGACGAATTGCATGACGACCAATGCGCGCGACTCGCGGCAGATCAAGTTCTGGCGGAGTGTCTGGAATCACGCAGTGCAAAACCGACAGCCGGCTTTAGGCCGTAGCAACAATGCGAAGGAGCGAACAGCATGGCAGACAAAACCGTTGACGCCAACCGTTTCGATCGCGACCCGCAAGGGCGCGTCACCGCAGCGACAGCGATCGGCATGAATGCCTTGAAGCCGATCATGCGCTTTCAGGTCACGATGCTGAGGATGTGGGCCGATAATCTCGAAAGGTTCGCGGGCAAATACGGAAAGGGACTGGAAGAAACCACCACCGCCGTAGAGGAACAGTCAGACAAGGAACGCGCCGCGTAAACCAGCGCGAAAGGTCAAGTCCGCTTTGCAGTAGATTTGCGACACCGGGCTGCGCGAGAGTCGCTCGACACACGAACACGCGAGCCGTGAGCTCGATTCAGAACGTCGCCCTTAACCCCGCGTAGAACGCGCGCGGCCGGGCCGGGCTCAGCGAGCGCGGATCGGTGAAGTTGACGCCACCATTGGTGAAGTTGGGCACCGCGCCGGTATCGAAGAAGGTGCCGTAGGTCGCATAACGATTGTCGAAGACGTTGTCGATCTTGCCGTAGACCTGGATGGTCTTCGTCACCTGATAGGATGTGTGGAGATTGAATACGGCGTACGACGGCAGTTTGGCTTCCTGGTTGGATTCGTCGCCGACCAGATACTGGCTCGACACGAACAGCGCATCGCCGCCAACTTTCCAGGCATCGGTAACGGCATAGTCGATGCCGACCTTGACGCGATGGCGGGGCACCGCGGGGATTTGATTGCCCGGTACGACCTGGATGGTCTCGGTGACCGGATCGACAGCCGGGCTGTTGGACGAAAGCTGAAGCGCGTCGAGGAAACGCGCGTCGACAAAGGCGTAGCTGGCGTGGAACTGGAGCGCCGCGGATTTGAGGGTAACCTCGGCCTCAAGTCCCTGGCGGCGCGTGTCGCCGACGTTCTGGAAGAAGCCAAAGCCCTGCCGTCCGGCCACCGGCAGGCCCATGATGTCGTCATAATTGGTGGCGCGGAAGCCGCCGATCTTCCAGCCGAGCGTGCCGATGTTCAATTCCTTGCTGCCGCGCAGGCCCGCTTCGATGGTCTTGGAGACGACCTGCTTGAGCGGCGGATCGGAAACGAGGAAGGACGCGATCAGGCATGGGTTGTTCGGATCGGCGCAGCCGAGCTCGAGCGGCGTCGGGACGCGATTGGCTTCCGAATAGCCAGCATAGGCGGTGAGCTCCGGCGTGATCTTGTAGGTGCCACCGATGATCGGATTGAACCGGTCGTAGGTGTGATCGCCGTTGAGATCGGTACCGAGCTGGTCCTCCAGCGTGACACGCGCGTGGTTGAAGCGGCCGCCGCCAGTGATCGCGAAGGCATCCGTCACGTTGAAGGTGTCGAGCGCATAGAGGCCGGTGTACTGATTGACTGATCGCAGCGACACAGGGCCCATCTCGCCGGTGTCGGGCGTGCCGGATTTCCCTAAGAATATCCCGCTGCCGGTGACGGCGTAGTCCGTGCCGATGGTCCCGAGCTCGGCGGTGGCGTTGAAGCGCGTCACGCTGGCATCGAAGCTTGCGCCGACCACGAAGCGGTTCTCGTGATCGAACAGCCTGTCGGTGTTGGTCGCCTGGCCGGACACGCCAAACGTGGTTGATCGCGTGGTCGTCCGGTCGATCTCGCCGAGCAGCGCTCCGGGGGCGAAGGGATTTGCGAGCTGGGTGCCGTTCAGGCCGTTGGCCGGCGTCGTGTCGTCGCCAAAGCACAATAGGCCAGGAGCGGCGCATTCCTGCACGCTGGTGGGATTGCCGTCGACCACGCGCTGCTCGAACACGCGCGCATGCGCGGTGCCTTCGAAAGTCCAGGTCGGGGTAGCCTCGACCTTGCCGGTCAGGTTGACGTAGCCGACGCGATTGTTGGTGGTCTGCGGGTTGGTATAGATCGCGCCCCAATATTGCTGCAACAATTCTGCGGGAACGGTGGCGGATGCGCCAAAATTGTTGTTGGCGACCCCCATGTTGACATGGAATTCGCTATCCCCGCCCTTGTAGCCGACATCGCCGTAGAAGCGCCGCACGTCCGATTGCGAGAAGTTGCGGAAGCCATTGTCGTGCAGGCCTTCGAGCGCGGCGTAGACGGCGTAGTTGGTGTCGACCTGCTTGCCCCATTGAACCGAGCTCTGGATGCGTCCGAACGAGCCGCCCATGGTGTCGGTCTCGGCGCCCTGATAGGTGAAACCGTCCTTCATTTGCAGGTTGACCGCGCCGCCCAGCGCGTTGAGGCCGAATGCCGGATTGTTGGTCACGACGGTGACCGACCGGATCGCGGCGGTCGGGATCAGGTCCCAATTGACGCTGTCGGCAAAGGCCTCGTTGATGCGCACGCCATTCTGGTAGACGGCAAGCCCCTGCGGCGTGCCGACGATCGGCGAAGCGACGAAGCCGCGAAACTCGACATTCGGCTGGAATGGATTGCCGCTCACCTCGGAGATGTTCACGCCAGCCACATTGTCGCGGAGCGCGTCGGTGACGTTCAGAGAGCCGGTGCGCTTGATCTGATTGGCGTCGATGGCATTGATGCTCGAGGGAACCTTGTCGACGTCGAGACCTTTCGCATTGCCCGGCGCGGTCGGGTAGACGTAGATCCGGTTGCGGGGACGGCTCGCCACGCGCGTTGCGGGGCGCGACGGTGCGCGGCGGACGCTCGGCTCAGGTGCAACGACCTCGACCGGCGGCAGGTTCTGGACATTGGTGTCCTCGTCCTGCGCCGCGATCCCGGCATCAGTCCACAGCACCAGCCCCGTCGAGATCGAGGCGATCAACAGCCTTCGCCCGCCCATTCCCTGCCGTCCCATTCCAATCGTCGGCTGTTCTGAACGTCGCCGATCATTCAGGAAGTGTAATCGACGGCGAGAAGCGCGCCAGCTACAAAAGGTCGGGCGGTATCGGCTCCATACTTCCCGACGAAATCGGGAATTATTCCCGACCCTCAACTGGCCGCCGTCGGGATCAGCGCCTCCACCGTCACGCCAGCCTCGCTGGATGCAACGTTGAGGGTGCCGCCGAGCGCGAGAATCCGCTCGCGCATGCCGACGAGACCAAATCCGAGCTTCTGCCCCTCCTCCATGCCGCGGCCGTTGTCGCAGACCCGCACGCGTGCGCAGACGCGCCCCTCGCGCGCGCCGCCCGGCTGCTCGGCCGGCTCGATCGTGACGTTTACCGAGGTCGCGCGAGCGTGACGGAACACGTTGGTCAGCGCTTCCTGCACGATCCGGTAGATGGTGAGATCGGCAGTCTCGCCGGTCGCCCCCAGCGCCGGCGAAATCATGGTTTCGATCCGAACGTCGGGATGCGACTCCCGCCACAGCCGCGACAGCGCTTCAAGCGCCTGCCGCAGGCCGAGTTCGGCAAGACCGACTGGCCGCAGGCGCTCGAGGACGCGGCGGTTGAACTGCTGAAGCGCATTGACCTGCTCCAGGATCGCGCCGCCGTGCTTGCGCACGGCCTCGGCACTCAGCTCGCGCGCCTCCGAGAGCTTCGCCAGCGCGCTCGCATGCGCGCGCAACGAGAACAGATAGGGCCCGAACTCGTCGTGCAGTTCGCGTGCGATTTCCTTGCGTTCCCTGTCCTGGAGCGACACCGCGCGCTCGGCAAGGCGTCGCTTCTCCTCGACCGCCTGCCCGAGCGTCGCCGCGAGGTGGTTGAGCCTGGTGCAAATCGCCGCGAGCTCCGGCGCGCCACCGGGTGCGACGCGTGCATCGTAGCTCCCCGCTTCGAGCGCGATCATCGCCTGCGAGAGGGATTCGAGCGGCTTCAGCGCGCGGCCGACCACCGTCATGGTCACCAGGAACAGCACGAGCGCGATGGCCGAGCCGATCTCGAGCTGCGTCAAGATGCCGTCCCAGATCTCCGCAATCTCGTCATTGGGATGCGAGGTGATCACCAGCGACCCCGGCTTGCCGTGGATCGAGACGGGGACGCTGACCGCGGTCTGCTCGGGATGAATCAGGCTGACGAACCAGGCCGGCGGGGCGCGCGCGTCATCATCTTCGCCCGAACGTGGCGGCGTCAGCGCGTTACCCACGGCATCCCGCAGGGCGATGCTGATATGACGCTGCCGGTTGAGGTCGTGCGCGATCTGGTTCAGCTTGGCATCTGGATCCGGCGCCTCGTTGAGTTCCGCCACGATCATCTCGATGAACTCGCGCGCCAGCCGGATCACGCTCTGGTCCTCGGCCTGGACGCGCGGCCCCGCCTCGGCGACCTGCCGCCCGATGTTGACGGCAAGTCCCAGCGCCAGCACGAGCGCCAGCAAGAGATTGATGCGCCCGCGCAAGGATAAATTCTGCCACATTGCTTTCGCCCACCACCCGCGAAGGTTCGCTCATCGGGAACGTTGACATGACCAAAGCGCCCGATATCTAATCTGAACCGTACAGCAATCTCGGCCGGGTTGCATGGTCCGACGCGGGACGTTCGTTGCGAGCGTTACCGCCCTGCGCGGTCTCATGCGACGCAAAACGGAAGGCGCGAATGGCTGTCGCGGGGAACGCCTATGCGCATTCTGATCGTTGACGATCATCCCATCGTCGCCTCCGGCTGCCGTGCCGTGCTGGCCGACGAAGGCGAGATCGATATCCTGGAAGCCGCCGACGCCGAAGGCGGCGAGTGCGTGTTCATCGTCGAGCGCCCCGACATCTGCGTGATCGACATCAACCTGCCCACGGTTTCCGGCTTCGAGCTCGCGCGCCGCATCCTGGACCGCGCACCCGATGCCCGCATCATCATGTTCAGCATGAACGACGATCCGGCCTTCGCCGCGCGCGCCATCGAGTGCGGCGCGAAGGGCTACGTCTCCAAGACCGGCGACCCCAACGACCTCGTCGAGGCGATCCGCGCGGTCGGCAAGGGCGAGACCTATTTGCCGAGCGCGATCGCCCGCAGCATCGCGTTTGCCGGGCCTCAGCTCGCGCAAAATCCGCTGTCCAAATTGAATGCGCGCGAGATGGAAATCCTGCGGCTGCTCAGCGCCGGAAAGAGCCTTTCGGAGATCGCCTGGCTGGTGCAATCCTCCTACAAGACGGTCGCCAACACATCGTCCATCATGCGCCAGAAGCTCGGAGTGAAGACCTCGGTCGAGCTCGTGCGCCTGGCGATCGACAGCGGCGTCGCCTGACGGGGCACGCTTTCCGCAAAAATCGGTCAAATACGCGTTGCAATCTTGAGGTGGCGAGACGCCACGGAGTTTCCGGCATGACGATCCAGACTGTTTCGACCAACAAATCCTACGGCGGCGTGCAGGGCGTCTATCGCCATGCAAGCGCTGCGACCAAGACCGACATGACCTTCTCGGTCTATGTGCCGCCGCATCAGGACGGCGCAAAGCTGCCGGTGGTCTGGTATCTCTCCGGCCTCACCTGCACGCATGCCAACGTCACCGAGAAAGGCGAGTTCCGCCGCGCCTGCGCCGAGCTTGGATTGATCTTCGTCGCGCCCGACACCAGCCCGCGCGGCGCCGACGTGCCCGGCGATCCCAACAACGCCTATGATTTCGGTCTCGGCGCCGGTTTCTATGTCGATGCGACCCAGGAGCCGTTCGCGCGCAACTATCATATGTGGAGCTACGTCACCGACGAATTGCCGCGGCTCGTCGCGGAGAAATTTCCGGTCGATGCCAAGCGCCAATCGGTGATGGGCCACTCCATGGGCGGCCACGGTGCGCTGACGGTCGCACTGCGCAATCCGCACCGTTATCGCGCCGCCAGCGCCTTTGCGCCGATCGTCGCCCCCTCCCAAGTGCCCTGGGGCACCAAGGCGCTCACCGGCTATCTCGGCCCCGACAAGGACAGCTGGCGCGCGCACGACACGGTGGCGCTGATCCAGGACGGCGCGAAATATTCGGGCTTTCTGGTCGACTACGGCGATGCCGATAATTTCCTGACCGAGCAGCTTCGGCCGGAGCTGCTACAAGCGGCCTGCACGAAAGCGAACATCCCGCTGACGCTGCGGCGGCAACCCGGCTACGATCACAGCTACTATTTCATCTCGACCTTCATGAGCGACCATCTGCACTGGCACGCGGCGAGATTGACGGCGTGAGGTAGGCACTGCTTACCCTTCTCCCCTTGCGGGAGAAGGTGGCGCGAAGCGCCGGATGAGGGGTTGCATCAGCGAATGCGACTGAGAAAGTGACTCGCGGATAGAACCCCTCACCCGGCTCGCCACTACGGCGAGCCCCCCTCTCCCGCAAGGGGAGAGGTTGAGCCGCGCAAGCGGGAAGAGGCGAAGAAAGCGCTACTCCGGCTTGCCGTAATTCGGTGCGAGGAGGCGGTTGCGGATCAGGTAGCTCATGGCGCGGGACCAGGATTCGTCGGTGTTGCCGCGCATGTCGGCGCTGGCCACCGTCACGAGATTTCCGGTGTGCACGTCGCGAAGATAGATGTTCAGGTTGAGGATCAGGTTCGAGACCTTCTGCACCACGCCGGTGATTTCGAGATCGGCGCCGAGTTGCCCCGCCAGCTTGATGTCGCAGCCGCCGCAGGCCTGGAGATTGCTGTGCCGGGCCGCGTCGGTCACCGGCGCGATATCCACGACCTGGAACTTGCCGGACTGTGCCAATTCCTTGCGCAGCTGATCGCCGATGCGCAGCATGCGCTCGTTCTCCGGCTTTGCTCCGTAGAATTCGCCGGGCAGGCTGGTATCGATCAACTCGAAATCGAACACCGCAAGCTTCGGCGGATCGGCGAACGCGGCGGTACCAGTCAACACAAATAAGGCTGCCGCCAATAGCGCTCGCATGATCGTGACCTGCTCCTTCTCATCGCGACGACGAAATGCGGGGTTGCAAGCTAAGCCAAATCGGTCATGTTTCAAGGCAGGAAATGCCTCCGCCGATACCTAAGCCGGGGAGGACGACAAGGAGGAAACATGATCCGATGGTTGGTCGGCCTGATCGGCGCCGGTCTCGTTGGCGCAGGTCTTGCGGCGACGCAGGCGCTCGCGGCCGAGCCTATCGAGATCGGGATCGGCTATCTCGGCGTCGCCGGCACCAGATCGACCCTGTCGCTGGTCGAGCAGCCGGCCGAGAATGACGGCATCGCCGGCGCGCGGCTTGCGATCGAGGACAACAATACCACCGGCAAATTCCTCAACCAGCGCTTCAAGCTCGAGGAGCACCGCCTCAGGGAAGGCGAGGATCCGGTCCAGGCAGCGACCGCGCTCGCCGAGCACAATGGTTTCATCATCGCAGACCTTCCGGCGGACGCGCTGCTGAAAGTCGCCGACGGCTTGCGCGATCGCGGCACAGTGCTGTTCAACGCCGGCGCGATCGACGAGCGGCTGCGCGAGGCCGATTGCCGCGCCAATGTCATCCACGTGGCGCCGACACGGTCGATGCTGGCGGATGCGCTCGGGCAATATCTGGTGTGGAAGCGGTGGTCACGCTGGCTGCTCGTGGTCGGCTCGCATGACGAGGACAAGCTCTATGCCGATGCGCTGCGACGTGCCGCGACGCGGTTCGGCGCCAAGATCGTGCAGGAGCGCACATTCGAAGACACCGGCGGGGCGCGCCGCACCGATAGTGGCGTGACGCTGATCCAGCGCCAGATGCCGGTGTTCACGCAGCAGGCACCTGCCTACGACGTGCTGGTCGCCGCCGACGAGAGCGAGGTGTTCGGCGCCTACCTGCCCTACCGCACCTGGGATCCGCGCCCCGTGGCGGGCTCTGCCGGCCTCGTGCCGCGGAGCTGGGACGCTGCGCAGGACCAGTGGGGCGCCATCCAGATGCAGAACCGATTCATGAAGCTGAATTCGCGCCGCATGACGGCATTGGACATGCAGGCCTGGACGGCGGCGCGCATGATCGGCGAGGCCACCTCGCGCACCAATTCCGGCGACGTCAAGAAGGTCACCGACTTCATCAAGGGGCCGGATTTTTCCGTGGCCGCCTTCAAGGGCACGCGGCTGACGCTGCGCGACTGGAATTTGCAGCTCCGCCAGCCGATCCTCCTGGTCGACGGCCGCATGGTGGTCTCGGTGTCGCCGCAGGAGGGTTTTTTGCACCAGGTCTCCGAGCTCGATACGCTCGGCTATGATCGCCCGGAGAGCAAATGCAAGTTGAAGTGAGGACGACGACAATGCGCATGTGGCGTATCTGCCTGCTCTCCGGACTGGTGCTCGCGGCAGCGCCCGCCCATGCGTTCATCGCCTATATCTCCAACGAGAAGAGCAACACCGTCAGCGTGATCGACACCGAGAGCTGGACGGTGACCAAGACCATCAAGGTCGGCCAGCGCCCGCGCGGCATCGAGTTCACGCGCGACGGGAAATTCGTCATGGTCGCGGTCGGCGACGACGACACCATCCAGATGATCGATGTCAAGACGCAAGGCATCGTCGACACCCTGCCCTCGGGCCCCGACCCCGAGCTGTTCACCCAGGATACGAGCGGCAAGGTGCTCTACGTCGCGAACGAGAACGACAATACGGTCACCGTGATCGATCTGGAGAAGCGCGCGCGGATCGGCGACATCCAGGTCGGCGTAGAGCCGGAAGGCATGACGATCAGCCCGGACGGCAAGACGTTGATAAACACGTCCGAAACGACCAACATGGCACATTTCATCGATACGGATACGCGCCAGATCGTCGGCAACGTGCTGGTCGATGCGCGGCCGCGCTTCGCCGAATTCAAGCACGACAGCTCGGAGCTCTGGGTCTCCTCGGAGATCGGCGGCACGGTCTCGATCATCGATCCCAAAAAACGCGAGGTGATCGGCAAGGTCACGTTCGAAATTCCCGGCCTGCGGCGCGAGGCGATCCAGCCGGTCGGCATCGGCATGACCAAGGACGACAAGACCGCCTTCGTTGCGCTGGGACCGGCGAACCGCGTCGCCGTTGTCGACACCGCCACACGCAAGGTGACGAAATATCTGCTGGTCGGGCAGCGGGTCTGGCACATGGCCTTCACGCCCGACGAAAAATATCTCCTCACCACCAACGGCGTCTCCAACGACGTTTCGGTCATCGACGTGGCAGCGCAGAAAGTGATCAAGACGATCCAGGTTGGCGAACTGCCCTGGGGCGTTACGATCGCGCCATGACGACACCTGCACCCATCGCCGCCCCGACCGAACGCGCGCCCCGGCTGGACGCGGCCGCGGTGCCGGCGCTGTCGATCGAGCGCATCAGCCACGCTTATGGCCAGCGCCGCGCGCTGATCGACGTCTCCTTCACGGTTGCGCCTGCGAGCTTCACGGCGCTGCTCGGCCTCAACGGCGCGGGCAAGAGCACCCTGTTCTCGCTTGTTACGCGGCTGTTCGGCATTCAGACCGGCCGGGTCGGCATTTTCGGCCATGACATCAGCCGAAATCCGGGCGAGGCGCTGCGGCTGCTCGGGGTCGTGTTCCAGCCGCGCACGCTCGATCTCGACCTGTCACTGACGCAGAATCTGCTCTACCACGCGGCGCTCCATGGCATCAGCCGGCGCGAGGCCGGCGCGCGTAGCGCCGAGCTGCTCGGCCGCATCGGGCTTGCCGACCGTGCCGGCAACAAGGTGCGCGATCTCTCGGGCGGGCAGATGCGGCGGCTCGAGATCGCGCGCGCGCTGCTGCACCGGCCGCGCCTGTTGCTGCTGGACGAGCCGACCGTCGGCCTCGACGTCAAGGCCCGCGCCGACATCATCAGCCATGTCCGCCAGCTCGTGACCGAACAAGGCATCGGCGTGCTCTGGGCCACGCATCTGTTCGACGAGATCACGGCCAGCGACGACCTCGTCGTGCTGCACCAGGGCAAGGTGCTGGCGAAGGGACCGGTCGGCCGCGTGATCGCCGAGGCCGGCGCGCAGGACGTCAATTCCGCCTTCATGCGCCTCACCGGGGCGCAGACGATGCCTGGAGGTGGCGCATGAGCAGCATCACCACGCGCGACGCCGCGCCGCGCGGCTTCCCGCTCTCGGCCTACATGACCTGCCTCACCGGCATCGTCTGGCGCGAAGGCCTGCGCTTCCTGCACCAGCGCGAGCGCTTCATCTCCGCGCTGGTGCGTCCGCTGGTCTGGCTGTTCATCTTCGCCGCCGGCTTTCGCCAGGTGCTCGGCATCTCGATCATCCCGCCCTACGAGACCTACATCCTCTACGAGGTCTACATCGCGCCCGGGCTGATGGCGATGATCCAGCTCTTCAACGGCATGCAGTCCTCGCTCTCGATGGTCTATGACCGCGAGATGGGAAATATGCGCACGCTGCTGGTGAGCCCGCTGCCGCGCTGGTTCCTGCTGTTCTGCAAGCTGCTCGCCGGCACTGCCGTGTCGCTCCTGCAGGTTTACGCGTTCCTGGTGATCGCCTGGGCCTGGGACATCACGCCGCCGCCGCTCGGCTATCTCACGGTGCTGCCGGCGCTGGTGCTGTCGGGCCTGATGCTGGGATCGCTGGGGATGCTGATCTCCTCCGGCATCAAGCAGCTCGAAAATTTCGCCGGCGTGATGAACTTCGTGATCTTCCCGATGTTCTTTGCCTCATCGGCCCTCTATCCGCTGTGGCGGGTGCAGGAAGGCAGCCCGTATCTCTACTATGTCTGCCAGGCCAACCCGTTCACCCATGCGGTCGAGCTGATCCGGTTCGCGCTCTATGGGCAGATCAACTGGATCTCGCTGGCGGTGGTGGCGAGTTGCACAATCGTCTTCATGATCGGCGCGATCTATGCCTATGATCCGTCGCGAGGGCTGGCGCGACGCGGGCCCGCGGGAGGCGAAGGATGAGATTGCGGATCTGGACCATAGCCGCCCTGGCGCTCGCGGCATCGACCGCAGCCTCGCGTGCGGCCGATCCGCGCTATCCCGACTGGCCCTGCACGCAGGCAAAAGTCCCGGAAGTCTCGCTCGCCGCGGTCTGGGCCGGCCCGCCGCTCGACGACGTCCAGGACAAGTGGAAAGACAATGCCAAGGTGAGCACGCTGGTCTCGAAGCTGGCGGCGCGCAAGACGCCGCTGGACGAGGCCGAAAAATCCGTGAAGGAGTTTCTGGCAAGCTCCGCCGCCGACAAGACCACGAATGCGAAGCTCCTGTTCGCCGGCTTGTTCGACACGCTCAACGCCCAGCGCTCCTCGGTGATGAACGGGCTCGAGCGAGTCAGCCGCAAGCAGCGCGAGGCCGCCGACAAGGTCCGCGACGATACCATCGAGCTCCAGAGGCTGCAGGGCGTCACCCCACGCGACGACGCCAAGGTCGACGCGCTGTCCAATCAGCTGATCTGGGAGACCCGCATCTTCGAGGACCGCCGCAAGGTGGTGCGCTTCGTCTGCGAGGTGCCGACGGCGATCGACCAGCGCCTGTTCGCGCTCGGACGCGTGATCCAGCAGGAAATGGAATAGCGTCAGCCTCGCTGACACCTGTGCGAGAAAGGTTCCCGCTATCCGGTGGGAACCGCTGATCTTTGCCACACTGTCGGCCGGAACCAAATCTATTTAAGATGTCTTGTCGAAGTGAATCCTAGACGTCAGGAGGCCTCGATGGGAACAGCAAAACTCCTTCTCGCCAGCGCTGCGGCCATCGGCATGCTTGCGTCAGCGGCTGTCGCCGAAGACAACATGAACGGAATGATCACCAAGATCGATCGGCTCAACAGCACCATTTCGATCCAGGAGGTGCAGGGTGGCACGGTCGGCGCCAATGGCGGCGCGACGGGGCCGGTGCAGGAGTTCAAGGCCAAGGATGCAGGCATGCTCGAGAGCGTGCATGCCGGCGATCGCGTAAGCTTCTCCACCGATGCCAACGGCTCCAAAACCATCACCAAGCTGCAAAAGGCGAAGTAGCCGCGCCTCGCGCGCACCGGCTATTTGCTTTCATCCGGCCGCGGCTCCGGCTGGACCTCTGATGTCATGAGCCTGCCACGTTCCCAGCCGTCGGTGCCCTCGGGATACCAGGCAATGTTGGCGTAGCCATAGCTGAGCGCGCGCTTGGCCGCGTTCCACGACATCCAGCAATCGGCGAGGCAGTAGATCACAAGCAGCGCCGACTTGCTGCCGTGCGAGGCGCGTTCAAGGCCGCGGCGAAAATAGTCCTCCATCGCCGGCGGCAGCGCGCCATAGCCGGTGTCCGGCAGCCAGATGCTCCCGGGGATGTCGAAGCGCGGCGTATCGCGCCAGACCGTGCCCGCGGGAAGATTCCGGGGCTTCGGCGGGCGCGGCATCACGTCGATGAAGGCGCCGCTCTTCTCGCGCCAGATCGCCTCCGCCTCTGCCGTCGTCAGCACGCGCGCGCCAGTGAGCGTCGCCGGCACCGGCGCGCGGTAATTGTCGGAGCGATAGCCCTCGGGCTCGAACGGCTCCTGCTGCTGCGCGAATGTCGGCGCCAGAAGCGCTGCGACAACGAGCGCAGCGGCAAGATGCCGCCTCATGGCAACGTGCTCATGTCGATTTGGTCACGGCGATTTCTTCATGGCGATTTCTTGGCGGTCTCCGCGCCGAGCGGCCGGTCGCTCTCATCGAGCAGCGGCACGCCGAAATCGACCAGGATCTTGTTGATCTCGCCCTGGTTCTCCTGGATCAGCTTGTTGAGCTGACGCTTCCAGTTCTGGTCGGCGGGGCGCACGCCCATGCCGATGCGATAGACGAGCTTCGGCCCGGTGGTTTCCTTCACCAGCGGTGTGACATGGAGTGGTTGCGCCGCCTTTTTCGCGTAGAACCCGGCCATCGGCCCCCACAGCACGCCGGCCTCGATCGTACCGGCAGCGAGATCGTCGATCATCGCCTGCGCCGAATTGTCGAAGCGCGTGTCGATCATCAGGGGATAGGGCTTTGCGTTCACCATCAGGCCCGCGATCGCCATGTTGGTCGCCGGCGGGGTGCCGGCGATGATGCCGATATGCTTGCCCTTCAGCCGCTCGTCCTCGAGCGTATCGACGTCCTCCAGCCCGCTGCCTTGCTTGGCGATCAGCGCATAGGAGGTGCGGTAATAGGGATTGGTGCCCTGGACGAGATCGTCGCCTTGCGGATAGCCCAGGATGACGTCGCAGCGATGGGCGCCCAGCGTCATGCGCACGAAGCCTGTCGCCTGCGGGAAGAAAACGTAGTCAAGCTTCTTCTGGAGTTTCTCGGCGAAGAACTCCGCCAGCTTGTTCTCGAAGCCCTCCCCCTTCTCGTTGGAGAACGGCAGGTTGCGCGGATCGGCACAGACGCGCAGCACTTTGGGATCGACCAATTCGAAGGAAAGATCGCCGCTGTCGGTGGTCTGGGCGCGCGCGGCGCCATCAGCGACAGATAGTGCAGCCATCGCCAACACCGAGAACAACCAGCGACGATGTCGTCCGGCCTCCATCATCGCGCTTCCTCCTGTTTTCTTGATTGAATGCTATCCATGGATCACGTTACGCGCCATGACCGGCGAAGTTTCTTGGTGACTTCGCTCTATGATTTGACTTGTTGCAGTGCAAGGCCACGCGAAGATCGGAACTGAGGCGTAAAGATGGCGCATGTCGCTCGGGTGATCGCGGTGCTTGCCCTGCTGGGGCTGACGACGCTAGCACGCGCGACCCCACCTGAATTGCCTGTGAGCGAAGTCGCCCCCGGAATTTTCGTGCACGCCGGGTCAATTGCCCTCATGAACGCCGAGAACGAGGGCGCAATCGCCAATGTCGGCTTCATCATCGGCACGGACGCGGTCGCGGTGATCGACACGGGCGGCAGTGTCCGCGAAGGCGAAGCACTGCTCGCCGCCGTACGGGCGCGGACCGACAAGCCCATCCGCTACGTCATCAATACCCACGGCCATCCCGACCACGTTTTCGGCAATGTGGCCTTCGTCCACGACGGCACGAACTTCGTCGGCCACGCGAAGCTCCCGCAGGCGCTTGCGGCACGCGGGCCGTTCTATCTGGACAATTTCCGCCGGACCATGGGCGCGGAGTTGATCGATCCCGTCAGAATCGTGCCGCCGACGGTGCTCGTCGCCGACACACTACGGCTCGATCTGGGATCGCGCAGTCTCATCCTGAAGGCCTGGCCGGCCGCGCACAGCGACAACGACCTGACCGTGCTGGACGAGGCGAGCAAGACGTTGTTTGCCGGCGATCTCGTCTTCCTCCGCCATGTTCCCGTAGTGGACGGCAGCGTCCGCGGGTGGCTCGCGGTGCTCAACCAACTCGAAACCTTGCCGGCACAGCGCGTCATTCCCGGTCACGGTCCCGTGAGCGATTGGCCTGCAGCACTCGTCGATGAGCGCCGCTATCTCGAAACCCTGCTCGCTGACGTGCGCGCGCTCAATCAAAAGGGCGAGCCGATCAGGGCGGCTGCGGACAAGGCGGGCGCAAGCGAGCATGGGCGCTGGCAATTGTTCGACGACTACAACGCCCGCAACGCAACCGCAGCATTTTCGGAAATTGAATGGGAGTAGCAGGAGCGCTACGCTGCCGCCCTGCTTCGTCACCGCGAGAGCTACGCGCATGATCAAACATTCGCTTCGCCTGACATTTGCGGCCGTCCTGCTCGGGATCGCCCTTGCGGCAACGCCTGCGCGCACGGAAGAGGCCTATGATCCCTGGCCGGGCCTCGTACAGGACATCTTCAACAACCGCCCGATGAATGACGGCAATGACGTCATCAGCATCGAGATGCCCTATCGTGCGGAAGATGCGGCCATCGTTCCGGTCACGCTGCGCGCAAAGCTTTCGCCCGGCGACAACAGGCGCATCCGCGCGATCACGCTGGTGATCGATCGCAACCCCGCACCGATGGCCGCGAAGTTCGAGCTCGGGCCGGATGCCAATGTGTCGGAGATCTCAACGCGCGTGCGGGTCAACAACTATACCGACGTCCACGCCGTCGCCGAGCTCAGCGACGGGCAGCTCTATGTCAGCAAGACCTATGTGAAAGCATCCGGCGGCTGCTCCGCGCCGGCGGCGAAGAATGCCGAGGAAGCCAAAAACCGCCTCGGCCAGATGCGCTACCGGCAATTCGCGCGCGCCGACGAAGCGCCCGCCAGCCGGATCCGCGAGGCGCAGATCATGATCGGCCATCCCAACAATTCCGGCCTGCAGATGGATCAGGTCACGCAACTCTACATTCCCGCCTTCTTCGTCAACCAGCTCAGGCTCTGGCAGGACGACAGCCTCGTGCTCGCGGTGGAAGGCGGCATCTCGATCTCGGAAGATCCCAACATCCGTTTCACCTACGTCTCGAATGGTGCGAAGCGTCTCCGCGCGGAGGCGACGGATACGGACGGGCATATGTTCCGGAATGAGTGGGATGTGGAGAAGCCGGGGATCTGATTGGCGCCGCTTGCGCTGGCTTCGCGGGTCTCTCTCCGCGCGTGCTTCTGTTACATTGGAATTCGCGGATAGAACCCCTCATCCGGCGCTTCGCGCCACCTTCTCCCGCGAGGGGACAAGGGAAAGCACCGTCCCGGGGGCGAGAATCAGAAACACCTCACCTCGGCTTCGGCCTGGGCGCGCCTCAAATCATTGACGGCTGATGTCGCCTGCTCCGAGGTGCGAAACTGGGTGCCGAGGTTTCCGCGTACCTGCGACATGCTGAGTGCGGTTTCGGCAGTGACATATCGTTCATAGGGCACGATCGAGGCAACGACGTCGATCGAGCACGAGCATTGCTCGATCGCCTGCCGGGTCTCGCCATTGGCCTTCATACAACCATAGACGTATTCGGCGCGCGCCGCGGTCGGGTAATCGTTGGCCTCTTCGGCCCGCGCGGCCATCGCGGTGGCGGCGAGCACGGCCAGAGCGGCGACAATCGGTCGTATCTGTCGTGCTGAGATCATGGCCGTCCTCCCGTGGTTGCGATGGAAACTATGCTATGCCTATTGTTCTGAAAAGCACACGTCTTAGGGAAATGGCCTGGAAGTGATGGGACGCCTGGTTCGAACATTGGCCGTGTCGATTGCTCTCGCGCTGACGCAGAGCGCAACCAGCCACGCCGCGGACACAATCCGCCTCGCGGTGCAGAAAACCGGGACTTTTTCCTGGGAACTGGCTGCGATCCGCGACCAGGGCCTCGACAAGGCCGCCAATCTGTCGCTCGAGGTCACCGAGCTTGCGAGCACGGAGGCCGGCAAGATCGCAATGCGCGCCGGCAATGCCGACATCATGCTCTCGGACTGGCTGTGGGTGTCGCGCGAGCGTGCGCTCGGCGCCAAGCTGACCTTCTATCCCTATTCGAGCGCGCTCGGCGCGGTGATGGTACCGGCCTCATCACCGATCAAGACGCTCGCGGACCTGAAGGGCCGCAAGTTCGGCGTCGCCGGCGGTGCCATCGACAAGAGCTGGCTGCTGCTGCAGGCGCGGATGAAGCAGGACGGGATCGACCTCAAGTCGGATGCGAGCATCGTTTATGGCGCCCCGCCGCTGCTCGCCGCCAAGGCGCTCGACGGCGAGATGGATGCAAGTCTCAACTTTTGGAATTTCTGCGCCCAGCTCGAAGCCAAGGGCTTTCGCCGCCTCGCCGGCATCGAGGAGATTTTGCCCAAGCTCGGCGCCAAGGGACCGGTCGCCGCAGTCGGCTACGTCTTCGATGAAGGCTGGGCGGCGAGCCACCGCGAGGTCCTGACGCGCTTCATCGCGATGACACGCAAGGCCAAGGAGCTGCTGACGACCTCGGACGCCGCATGGGAGAAGGTCGCGCCGCTGACCGGCACAAGCGATCCCGCCCTGCTTCAGGCCTATCGCAACCGTTATCGCGAGGGCATTCCGCACCGAAGCATCGACGACGAAGAGGCGGATGCGCGCGTGCTCTATCGCGTGCTCGCCGAGGTCGGCGGCCGGGACCTGGTCGGGCCGGCGCCGGAGCTCGATCCCGGCACCTTCTATCACACACCCGGCGGAGACTGACGTTGCTGCGTCTCGTCTCGTTTGCCCTGTTTATTGCGATCTGGTGGATCGCGGCGCTGTTCGTCGGCGGCGCGAAACTGCCCTCGCCGCCTGCAGTGCTCAACGTGATGATCGCCGAAGCAGCCTCCGGCGCGCTGTTCCTGCATCTCGGCGCGACGCTGGCACGCGTCGTGTTGGCCTTCGTGCTGGCGATGTCGCTCGGCAGCGCCATCGGTTATCTCATGGGCCGGAACAGGCTCGCCGATCGGCTCGGCGATCCCTGGCTGATCCTGCTGCTCAACCTGCCCGCGCTGGTCGTGATCGTGCTGGCCTATATCTGGGCCGGTCTCACCGAAGCTGCAGCCATCGCAGCAATCGCCATCAACAAGCTGCCGACCGCGGTCGTCACCTTGCGCGAGGGGACGCGGGCGCTGGACCGCTCGCTCGACGAGATGGCGACGGTGTTTGCGATGTCGCGCTGGCGCACCTTTCGTCATGTCGTGCTGCCGCAGCTTGCGCCCTATGTCGCCGCGGCCGCGCGCTCCGGCCTGTCGCTGGTCTGGAAGATCGTGCTGGTCGCCGAACTCCTGGGACGGCCGAACGGTGTCGGTTTCGAGATCGGCGTCGCCTTCCAGCTTTTCGACACCCCGCGCCTGCTCGCCTATTCGCTGACCTTTGCGGCTGTCGTGCTCGTTATCGAAACCCTGCTGGTACAGCCGTTTGAAACCCGCTCAACCCGGTGGCGGCCCCGTGCGGCTTGAAGTCGACATTTTAGGCAAGACCTTCACGAGCGCGGCCGGCGGGACGCACGAGGTGCTCGCGCCGGTCAAGTTCTCGCTCGGCGCCGGCGAGGTCGGCGTCCTCGTCGGCCCGTCCGGCTGCGGCAAGAGCACGATGCTGCGCATCATCCTGGGTCTCGACCACGATTTCCGGGGCGACATCACGCGCCCTCCGGACGCGCGCATCGGCATGGTGTTCCAGGAGCCGCGATTGTTGCCGTGGCGCTCGGTCGAGCAGAACGTGCGGCTGGCAGCGCCCGACGTCGACGACGTCAAGCTTTCCGAACTGTTCAAGATCCTCGAGCTGGATGCTCATCGCAGCCACTATCCCGGCGAATTGTCGCTCGGGCTTGCGCGCCGCGTCGCGCTTGCCCGCGCCTTCGCGGTCGAGCCCGACCTGCTGGTGCTCGACGAGCCTCTCGCCTCGCTCGACGACGCGCTGGCCGGCCGCTTGCGCGAGGAGATCGCAACGCTGGTCGCAAGCCGGCCGGTGATGACGCTTTTGGTGACGCACAGCCTCGACGATGCCGTGCGCCTCGGCGACCGCCTGTTCTTCCTGTCGCCGCGTCCGGCGCGGATCTTGGCCGAGGTGCCCATCGGCATCCCCCGCGGCGCGCGCGGCGAGGCCGAGATCGCCGCCATCAAGGCCGGCCTCGTACGGCGAACGCAAGGCGAGCGCGCCGGGCGCGATGTTTCATAGGCGGCCGCACCGGCCGCGTGCTAAGCAGGTTCGAAGCGGAGCCTGATGATGAAGCCAACGGTCACGCTCACGACGCTCGGCCTCGCGCTGGCCGCGTTCGCGGCAAACGCGCAGGACATGATGCGCGACGTCGACCTCACCTCGCCCGCAATGGTCTCGGCCGAAATGACGAGGCCGGAGGTCGAAACCATCCTGGCAACGGCCACGCCGGCCGATTTTACCAGCAAGCGGCTGTCGGGCCTCGATCTCTCGGGGCTGGACCTCTCCGGCGCCATCTTCCGCGCGGCGCGGCTCAACAAGACGAAGCTCGCCGGCGCGCGGCTGGACCGCGCGATCCTCGATCAGGCCTGGCTGCTCGAGGCGGACCTCACCGGCGCAAGCCTGAAGGGCGCCAATCTGTTCGCCGCGCAGATGGCGCGCGCGCGTCTGGACGGCGCCGATCTCACCGGGGCGCGCATCGCCGCGGACCTTTCCGGTGCGAGCCTGATTGGCGCATCCATCGCGGACGCGAATCTCGGCGCCGATATGCGCAACCAGTCGATGGGGCTGATGCGGACGGTGCTGCGCTCGGCGAAGCTTTCGGGACTGAATGCGCGCAACGCCGACCTCTCACGCGTCGATCTCGAATTCGCCGGGCTCAAGGGCGCCGACCTCACCGGTGCTTCGCTCAAAGGCGCCCAGCTCGGCGGCGCGGATCTGAGCGGCGCGACCGTCATCGGCACGGATTTCGAGGGCGCCGATCTCGTCTCGACCAGGCTGATCGCACCGATCGGACTTGACCGCGCGAAGAATTTCGACAAGGCAAGGAACGTCGAGCGCGTCATCAGAGAATGACGGCATGAGGAGGAGCGGCCGATGATGCGTTGGTGTCTGGCTTTGATCGTGGTGGTGGCGTGCGCGGGCGAAGCCGCCGCGCAGGGCAAGGGCAAAGGCGTCCGGCTCTGGAATCTGACCTCGGAGACCATCTCCGGCTTCCAGCTCTCACCCGCCGGCAAGACCGAATGGGGACCGAACCAGACCTTGAACGACAAGGACAAGGAGGTCGACCATGACGAGCGGCTGCGCATCACGGGCATCGAGCCCGGCCGCTACGACGCCAAGGTCAGCTATCCCAATTCGCGGAGTTGCGTTGTGCGCGATATCGAGATCAAGGCGGACGCCGTGTTCTCGATCGCCGACAAGGACCTGAAGGACTGCACCAAATAACGCGACGGCTCAGGCGGCGGACTTTGCTCCGCCCGCATCCGCCTTGTCGTTGCTGTGCGGATATTCGCAGCGCCATCGCACGGCCTGCCACTTCGGATGCTCGCCAATCCATTGCGCAATATAGGGCGGGGCTGCCATCGCGCATTGCGCCGGCGAGCCGCCATAGGCGAACACCAGATGCTGCTCCTCGCAGGTGGCCGGCGAGAGCACCGCGCAGACAGTCACAATCAGATCAATCGGATTCATGCCTGAAATCCCTCGTAATCGCCAAGAAGTACCATAAGTGACCTACGCCCGATCCGACCCGAAGTTTCAAACCGGCGTGAGGATGCGGCGCGGAACCTGCTGATCCACCCTCGATGACCTCTCCCGCAAGGAGGAGAGATGCACCTCCGATGCGGCCACGTTTCGATTTGAACTCAAAAATTGACGCCGAACACCAATCGCGCCTGGTGGCGCTCGAAATTGACGAGGTCGAGATTGGCTCCCGACCCCGCGGGGCGTCCCCACACCTGCGTGCTCCAGCTCGCCGTCAGGCGCGAGCTGTCGGAGAGCTGGAAATAGGCGGTGGGGCCGACGAACAGCGCCTGGCCGGCGAGGTCGCCGAGCCCGATGCCCTCATACTGCCGGAAGTAGCGCAGCTCGGCGCCGAGCAGCATGTTCGGGCGCACCCGCACCATGCCGGCGAACGCCGCGCCGATCGTTGAGCTCTTGTCGGACAAGTCGGGAATCTCGAACCGCGTCCATTCCGGCTGATAGATCAGGTTGAGCGCGCCGATCGCGAAATTCGGGATGATCTCGCGATCGAATGCAAGGGTGAAGTCGGTGCCGTAGCTGCGAGCCTTCGCGCCCGTCATTTCGTCGATGCGCTCGCCATGGCTTTCGGCTGCAACGGTCAACCCGAACGGCCCAGTCTCGCGATCGAGCAGGCGATAGCGCAGGTCGAGCGAAAACCCCTGGAAGTTGAGCTGGCGGCGGTTGTCGATATCGGGGACGCCGGTGATGTCGTGCAGCGCGACGCTGCTGCCGATCTCGACACGGAAGTTCGGCAGCGGCACCAGCTCGATCTCGACTTCCTGACCGAGCGCGCGATAGGTCCCGCCGCCCTTGCCGAACCGCCCCGTCGTCTGGCTCTGGAATTCGCGCTCGCCGGGATTTCCGACATCCGATCCGATCATGAAGCCGAAGATGTGCTCGGTATCAAAGCCCTCTTCGGCATGCGTGCAGAACGGCGCGAGCGCGAGAGCGCATGCGGCGACAATCAAGACCCCGTGTGCAATCCTCCGCATCCCCGCTCCCGCAAGCGCGCCCGCTCCAGAAGCGGCAACAGCGCTGACCAAGGGTCAGCGTAACACACTGCGGCAGTGATTGAGTCGAGATTTTGGAGCGATGGTTGTCGAAGCCGTCCCGGGTGTGGCTTCAGACCAAGATACTTCGGGAGGCAAGATATTTGGGGAGGAGAGTGACGACTTCAGGGAGGAGAGCGATCAATTCGACACGCGTCGAAACATCGGGCTTGCTGACACTGCCACGGCTTCAACGGTGTCGACCGTTGAAGCCGCGGCAGGTCGTCAGGATCGTCTTACTTGCGCGAAGCGCAGGCGTACATGTTGATTTCCATGCCGACCGACACTTCTACGATCTTCGGAGCTTTCCAAGCCATCGGGGTCTCCCAAGGTATTGAGCGCGACATCGCGCGAGGCAAAACCTAGGGCTGCATCGCCGATCACGCAAGCCCGTAATCGCACACCGAACATTTCTTGTTCGATTCTTTGCAAATCCAGTTCTCTCTCGGACAAAACATCTTCGCTGTCGGGCAAACGCGTTCACAGCCTTGTGCGATGCATCGGGAGACTTTCCCGAGTCCATCGCACCGGGAGAATTTCCCGGTGCCGATGCACGCTGACTCAACAACCCTTGTCAGCCGTTTGCGGATTCGTCTTTGCGCCTTCGGCACGTTGTGCCGCGGTCGGCTGACTCTGCATCTGCCGCTGCGCATCTTCAGACGACGCAGCCGTTTCACCGCTGGCGCGATTCATCGTGCTGGTCGGCGGATGCTGACTCGTATCATTCGCAGAACCTTGCGCAGAACCTTGCGACTGCTGCGCCGATCCGACGGTCACCGGCCCCGAGCCCGCGTCCTTGTTGGTGGTTGCGCTGCCGGTGTTGCAAGGACCCGCGATCGCGCTGCCGACGCTCAGGACCATGATGGAGCATGCGGTCAAAACCAGGCGTTTCGTGTTCATCTCGATCTCCTCTCCTCCCGCCGCTCTGCCCCGATGCGATGCGGGATGTCGCGGGACAAACCGGTCGGCGCGTCACAGGTTCCGGGTGGCGGAGCAGAATTGATTGCGATGTAGTCGCACCGGCGCGGGGGATATCGGAGAGATTCATGGCCACATTCTGCAGACGATTCCTGATGTCGCTGATCTTTGCGGGTCTTGCGTGTCCGGCAATTGCCGGCGAGCGGCGTAACGAGCGAGCCGCTCCGCCATCGGGCGCGACAACAACACTCACCGGCAAGGCAACGCTCACGGGCAAGGAAAGGCTGGGTCCGAAATGGACGGATGAACAGCGGATCGATGATTGCAACGTGCCGCCCGACAAGCGCGGCGCAAGGCTGCGTCCGATCACCTGCCCGGATGCGCTGACGAACTAGCCGCAAGCCTGAAGGCGCGCTCGGGCACTCATCTGAGCAGCCGCAGCAGGGCGCGTCCCGCAGGCGACCTCAGTTCCTTGGCATCGAGCGTGCCGTCCTTGTCGGGATTGGCGGCATTGAAGCGCTGCTCCACGACGGCGAGATATTCATCCAGTGTCAGCGTTCCGTCGTGATCCGGATCAGCGGCTGCAAGCTCCTTGGCAGTCAACCGTCCGCGCAGCTCGCGCGCGTCGAGCGTGCCGTCATGATCGGGATCGAGCTTGGCGAACACCGCAGCCGCGGCCTTCTTCACCTCGGCGAGATCGAGCGTGCCGTCATTGTCCGTATCGAACATCTTGACGGCGTTTGGGGATGCCGACCAGGCCGGACCACAGAGCAGCGTGCCTGCAAGCGCGAATGTCATGGATCGACGCGATATCATTTTAAGACCCTCCCGGCTCGAGCGTCCCGGCTCGCCAATGGAATCGAAATAGGTCGCCAGCCGGGGCTATGGTTCGAAGTCTACGCGGCTCGTGGTGCACACGCAAAGCTGGCAGCGACATGGCAGCCAATCTTCGTGCGGCGGAATTTCATCATTGCTACGGCAGGCAGCGCCTCACGACGCAAGCAAGGCCATCGAAGGCGTCTTGATGAGCAGGGGAATCATCGCAGATGGAAGACCAGCCTGCTCGCGATGAAGCAGGCACCGCGCGCTTAGTTCTCTTCCGAGACGACGGCGCTCTGCTGCGCCTTGTGGATCGACGACGGCACGACGCCAAAGTACTTCCGGAACACGCGGCTGAAATGTGACGAGCTCGAGAAGCCCCAGGAGAAGGCGACGTCGGTGATGGTCTTGCCGGCATGGGCCTCGAGCTCCTGGCGGCAGTTCTGAAGGCGCGCCTGCCAGATATAGTCGCTCACTGTCGTGCCACGCTCGCTGAACAGCATGTGCAGATAGCGCTTGGAACAGCCGAGCTCGGCGGAAATCTGGTCGATGCACAAATCCGGATCACGCAGATGCTCGCGGATGAAAAATTGGGCACGTACATACATTGCCTCGGGCCCGACCCGATCGAACATCGTGTCGGCCTCGCGCAGCGGCAACAGCAGCAGGTCGATCAGCGAATCGGCAACGCCGACCGCGCTGTTCGCCGAGAGCTTTGCGGCTTCGTCGAAAGTGGCGTGGACGAAGTCGTGGGCGATTCGCCCCGTGCCGGTGCGCGCCGACAGCTTGCAGGCCGGCATCCGCTGGGACGGGAAGCCGCGATCGCGCAGCAGCGCCTTCGGCACGATCACCACGTCATGCCGCGTGAAGGCGGGGCTGATGATCGAGTGCGGACAGGACACGTCATAGGCGATGATATCGCCGGGCATCAGCTCGATGTGGCGGCCTTCCTGCTCGAAATAGGAGACGCCGTAGGTCTGGAAATGGATCTTGATGTAGGGGTGCTCGTTGGCCTTTGCGCGCGCATGCGTGTGCGCGATGCGATGCTGGCTCACCTCGATCTGGCAGAGTTTCAGGCGCGACACCGTGGTGTAGTCGATGCGACCCTCGAGCGCGGACGCTTCCAGCGGATCGACGTCGAAATGCCCGCACAGGCTCGTCAGCCCGTCGACCCAGCTCTGGATCTGCCTCTTCGGCGTAAGTCCGGTCGTGCTGAGTGTGTGTATTGTGTCGGACATGATCCCAGCCACTGATTTGATTCAAATCGTGATGGGTGCCGCCAGAGGCCCCTTGTCACGATGAAGCGACGTTTACCTCAAATTAGGGCGGTCTTTGGAGCAAGCGCCAGTGCTCCGTCTGCCATCCTTAATTGACCGATCCTCGGCCTTAGTTGCAGCGCCGTCAAGGGGAACCTGAGTGCAGTGCCCGCGGCGAGGCGGCACAGAAGATGCTGAATTCGCTACTGCAAAATCAAAAAGTTCGCGGCTTTGCGCTGTCAAGCAAATGCCCTTCTCTCTTGGGCAAGTTTCCCGTTTACGAACCGGTTACGGATTGTGCCAGGAACAACAAGAAACGGGCCGTACCTGCAAGCGGACCTGTGGCTCACACCAGGAGGAGGAAACAGCACAGCATCGTTTCTGGTCCCAATCGTGACCGCCCTGCACGAGCAGACGCTGGACGCTAATGCCCAGCGGTACGCAATGCTTCGGAAACAATAAACGAGACCTAGGAGGAATGACTATGCGCAAGGTGCTACTGGCGACGTATCTTGGCTCTGCGGCGGTTCTGGCCGTCGGCAGCGCTTCAGCCAATGACGAGCTGAACAAGATGTCGCAAAACCCGAAAGACTGGGTGATGCCCACGGGCGACTACGCCAATTCCCGCTACTCCAAGCTCAACCAGATCAACGCACAGAACGTCGGCAAGCTGCAGGTCGCGTGGACCTTCTCCACCGGCGTGCTGCGCGGCCATGAAGGTGGGCCGCTCATCATCGGCAACGTGATGTACGTCCACACGCCGTTCCCGAACAAGGTCTACGCCATTGACCTTTCCAACGAGAACAAGATCATCTGGAAGTACGAGCCGAAGCAGGATCCGAACGTCATCCCGGTGATGTGCTGCGACACGGTCAATCGCGGCCTGGCCTATGGCGACGGCAAGATCTTCCTGCATCAGGCCGACACCACGCTCGTCGCGCTCGATGCCAAGACCGGTCAGGTAGCCTGGACCGCGAAGAACGGCGATCCCGCCAAGGGCGAGACCGGCACATCGGCGCCGATGGTCGTCAAGGACAAGGTGCTGATCGGCATCTCCGGCGGCGAGTTCGGCGTTCAAGCCCATATGACCGCCTACGACATCAAGACCGGCAAGCTGGCCTGGCGTGGGTATTCGGAAGGGCCGGATGATCAGATCCTGGTCGACGACAAGACCACTGCGCTCGGCAAGCCGGTCGGCAAAGACTCCAGCTTGAAGACCTGGCAAGGCGATCAGTGGAAGATCGGCGGCGGCGCGACTTGGGGCTGGATCTCCTACGACCCCGAACTCAATCTCATCTATTACGGGTCGGGCAACCCATCGACCTGGAACCCGAAGCAGCGTCCCGGCGACAACAAATGGTCGATGACGATCTGGGCGCGCAACCCGGATACCGGCGTTGCCAAGTGGGTCTACCAGATGACGCCTCACGACGAGTGGGACTATGACGGCGTCAACGAGATGATCCTCTCGGATCAGCAGATCAACGGCCAGGCACGCAAGCTGCTGACGCACTTCGATCGTAACGGCCTCGGCTATACGCTCGATCGCGCCACCGGCGAATTGCTGGTCGCCGAAAAGTATGATCCGAAGGTGAACTGGACCTCCGGCGTCGACATGGACAAGAACTCGCCGACCTATGGCCGTCCGAAGGTTCTCGACGCAGCGTCGACCGACAAGGCCGGCGAAGACCATAACGTGAAGGGCATCTGCCCGGCCGCGCTCGGCACCAAGGACGAGCAGCCGGCAGCCTACTCGCCGGACACGCAACTGTTCTACGTTCCGACCAACCACGTCTGCATGGACTACGAACCGTTCAAGGTCAGCTACACCGCGGGCCAGCCCTATGTGGGTGCGACGCTCTCGATGTATCCGCCGCAGGGCGAGACCAACATGGGCAACTTCATCGCCTGGGACGGCAAGACCGGCAAGATCGTATGGTCCAACAAGGAGCAGTTCTCGGTCTGGTCGGGTGCGCTCGCAACCGCCGGCGGCGTGGTGTTCTACGGCACGCTCGAAGGCTACCTGAAGGCGGTCGACGCCAAGACCGGCAAGGAGCTCTACAAGTTCAAGACTCCTTCCGGCATCATCGGCAACGTCACGACCTATGAGAACGGCGGCAAGCAGTACGTCGCAGTGCTCTCGGGCGTCGGCGGCTGGGCCGGCATCGGCCTGGCGGCAGGCCTGACCGATCCGACCGCCGGTCTCGGCGCAGTCGGCGGCTACGCGGCACTGTCGAACTACACGGCGCTCGGCGGCACGCTGACCGTGTTCTCGCTGCCGAACTAGCCTCGACCTCGTATCGTCCCGGCGCGTGGATCAACTCCACGCGCCGGCTCGTCTCCAACGCGCGCTGTCGAGGAAAAATCTCTTGCGTAGAATCTGCTCTGTCATAGCTGCGATGATCTTCGTCGCGTCCGGAGGAATTGCCTTCGCGGACGGCTCGGGCGACCCGGCTGCCGTCAAGCAAAACGAAAATGGTGAGTGGCTCGATAAGGAAGGAAATCCGACTTACAAGATTACAGCCGACGGGACCGTGGACTGGTACACCTATTCGGGATACCGCCGCTATCACTCGGACTGCCATGTCTGTCATGGCCCGGACGGAATGGGATCGACCTACGCTCCGGCGTTGAAGGACTCCCTGAAGACCATGAGCTACGCCGATTTCCTCGGCGTCGTCGCCTCAGGCCGCAAGAACGTCTCGACCGCGCAGGAGAACGTGATGCCGGCCTTCGGCGATAATCCGAACGTGGCCTGCTACATGGACGATCTCTACGTCTATCTGCGCGCCCGCTCCAACGAAGCCTGGGGCCGCGCGCGGCCGGGCAAGCATGAGGACAAGACGGAGCCCTATACAAAGGCTGAAGACTCCTGCATGGGCAGGAAATGAACGATTGGAGCACGGCCGAGACAACTTCTTGGCGTCTCCGGCAGAGAATTTGAGGAGCTTACGATGAAGACACGTGCCGCCGTCGCTTTCGAAGCGAAAAAACCGCTTGAAATCGTCGAGGTCGATCTGGAGGGGCCGAAGACCGGCGAAGTTCTGGTCGAGATCAAGGCGACCGGAATCTGCCACACCGACGCCTACACGCTCGACGGTTTCGACAGCGAAGGAATCTTCCCCTCGATCCTGGGCCATGAGGGCGCCGGCATCATTCGCGAGATCGGCGCTGGCGTGACCTCGGTGAAGCCTGGCGATCACGTCATCCCGCTCTACACGCCCGAATGCCGGCAGTGCAAAAGCTGCCTGAGCGGAAAGACCAACCTGTGCACCGCGATCCGCGCGACGCAAGGCAAGGGCGTGATGCCCGACGGCACCAGCCGCTTCTCCTACAAGGGCAAGCCGATCTATCACTATATGGGCTGCTCGACCTTCTCGAACTTCACGGTGCTGCCGGAGATCGCCGTCGCCAAGATCCGCGAGGATGCCCCCTTCGACAAGAGCTGCTACATCGGCTGCGGCGTCACGACCGGCGTCGGCGCCGTCGTCAACACCGCCAAGGTCACGCCGGGCTCCAACGTCGTGGTGTTCGGCCTCGGCGGCATCGGCCTCAACGTCATCCAGGGCGCCAAGATGGCCGGCGCCGACAAGATCATCGGCGTCGACATCAACGACTCCAAGGAGGATTGGGGCCGCAAGTTCGGGATGACGCACTTCGTCAACCCCAAGAAGGTGACCGGCGACATCGTCCAGCACCTGGTGACGCTGACCGATGGCGGCGCCGACTACACCTTCGACTGCACCGGCAACACCACGGTGATGCGCCAGGCGCTGGAATGCTGCCATCGCGGCTGGGGAACATCGATCATCATCGGCGTTGCAGAGGCCGGCAAGGAGATCGCCACCCGTCCGTTCCAGCTCGTCACCGGCCGCAACTGGAGAGGCACCGCGTTCGGCGGCGCCCGCGGCCGCACCGACGTGCCCAAGATCGTCGACTGGTACATGAACGGAAAGATCCAGATCGACCCCATGATCACCCACGTGCTGAAGCTCGAAGACATCAACAAGGGCTTCGACCTGATGCACGAGGGCAAGTCGATCCGCTCGGTCGTCGTCTACTAAACCAGAACCATCACCCACAAGGAGGATCGTCCTATGACTGTTGCTCTCCATCCCTCGATTGACAATGGCCTCAAACAGGGCAGCGGCAGCTTTGCCGGCGGCACACTGGTCTGCAAATGCAAGGACCACCCGGTCAAGGTCGGCATCAAGGGCGACGTGGCGCACAACCACGCCTGCGGCTGCACCAAATGCTGGAAGCCGCAGGGCGCGACGTTCTCCGTCGTCGCCGTGGTGCCGCGCCAGAACGTCACCGTGCTCGAGAACGGCGACAAGCTGCAGATCGTCGATCCGTCGGCGGTGATCCAGCGCTACGCCTGCAAGGCCTGCGGCACGCACATGTACGGCCGTATCGAGAACAAGGGCCACCCGTTCTACGGCCTCGACTTCATCCATCCCGAGCTGTTCCAGGAGCAGGGCTCGCAGGCGCCGCAATTTGCCGCCTTCGTCTCCTCCGTGATCGAATCGGGCGTGAAGCCGGAGCAGATGGCCGGCATCCGTTCGCGGCTGAAGGAAATCGGTCTCGAACCGTATGACTGCCTGTCGCCGGCGTTGATGGACGCGATCGCGACCCACGTCGCGAAGGCCAAGGCGGCGTAGGCACGGAGCTGCTTAGCGGCTGCCCGAGGCAACGCGTTCGGTCTTGCCCCCTCTCGGCTCGCTGGTCTGACCCCAGCGAGCCGGTCGGGTGCTCCGGGATTCGGATGCAAAGCGGATCGCCCGCATACCCGCATAACCGTCTCATTTGCTTGTGAGGCGGCTGGTTCCCGCAGCATCGAGAATTGTACTCACTCCGCAGTGCCGCCAGCTCGAACAGCTTGCGTCCCTGCGTTCTCCCTCCCTCGACTGAGGTCTCCTGCTTCGTCCGCGTAGATCATGCCGGACGAAGCTTTTTTATGTCGGTCGCAATGATGCTCTGCAGCACCGCGCAACGAGCAAGCGACGGATGGCGCCCAGCTTTTGACAAATCGGGGATGCAATCTGGTCGCGAGCACAAGCGGCTGTGATGCCCGCCGTGCCCGGTTTCTGCTAGCATCACGCTCGTCACGATGCCGCGCAAAATTCATCAAGCAAGAATCAGCCGGGAGGTATCGAGCACATTCCAGACATCGCCCGTCGTCATCCCTCCGCCCCGGGAGTTGCCTGGGTATGCGGAAGTACGGGATGCGGACGCCGCTGCACCAATCACGCCCATCAGATCATTGGCTTAAGAAGAGCGAGAAACGATCATGATCAAGATCAAAATCAACGGCCAGGAACAAAGCTGGGATGGCGACCCGGATCTTCCGCTGCTCTGGTTTCTCCGTGACGAGGTCGGACTGACCGGCACCAAATTCGGCTGCGGCCAGGCGCTGTGCGGCGCCTGCACCGTCATCGTCGACAAGGAAGCGGTGCGCTCTTGCATCACTTCGGTCAATGACGTGGCCGGACGCGAGGTCACGACCATCGAGGGCCTGCATCCAAACGGCGATCATCCCGTGCAGAAGGCGTGGCGCCAGGTCAACGTTCCCCAATGCGGTTTCTGCCAGGCCGGCCAGATCATGCAGGCCGCGGCGCTGCTGATGGACAATCCCAAGCCGTCACACGATCAGATTCGCGAGGCGATGGCCGGCAACATCTGCCGTTGCGGCTGCTACCAGCGCATCGAGAACGCCGTCCACCTCGCATCGACGGGAGTGTGATCATGAATTTCATCGACAACCCAAAGAAGCTTCGCGGCTTCGAGAAGCACGTCAGGATCGAGAAGGTTTCCCGCCGCAGCATCCTGAAGGGACTGGGCGTCACCGGCGGCTTCGTGCTCGCCGCGCCCGTGATGTCGCGCCAGGCCTTCGCCTATGAGACCGGCGCCGGAAAGATGCCGCACGGCGTCGTGGTCGACCCGCGCGTGTTCGTTGCGGTCGCACCCGACGGCATCGTCACCATCGTCGCCCACCGCTCCGAGATGGGCACCGGTGTGCGCACCAGCCTGCCGCTGATCGTCGCCGAGGAGATGGAAGCGGACTGGTCGAGGGTGAAGGTGCAGCAGGCCCATGGCGACGAAGTCAAGTTCGGCAACCAGGACACCGACGGCTCGCGCAGCACCCGCCACTATCTGATCCCGATGCGCCAGATCGGCGCCTCCGCCCGCATCATGCTCGAGCAGGCCGCGGCGAAACGCTGGGGCGTGCCGGCAACGGAAGTGAAAGCTGTCAATCACGAGGTCGTTCACGGCGCGAGCGGTCGCAAGCTCGGCTTTGGTGAGCTCGCAGCCGACGCAGCCAAGGAATCCCTGCCGAGCGTCGACAGCCTCAAGCTGAAGGACCCGAAGGATTTCCGCTATCTCACCAAGGGCCAGGTCAGCATCGTCGACCTCCACGACATCACCACCGGGAAGGCAGGCTATGGCGCCGACGTGCGGCTGCCCGGCATGAAATACGCCGTCATCGCGCGCCCGCCGGTGACCGGCGGCAAGCTGGTCTCGTTCGACCCGGCCGACGCGATGAAGGTCTCAGGCGTCGAGAAGGTGATGCAGGTGCGCGGCTGGCCGTGGCCCTCGAAGTTCCAGCCGCTCGGCGGCGTGGCCGTAATCGCCCGCAATACGGGCGCTGCGATCAAGGGCCGCGATGCGCTGAAGCTCGTCTGGGACGACGGCCCGAATGGCAAGTACGAGTCGGTCGCCTACCGCAAGGAGCTCGAGGAGGCCTCGCGCAAGCCCGGTCTCGTCGTGCGCAAGGAGGGCGATGCGGATGCCGCGCTCAAGAGCGCCGACAAGGTGATCGTCGGCGAGTACTACATCCCTCACCTCGCTCATGTCAGCATGGAGCCGCCCGTTGCGGTTGCTGACGTCAAGGGCGACAAGGCCGAGATCTGGGCGCCGGTGCAGAGCCCCGGCGGCACCCGCGAGGACGTCGCCAAGACGCTCGGCATCCCCGAGCAGAATGTGACCGTGAACGTGACGCTGCTCGGCGGCGGCTTTGGCCGCAAGTCGAAATGCGACTATGCGCTCGAGGCCGCCCTGCTCTCCAAGGAGCTCGGCACGCCCGTGAAGGTGCAGTGGACGCGCGAGGACGACCTCCACAACGGCTTCCTGCACACCGTCTCGGTCGAACGGATCGAGGCGGGCCTCGACAAGAGCGGCAAGGTGATTGCCTGGCGCCACCGCAGCGTCGCCCCCAGCATCGCCTCGACGTTTGCGGCCGGAACCGTGAACCAGGCCTCGTTCGAGCTCGGCATGGGGCTCGTCGACATGCCCTTCGAGATCGCCAACATCTCCTGCGAGAATCCGGAAGCGGCCGCCCACACCAGGATCGGCTGGTTCCGCTCGGTCTCCAACATCCCGCGCGCCTTCGCCGTGCAGTCGATGGTCGGCGAAATCGCGCAGGCCACCGGCCGCGACCAGAAGGACATGCTGCTCGAGCTGATCGGCTCGCCCCGCATCGTCAAGCTCGCCTCGGTGAAAGACCTCTGGAACTATGGCGAGCCCTATGACAGCTACCCGATCGATACCTCGCGCCTGCGCAAGGTGGTCGAGCTGGTGGCCGACAAGGGCGAATGGGGCCGCCAGGTGCCGAAGGGCCACGGCCTTGGCATCGCCGCGCATCGCAGCTTCGTCAGCTACATCGCGACCATCGTGGAAGTGGCCGTCGATGAAAAGGGCAAGCTGACGATCCCGCGGGTCGACACCGCCATCGACTGCGGCACCTTCGTCAATCCCGAGCGCATCCAGTCGCAGATCGAGGGCGCAGCGATCATGGGCCTGAGCCTCGCCAAATATGGCGAGATCACCTTCAAGGACGGCAAGGTCCAGCAGAAGAACTATGACGACTTCCCGGTGATCCGGATCGACGAATCTCCACTGGTGACCAACGTCCATATCGTGCCACCGGGGCCCGACACGCCGCCGAGCGGCGTCGGCGAGCCCGGCGTACCGCCATTCGCGCCGGCGCTGATCAACGCGATCTTCGCTGCGACCGGCAAGCGCATCCGCTCGTTGCCGATCGGCAAGCAATTGGAGACGTGATGAGGGAACGTTAGGCGACAGTTCGCCGTTGCCATCGATCTGACAGGAGAGATCGATGGACATCACCTCACGGGCGCTCGCAGTCTTGGTGCTGTCGGGCGCCTTTCTTTTGACTGCACAGGCCCAAAGCCAAGCACAGGGCAACACGACGCCTCCGGCCACCGCGACGCGTCCCTCTACGCCTGACCAGACCTCGCTTCCAAGCAACGCTCCACCAGCTTCGACCAGCCAGACCACGGGGCAGTCCAGTCAGGATCCGAAGGTCAAGGAGATGAACGCGAAGGAGAAGGGCAAGGTCGAGCGCGAGGGCAAGTAAGCCCGCCTCATTGCCGAACAAGCAGAATGCGGCGGACGCTTCGTCCGCCGCATTCGCTCGCCCCCTGGCCGCGCCGCTCGAGGTCGATCCGCCCTACTTCTTCAACGCGAACACCCAGATCACACCGCCCTGCGGCACGTTGGCCTCGATGCCGATGTTGTTGGTCGCAAGCGCATCCTGGATGCGTTGCGCGTCGACGCCCCAGCCGGACTGGATCGCGACATATTGCGTGCCGTCGATCTCATAGGAGATCGGCATGCCCATGATGCCGGAGTTGGTCTTCTGCTGCCACAGCAGCTCGCCGGTCTTGGCATTGAAGGCGCGGAAGTAACGGTCGTTGGTGCCGCCGGCGAAGACGAGATCGCCCGCTGTCGCCGTCACCGAGCCGAACAGCTGCGACTTCGGGAAGTCGTGCTGCCACACCTTCTTGCCGGTCGCGGGATCCCAGGCCTGGAGCTCGCCGAAATGATCCGCGCCGGGCTTCGCCTTCAGCCCGATGTCTTCCGGCTTGGTGCCGAGCCAAAGTTCGCCAGGCTTGAGCGCCACCTTCTCGCCGGTGAAGCCGCCGCAGAAGTTTTCGTTGGCGGGAACGTAGACGAGGCCGGTCTTCTGGCTGTAGGCCGCCGAGGGCCAGTCCTTGCCGCCCCACAGAGACGGGCAGAACTCAACGCGCTTGCCGATCACGGGCTTATGCGCGGGATCGACGATCGGTCGGCCGCTCTCGGCATCGATGCCCTTCCAGACGTCGGTGGAGACGAACGGCCAGCCGGCGACGTAGTTGATCTTCGTCGGTGTGCGCTCGAGCACCCAGAAGATCGCGTCACGCCCCGGATGGATCAGGCTCTTGATCGAGCGGCCGTCGCGTTGCAGATCGACCAGCATCGGCGCGTCGACCTCGTCCCAATCCCAGGAATCGTTCTGGTGGTACTGGTGATAGGTCTTGATCTTGCCGTTGGCAGGATCGAGCGCGATCACCGACGAGGTGTAGAGATTGTCGCCGGGATGGCTGTCGCCGGGCCATGGCGCGGCGTTGCCGACGCCCCAGTAGATCGTTTTCAAATCCTTGTCGTAGGTGCCGGTCATCCAGGCCGAGCCGCCGCCGGTCTTCCAGTCATCGCCCTGCCAGGTGTCGTGACCGGGTTCGCCCTCGCCCGGAATGGTGAAGGTGCGCCACAATTCCTTGCCGTCATTGGCGTCGAAGGCGGCGACATAGCCGCGCACGCCGAGTTCGCCGCCTGAGCCGCCGACGATGACCTTGCCGTCGACGACGAGCGGCATCAGGGTCATGTACTGGCCCTTCTTGTAGTCCTGCACTTTCGTATCCCAGACCACCTTGCCGGTCTTGGCATCGAGCGCGACGACGTGGTCGTCAGTGGTGGCGAGATAGAGCTTGTCCTCCCATCTGTGGACGCCCCCGTAAGTGCAAGTAGAATCTTTCGTGAGGCGCTGCGCGTAGTCGGGTGCTGACATCTGTCCGGCCTCTGATGCGACCGGTCATGTGTCGCGGGCCCGTATGGGAGTTCGCG